>CAYTME010000073.1:0-16834 GCA_964438415.1 uncultured Pleurocapsa sp. | reverse complement strand
CCGCATCCCACCACCCAATTCGCCAGATGCGAGATAATCTCACCGCACTACCCATCAAGCCATATCAGCGGTTAGTACAAATCATCCGCTCGGCCAAGCATTGATTGACAGCACAGCCGCCAGTGTCGCGATGCGCGGCTGTCGTGGTTCAACCCGCGAGTCCGATCACGGATCGCGCGCGATGTCGAGTCTTGCGTCATGAAGTGAGCGCGCACGCTGGAGCTGCGGCTCGGTCACACGAGTGCCGATGAGCGTCGCGCTGCTCAGATCTGCGCCGGTGAGATCGGCATCGGTCAAAATCGTGTTGTTCAAGTCGGCATTCTGCAAATGCGCATTGAGCAGCACGGCACTCGTCAGGCTGCTGTAACTTAAATCTGTATGATCAAGTCTGGCCGAAAAAAGGTTTGCGCGGTGCATAGAGCAGTCCACCAAACGCGCCCCGCTCAGATCGGCTTTCGCGAGATCGACTTTGTCCAGAACAGCGCGATCGAAACGGGCATCGATCAGACATGCACCTTTGAATCTCGCTTCTGTCAGCACCGCACCGGACAGGTCGGCATTTCGGAGATCAGCACCTGAAAAATCTGCTTTTGCCAGCGAGCCGTCTGAAAGCCAGCCCTCGATGCGGAGCAGACGCACGGCGTCGAGCGCGGAACTGTTGTTGACGCTCGCCATTTGTGCGATCAAGCGTCGTTTTTCCTGCTTGCGCGCGCGGCGCTCACTCAAGCCGTCGATGATAATGACGGTCAATGCGATGCTGCCCAGTTCAGTCACAATATTGGCGCTGTAGCCATTGAGAAACCAAGCCAAAGGTGAAAGAGGGTCATCGTGCAGCTCATAACCGGCCACCCCAATGATGATCGCGACCGAAGCGAGTATGAAGCCGAGGGTCTTGAGATTCAGAAGCCTGTCAGCCAATGACGTCAAGCCGCGCATGTCGCTAACCTTTAGTCGTGCGTTCAGACCGCTATCTCGGATTTTAGTGAGTGGAAGCAAGCAGTGCAATGAGACGAGGGCAGCAATCACGTTCGTGAACAAACGCAGCACGGCATCCCACAGATCGAGCCACACCTCACGAGACCTAGAGGCTTTTTCGCGACCTCCATCAGCTACACTGTGAGCAGTATGGCGGTGCTCAATCCCTGACTTATCCAAGTAGCGCCGGCCGCCACTTCCGAATTTTGGAGTCTAATCGATGTCGTTTCCCTTTCCCCTAATCATCCTGGTGGGTCTCATCTCGGGTGGCATCATCAACTGGCTGGCAGATGACCTGCCCCATCATCGGATGCCGCGCGCACCGCGCTACCCAGATGGTGCACTGCGCCCGCCGGTCGCTTGGCTCGGAGTGCTTGCATTTCTGACCGGTAGGCGAGCATCGCCCGGTGGAGCGCACCTCTCATGGCGCTACCCGATCACCGAGATCGGCACCATCTTTGCGATGCTGCTGGCGAATGCCGCAGCCGTAGACAACGCGATGATGTCTGAAACGCGGCTCACCTTCTGGCTCATCTATATGGCGATCTTCGTCCTGGTGACCGTGATCGACATCGAGCACAAGTTGATCCTGTTTTCGGTCATCATTCCTTCAGCTTTGATCGCCCTGATCGATGCCGCATTTGAACCGCTCGGTCCGAGCCTGGTCGATGCGCTGATCGGCGGCGCGGTCGGCTTCGGTGTCTTCTTTCTCATGTATCTCGGTGGCTATCTGTTCACCTACATGCTCTCCAAAGCGCGCGGTCGACAGATCAACGAGATCGCATTTGGATACGGAGACGTCATGCTGATCACACTGTCGGGCCTGATCTTGGGCTGGCAGCCGCTCATCTTCGCCATGTTCATCACCGTCTTCCTGGGCGCGGCAGGTGCAGTCGTGTACATCGCCTCGCGCTCGCTGGCCGGCGGACGCTACAGTATGTTCACGGCTCTGCCCTACGGCCCATACATCATCGTTGCCACGACGATCATGCTGCTGTTTGCGGGCGAGGTAATCCGACTGCTGACGTAATGGGGAATCTTTACGCCAAGTATCTCAAATAAACGATAAAATCAAGGTACGGTTTGGTACGAGTGGAGCTTCACCTTTTCGACAAGGATCAACCATGGAAACGCAAACCAAAGTCTTCGAACCAGAAACTCAAGCGATCGACATCAATGGCCACCGGGTGTACGTATCACTTCTGCATGTACATAGTCTTCCTCATTCGAAAGAAGAGGAGCGTGCCCTCGTGGCAGCTGTCCACATGCAGCTTGCACAAGAGCTTCGCGCGCAGCCGGGGATAGAGAACCAGAAGACTGCCTGTCTCATTACGAATGGTGTACCGGTTATTGAGCGCATGGGTGTGGAAGAGGTCAAAGCCTTCGTCGAACAGTGGTTCAATCAATCAGAGGAGCAGGACGCCGCATCGCAGCGTTACTTCTATGAGCTGTTTGGAATGCCAACGATCACGATCAACGTCTTGAGCGGCATTCCGACAGAATTTTTCACGGGCCGTTATGAGGCGATCAATTCAAGCGCCAATGTACCGTACTTCGTCAATTCGATGAGCGAGGCAATCGAGCTGGCCACCAAGCTGCTGCGCATCGCCCATCGCTACTAAAGCCCACATTTTTCAGGGCGGCGCGACTGCTGCCCTGGCCACGCTCACATCAACGCCACCGGTGGGTATGCGGACCCCAGGGCACCCACGCCATGCCGTCGTAACCATAATATGGCACGATCATGCCCGCCGGTGGTGCGACAGCATCAAGACGCGCAAAGTCCTCAGGGTTCAACTGAATCTCGAGCGCACGTACTGAGTCATCCATGTGCACCTCGCTGCGCGGCCCGGTGATTGCGCTGGTGATCCCCGGCTGGCGCAGACACCACGCTAGCGCAATTTGATATGGCGTCACAGACTTCTCACGAGCCAGAATCTCCACCACATCTAGCACGGCGAAGACCGCGTCTCGCATATGGCGATCGGCCGCGCTCATCCAAAACGCCCCGAACCGCGAGTCGGCAGGCACTTGTGTAACTCGCCGATACTTACCGCTCAAAAAACCGCCTGCAGTGGGTGACCAGGGCAAAATTGCTAGCCAATAGGTTTGTGCCATCGGCACCAACTCACGTTGTTCAGTACGACGGTCGAGCAAATTGTAGGCCGGCTGCTCGCTGACGAAGCGATTCAGGTGCAGATCACTAGCTGCCCAGAGCGCCTCAACGATCTGCCAAGCGGCGAAAGAACTGCTGCCGATGTAGCGTACCTTGCCGGAACGAACCAGATCGTCGAGCGCGCGCAGTGTCTCATCGATCGGGATATCGTTGCTAGGACGATGCAGTTGGTAGATGTCGATGTAATCGGTCTGCAGTCGACGCAGCGATGCTTCGCAAGCCTCGGTCAAATGCTTCCGGCTGCTGCCGCGCGCATTGGGGTCTTGGCCCATCGGGAAGTAAGCTTTTGTCGCTACTATCCAGCGGTCGCGCCCACCTTGCCGCTTGAGCGCCTGGCCAATGATTGTCTCACTGCGACTGCGCTCGACCTGAAAATCAAAAGGATCATGTCCGTACACATTCGCCGTATCAATAAAGTTGATACCCTGCCCTGACGCAGCATCAATGATACGCATTGACTCAGCCTCATCAGTGCGCCCACCGAAGTTCATGCAACCCAAGCAGAGGGCAGCTGACCTGAACACCTGTACGCCCCAAAGCGCGATATTCCATTGCCCCATCCTCGAAAACTGTCGTTCGTGGTTCATCCGCGCAGACAGCGCCGCCGATCTTACGGTCACTGTCGCTCGATAATGCCGCCGCCGAGCACGATCTCACCATCATACATGACAGCCGCCTGCCCAGGTGTGATATCGCGCAGGGGTACATCGAAATCGACACGGATACGATCACCGTCTAGCGGTGTGACCAGCGCAGGCGCAGGATTAGCTTTGTACCGAATCTTCACCTGCGCACGGAATGGAGCGTCTGGAATACGCCCGCTGCACCAATTGACCCGCTGGGCAGTTAGCGTGCGGCTGCCCAGCTCCTCAACCGTGCCAACGATCAACGCGTTGCGATAAGGATTCATACCGATCACGTAGAGCGGCTCGCGCGCCTGAACACCCAATCCCTTGCGCTGGCCAATTGTGTAGTTGGGCAAACCGACGTGCTCACCAATGACGGTACCATCGCTGCGTACGATCGGCCCCGGCTGCATTATCTCCGGGGCATGGTCGCGCAGGAAGCGCCGATAATCACCATCGCCAAGAAAGCATAGATCTTGACTATCACCCTTGCTGGCGGTCGGCAGACCGTGCCGCGCCGCGATTGCGCGCACCTCCGGCTTGGTGTACTCGCCGACGGGAAACAGCACGCGCGCAAGCTGCGCCTGCCCCATCACACTGAGCACGTAGCTCTGATCCTTGGCGGGATCGACGCCCCTCATCAGCAGGTATTCGTTGCCCTGCCGCCTCACACGCGCATAATGTCCCGTCGCCAGATAGTCCGCCTCCAGCGCCAGCGCATGATTGAGGAGCCAGTCGAAGCGGATATGCCGGTTGCATTCCATGCATGGGTTGGGCGTCACACCCGCGCGGTGCTGATCGATAAAGAACTGCACGATCCTGCCGCGAAACTCATCCTGGGTATCCAGCACATAAAACGGGATGTTCAGTTGATCGGCGATGCGGCGCGCATCCGCCATCTGATCCGGCGTGCAGCAGCGGTTGTGAACACGCCCGCCGGCAGTCTTTTCCGACCACAGACGCATCATGATACCGATCACCTCGCAGCCCTGCTCGACCAGCAGCGCCGCCGCGACCGAACTATCCACGCCGCCGCTCATAGCGACAACGACCCGTCTTCTGGTCTCATTCATGCCGCCCAGTTTTCGACCTCCAGCAAACGCGAAACCTCCAGAAGTGCGCAACCTTAATCATAAATGCCGATGTTCTTTTCGAATACGCTCTGATTCAAAGTCGCTGACAACCTTCTCAACTTCGACATTGAGGATGCGAAGATGTAAGAAAGAAAAATCTACCTTTAACAAATCGATTCTTTGTGGAGTTTCGATTTTTTAGGCTTAACATAAAAATGTCGAGCAATTTCCACTGCATAGAGGTAAGCAGATGGCATTGGCAGCGAATACGCGTTCATCACGTGAAGCGGGCAGCCTCAAACAAGCCTTAGGTCATTTCTGGCAGCGTATCACTGAGCCAGACAAAACCGTAAACCCGAATGATCGACGCACAGCACGCTTGCTCACCGGCATTTTGGTGGGATTAAACCTGAACACTATCATCTTTCTCGTCATCGTACCACTACTGGAAAATCGATGGTCGTTGAATTTCTTTGCCGATGAATTGCTCGTGCTCATGATGTTGGTGTCGTACTACCTGAGTAGAACGCGACATTTCCGTCTCGGTGTATCTCTCCTCATCGCCATAAGTACATATGGTTTCGTCACAGCATCGGTGCCACCTACATACACTGGCTCTGAGGATGGATATATTTTCTTCACGGCCGCACATCTCATAGTCGCGGCAATCGCCTATTCACGTCCTTTTGTCTTGGCATTAGCCATAGGCCAAGGATTGCTCTTGGCTGGGCTACAGATCGTCTACCCTAATCTCGACCTGACAACAGCATTTGCGTTTAATGCCGCTATTGGTATCTTGATGGTGCTGTTTTCTATGCACCGTGATGGGCTGGAGCGAGACCGGCAGCAAGCACTGTCTGAAGCCTTTGAACGCGAACGTGAAGCGGCAGAAAGCGCTCAGCGAGAGCGGGAAGAGCGCATTCGCGTTGAAGAGAGCGATCGCATGAAGTCCGCCTTTCTCGCGAGCATGTCGCATGAGCTGCGGACGCCGCTCAACGCGATTATCAATTATACCAAGTTCGTCGCCAACGGCACACTGGGAGCCATCAACGACGAGCAGAAAGAAGTGCTGGACGCATCGGCTGAGAGCGCCGAGCACCTGCTCAACCTGATCAACGATGTGCTCGACATGTCGAAGATCGAGTCGGGTTCGCTCACGCTGTTCGTTGAGGAGCATGTGCAGCTCGGACGCATCCTCGATGTCGTCGTTTCGACGGGACGCAGCCTGCTTGCCGGCAAACCGGTCACCATCGAACTGCGGGACGAAGCAGGCCTATCGTCCATACGCGGAGACCGCCAGCGTATCCTGCAAATCTTGCTCAACATCATGTCAAACGCTTGTAAGTTCACGGATACAGGCAGCATCACCGTCACGACGCAGCGATCGGACTCTGAGATCGTCATCGCAATCACCGATACAGGCCCTGGAATCGCGCCTGAAGAACAGCCCCAGGTCTTTGAGGCCTTCAAACAGACCTCGACTGGCCTACGTAAAGGTGGCGGCACCGGCCTCGGCATGCCGATCTCAAAGCGGCTGGCAGAGGCGCATGGTGGGCGCATGTGGCTGGAAAGCGTTGTGGGCAAGGGAACGACATTCTTTGTGGCGCTGCCCACTGTCTCTAGCGAAGTCGAACTTCTCACAGAAGCTGCGCTCGTATAGCGAAAGGGAACCCGCAATGACCGATGCGCCCAGCATCCTCTATGTTGAGGACGACCCACACAGCCGACGTGTCATGCAGCTTCTGCTCAGTAGCAAAGCTTCGGTAAGACATCTCACCATGTTCGAGGAAAGCGCGGACTTCCTGCAGCGGGTCGAATCGATCGAACCGCCCCCAGATGTCATCTTTCTCGACATCCATGTGAAACCACACGACGGCTTCGAGATGCTGGCCATGCTGCGCGCAAGCACTCGCTTTCGGCACACGCCTGTCATCGCATTGACGGCGAGCGTGATGAACGAAGAAGTCGTCCAACTGCGTACATCCGGCTTCGATGGCTGCATTGCCAAGCCGCTGAACATCAACCAGGTTCCACAGCTCCTCGACACGATCTTGCGCCGAGAAGAAGTCTGGAACATTGTGAGCTGACCTCAGCAGAAGGATCCACATCATGCTCTTGGCGGGGAAACACCTCTATGTTGTTGAAGATGACATCCGCAACCGGTTGATCTACAAGATCATGCTCCCGCAACACGGCGCGACCGTAGATTTCGAAGGTTGGGGACCCGACGCGATCAAGCACCTGCAAACACTGTCCCACGTCGATCTGATCATTCTCGACCTGATGCTCCAGCGCGGTGCCTCCGGTTACGACATTTTCGAAGAGATCAGGACGCTTCCGGAATACCTGCCGATCCCGATCGTCGCCGTTTCCGCCGCCGAACCTGGAGCCGCGATCGCTCGCACGCGCGCGCAAGGCTTTTCGGGATTTATCGCCAAGCCGCTCGATCAGAAGCTGTTCCCACAGCAGCTCGCTCGCATCCTCGCCGGTGAGCCGATCTGGTATGCGGGTGCCCGCTACGAGGGCATCATGCACGACACGGCGCGGCCAGATTGAAACAGTTGTCAGCACAAAAAGAGGTAACATGAGTCAGGCTCTTATCATCGACGACAATGCCAAGAACGTGGACGTGCTGGCGCGTCTGCTGGCTGCCGAAGGTATCGGCAGCGCACAGGTGACCCACCCTAACCAACTTGAGACAGCCCTCGAAGCGCTCGACAGCGTTGATGTGGTTTTCCTCGATCTCGAGCTGCCGGGACTGAATGGCTATCAAGTCCTTGATCTGCTCAAGGCCGATCCTCGTTTTCGAGCAACACCGATCGTGGCCTACTCGGTCCATCTCAGCGAAATCAACACGGCGTATCAGCAAGGTTTCGACGGCTTTCTGGGCAAACCAATCCGCTTCGACCGCTTCCCAGACCAGATTCGCCGCATTCTGAGCGGCGACTCCGTTTGGGAAGCCCAGTGATGGGCGTGCCTGCCGCGCAAATCGGGACGGGGGACTGAAACGGACGGTTTAGGCAGTCGATGGGCGTGATATACTCTACCGAGTCAGCGCAGCAGCTCGCGAACGCAGTCAGCATCCCCGCCGCATCGAGCGTGAGCCAGGCCGCTTTCACCTGCCCGAGTCAATGCCGACTCTAGCCTGCATGTTCAGCCTCGCGGCGATAAAACCTGGAAGATCTGGCTAGCGCCGAGCGAACACCCGCACCTTCTCAACGCTGGCGACCAGCGTTTCGACCGCATACGCGACGTCATCCTCAGTCGTATGGATGCCAACCGTCAAGCGCAAGCTGCCGAGCGCCAGATCGCGTGGGTAGCCCATGGCGAGCAAGACAGCGCTTGGCTCGGGGCTGCCGGTCTTGCAGGCGCTCGCGCTGCTGGCAGCGATACCCTTCAGATCGAGGTGCATCAGCAGCATATTCGACTCGACGCCCTCGAAGACGAAGCTCGCATGGGCGGGCAGCCGCTGCGTGCGGTGCCCTGTGAGCTGAGCACCAGGCACACGCGTCAATACGCCATCGATCAGTCCGTCGCGCATCTGCTGGAAGTGCGCGACACGCTGCTCGTATTCAGCGTAGGCCAATTCGAGCGCGAGCGCCATGCCGACGATGCCCGGCGTGTTGAGAGTGCCGGCGCGCCGCCCGTCCTCATGGCTGCCGCCCGACTGGCTCGGTACCAAGTCGATACCATCACGCACATACAACGCGCCAACGCCCTTGGGGCCGTAGAATTTGTGCGCCGACAAGCTGAGCAGATCGACACCGAGAGTTTGCACATCGAGTGTGAGCTGTCCCGCAGCCTGCACCGCGTCCGTGTGGAACAGTGCGCCGTGTTCGTGCGCCTGCGCTGCAAGCTGCGGGATAGGGTTGATCGAGCCAACTTCATTGTTGGCATACATCACGCTCGCGAGCGCCGTCTTGGGCGTAAGAGCTGCGACAAAATCCTCAACATCGATTCGGCCATCCGAGTCGACCGGCACGAGCGTCTCGCTGAAACCCATCAAATCCGCAAGCTGCCCGACCGTCCGAACGACCGCGCTGTGCTCGACCGGCGTGGTGACCAAATGGTCGCGCCCCTGGTCGCGGCGGCGTGCCCAAGCCGCGCCACGTACAGCCAGGTTATCGCTCTCCGAGCCTCCGCTCGTGAAGACGATCTCCTTTGGTTTGCAGCCCAGAACATGCGCCATTCGTTCGCGCGCGTCCTCGACAGCCTGCTCAGCACGACGACCAAGATTGTGCGCGGAATGCGAATTACCGAATACCTCGCCAAAGTACGGGAGCATCGCCTCGATCACGCGCGGGTCCGCCGGCGTGGTCGCAGCATGATCAAGATAGACATGGCGGCGCGAAAGCATGGTTGGATAACACCGTATGCTGCTGTACGTGAGACCCCGATTTTACCAAAATATCTGTGCTGAGAGGACTCAACTGCGCGGCACAAGATGATGCTGACGGCAGCGCGCTTCGTAGCTTTCCTGCGCACCAACCATGATTACGGGATCGTCATATCGCGCCGGCTGACCGTTGACAAGCCGCTGCGTGCGGCTGGCCGCCTCTCCGCAAACGATACAGATGGCGTGAAGCTTGACCACCTCTTCCGCCCGGCACATCAATTCGGGGATAGAACCGAACGGCTCACCGCGAAAGTCCATATCGAGACCCGCCACGATCACGCGTATGCCGCGCGCCGCCAATTCCTCCACCACCCGTACAATCTCGCGATCGAAGAACTGAACCTCATCGATGGCGACCACCGTTGTCTCCGCGCCGACCTGAGGGATGATATCCGCCGCGGCCTGCACGGGGACTGCCTCAAAAAACTGCCCGCTGTGGCTGGCGATCTCACCCTCGGCATAACGAGAGTCCAGGCTGTGCTTGAAGACCTGTACCTGCTGCCGCGCGATCACCGCGCGCTTGACGCGGCGGATCAGCTCTTCGGTTTTTCCGCAGAACATGCTGCCACAAATCACCTCTACACGTCCAGAATGATGGATCATTTTGAGAATTCCTCATCAGGATCAAGCGGCGAGAGCATGACAAACGAAGGACGAGGCAAGTGCCTCGTCCTTACAGCAGCGGACGGGACGTTTCGATCGCTACTCGGTGGTCATTTCACCAGGCACGACATAACCACGCTCGACGAGCTGCTTTTTCACATCATGAATCAGCTTAGGATTGATACCGGGGATCTCCGCCAGCTTTTCCTCACCTTCGCTCTCAAGACGACCGAGAAAATCGCCAACGGTCATGATGCCGTTTTCGTTCATCGCCTTGATGTAGCGCGAGTTGAGCACCAGCTCGCTGACGGGCAGAGTCATCGGAGTTTTCGAAGCGGCACGCTCTTCGGCTTCCTGACGCTTCGCATCGCGCACCTGAAGCCGTTTGATGAAGCGATCGACCTGGCCCTCGGTATCGATGATACGCTGTTCGCCGGTATAGAAGGGATGGCACTTAGCACAGATGTCTGTACGGATTTCGGCCTGGGTTGCGCCGATCGTCCAGGTGTTGCCGCAGGCACAACTGACGACGGCATTTGGATACCAAGTCGGGTGAATCTTCTCTTTCATGCGGTTTCCTCCGGCGCTGTGCTGCAGTAGGTCACAGCGCGCTTTGCATTTTGGCGCTGAAATGATCGGACGACGCACGCGCCTCGATCTTACCTGCGTTAACTCTCACGTCCAGCGGTCAGGCTGTCGATATAGGCCTTGAAACCATCCATGTCGCCATCAACCAGGAAGCGTGCCTGCTTCGGCCAGGTGGGAATGCTGGGCGCGAAATTCATGCCTGCCTGCTGGATGGTCGCCCGAAGAGTCTCTTCGGTCGCATCCGCGACCTTGGCAAAGGTGTCGATCCCCGCTGCGATCAGGGCAGCAGCCATCTTGGGGCCGATGCCTTCGATCATCGTCAGGTCGTCACCCTCTTTTGAAGCCTTCTTTGCGATGGCAGTTTTGGCTTTCTTAGGTGCGGGTACGGCCTCGACCTCCGCGGTCACCGGGATCGGCGGAGCAGCCTCGGCCTCGGCCGTCGGCGCCTCCTGTCGCGTTTTAGATGGCTTGAGCTTGGTCAGCTCGGCGGCGGCCATCGGCTCGAGCCGTTTGGGTTCACCATTACGTTCGACCGGCGTCAGCTCCGGGTAAACACTGATGTGACGGCGACCGCGGTACGGCTTTTCGAAGACAACGAAGCCCTCGGCGACTGCGTAGATGGTGTGGTCTTTGCCCATCATCACATTCTCGCCGGGATGGAACTTCGTCCCACGCTGCCGGATGATGATGTTACCAGGGATGACATACTGACCGCCGTAGCGCTTGACGCCCAGGCGCTGCGAGTTACTGTCGCGACCGTTGCGGCTCGAGCCGCCGCCTTTCTTGTGTGCCATTCTGTTAGTTCTCCTCGCTCACTAAGCCTGGATCGCATCAACACGCAAACGTGTGTAATGCTGACGATGACCCTTCTTCCGGCGGTAATTGGTGCGCTGGCGATACTTGAAGACGATGATACGCTTGCTGCGCCACTGTTCGACGACAGTAACTTTCACCCGTGCACCCTCTACCAAAGGCTGACCGATCACAGTCGAGTCGCCGCTGCCGATAAGGAGCACGTCGGTGAGATCGAATTCACTGCCGACATCATGAGGCAGCCGCTCGACATCGAACAGCATACCCTCTTCAACACGATACTGCTTGTTGCCTGACCGGACGATCGCATACATGTAGTGTACTCCCATGCTCGCTTGCCTCCGCCGCACGCGTCAAAATCGTGCACGTTCTCGTGACCGTTCGGCGGGGAGAATTGGGATGCAGACCGAAGCATCACAATTTGCGGAAATCACAATTCGAAATTATAGGTGTCGGGCTGATAAATCGTCAATTGCGAAATCTCTGTTGAGAACGTACGGTAGGCACAGGTTGGTCGTAAAGCAGCAGACCTGGCATGCTCTTATGATCTCGATCGGTGTATGGATAGTTTTAGGGATTTCACTCATGAAATGGACATCCTTAACTGTACTGACCCTTCTGTGTTTTTGCCTATTCAGCTCGATCGGGGTCTCGGCGCATGAACAGCAGCCGGCGGTCGCCGAGCTTCTCTCAGATTTCCCCACGCTGCTCGCCACTTTCGACGCTGTAGACGAACACCTACTGAACGAGTTGAGCCGTCCCGATGCCATGTACACCGTCTTCGCGCCGACAGAAGCGGCTTTCGAAGACATATTTCGCCTGCTACGAGTGACGCGAGAGCAGTTTTTCGCGCGGCCCGACATCGCGGGCGATATTCCCCTTTACCACACCATTCCTGGCCGCTTCGACTTCGCAAGTCTGATGGCCTTGGATGGAGCGATGCTGGGCACGACGCACCCGGTTAATACGTTCATCGACATTCGAGCTGCAGAAGGAAACTTGCTTTTGGCAGGAGTCGGCACTTCGGCTCTCGTCATCGAGCAAGATCTCGAAGCGGTGAACGGCATCGTCCATGTCATCGACACTGTGCTGCTGCCATATGCAGACTGGGACCTGCGCGGCGCGTTTCAAAGCGACCCTATCCCTGCCCCTCAGATCGACGATCCGCCGCCCTCGGCATTGGATTACCTTTTGAGCGTCCAGTTAAGCTCGCAGAGTTTCTCAACGCTGTATCAAGTGATACAGAACGCCGACCCAGCTGTCTCATCGGTGCTCAGAAACGATGGCTTCACTCTCTTCGCCCCCACAGATGACGCTTTTGAGCAGGCATTTGCATCGCTTGGCATCGAACGCGAGGCATTTCTACAAGACCCAGAACGGCTGACGCATCTTCTCAGCTACCACATCATGCCGGGCTACTTCAGCGCGTATCTGCTTCTAATCACAAGCGGTCGAGTGAGCAGTATCGGTAAAGAGGGTCAAACGGTGGCCACGCTTCTGCCCAGCACGACAATCTTCTTCACCGTCAGTTACGGAGGACGTCCCACGACTAGACACCTCAGCTCGACCCTACACGCGAATGACGCCGTCGTCATCGCGTCCGATATAAATGTAGACGGCGGCCTCCTCCATGTCATCGATCGCGTGCTAGTTCCGCCGGACTCTGATGCGTGACACCGTTTCCACGACACGGATGGCGTTCTCATCAATGCTAGATGCCGCACTCATACCACTCATGGTTATCTTCTGAACGGTTTAGATCTAACTACAGACCTGTTCATCCCCTACTCACGTATGCTGGTTAGCCTCCTAAACAAGCGTGATAAAACGCGAGTCCATTTTAGCGTTGTAAGTCTGAGATGAGGATGTATTGTGATGAAGAACCGTCTCGCTGTGCTGTTCGCCCTCGTCGCACTGTTAGCTGCTGCGTTCGGCGCATCAGCTCAGGACGACATGGGCACGATCGTCGATATTGTACTGAGCAGTGCGACTGCTGAAACACCCGAATTCACCACGCTGTTGGCTGCGGTCAATGCCGCTGACCCGATGTTCGTGGCAGAACTCAGCCGGCCAGATGCTAATTACACCGTTTTCGCGCCAACCGACGCCGCGTTTGCAGCAGCGTTGGAAGCGCTCGGTGTGACACCTGATGAGCTGCTGGCTCGGCCAGACATCCTGAACACCGTTCTGGCCTATCACCTCGTTCCTGGTCGCTTCGATGCTGCAAGCGTGGTCGCGCTCGATGGCGCGCTGCTCGGCACGGCTCTGCCGGAGACCGCTTTGGCTGTGGCGCTCGACGGTGAAAACGTGACCGTCACTGCTGCAGATGTGATGGCCTCCAATGGCATCGTCCATGTCATCGACAGTGTGCTGCTGCCCGTCACCGTCGAAGCGGTGCAGGCGATGATGGCTGAACCGATGATGGAAGGCGGCGAGATGATGGAAGAGCCGATGTCGTCGCTGGCCGAGAGCCTGATCGCGGCTTCACAGCTCGACATGAGCGACTTTACAATCCTCCTGGCGGCTGTGCAGGGTGCGAACCCTCTCATTCTGAATGAGGCGCTCAACGGCGGCCCATACACGATTTTCGCTCCGACCAACGCAGCCTTTGAGGCAGCAATTGAGGCGCTCGGTATCACTGCGGACGACCTGCTCAATAACACCGAACTGCTGACGACCGTGCTCTCATACCACGTTGTGCCCGGTTACTTCACATCGGCGCCGCTGCCGCCGGCGAGCGCGTCGAGGAGGCGGGCACGGTGGTCGCCGTCGCAGGCACTGAGGGTGGCGCTCAAATCGCGACCGCGCTGCCCGGCACGACCGTCTCGGTCATGCTCAACGGCGACAGCGTGATGGTGAACGACGCAACGGTGACCGCGGTTGACGTGCTGGCTGGCAACGGCGTCATCCACGTCATCGACAGCGTGCTGCTGCCCCCCGCCGGCGAGTAAGCAGGACCGTTCCCTCAAGCAGCGACAGGGCGGCCTCATGGTCGCCCTGTTCGTTTTTCAACCGCAGCGCCTCAGCGAATGAACATCGCATCACCGAACGAGAAAAAGCGGTAGCCTTCGCGCTTGGCGATCTCATATGCGTTCAGAACGTTCTCCCGCCCAGCAAAACTGCTGATCATCATCAACAAGGATGACTTGGGCAGGTGGAAGTTAGTGATCATCGCGTCCACCACACGCCAACGATAGCCAGGAAAGATGTACAACTGGGTATCGCCCTCGAACGCGATCACCGGACGCCAGGGACACAGATCGCCCAGCTCCATCGCCCGCGCCGGGTCGCCGCCCGCGCTGAGCACTGCCGCCGTCTCGAGCGCGCGCGCAACCGTCGTACCGACGGCAATCACGCGCCCACCGCCTAGCTTGGTCTCGTTGATGAGCTTTGCATCTTTCGCCTTGAGCTGCGCATATTCTGCGTGGATCCGATACTCAGTAATCTGCTCCACATTGACTGGCTTGAATGTCCCCAGCCCGATATGCAGTGTGCAGTAAGCGAACTGCACCCCCTGCCGCCGCAGTTGAATCAGTAAGTCGGGTGTGAAATGCAACCCGGCAGTCGGTGCGGCAGCGCTGCCCTCATCTCGCGAGTAGACAGTCTGGTAGCGTTCGGGATCATCGAGCCGGGTGTGGATGTACGGTGGCAGCGGGGTCTCACCGAATGCAGTCAGCTGGGCATTGATCGGTTCGCTAAAACGCAACAGCCGCTCGGATTCTTCGAGCAGTTCGACCACTTCGCACTCGATTTCGCTGCCTGCGATGCGCAAGCGTACGCCCGGCAGCACATTGCGCCCACCAACGAGCGCCCGCCATTCTACATCGCCGACCTGTCGCAGCAGGAGAATCTCGACCGCGCCACCTGTCTCCGCCTTGTGCGCTTTCAGCCGCGCCGGGATCACACGCGTGTCATTGAACACAAGCAGATCGTTGGGCGTCAGCAGGTCGGCAATCTCGCGGAAGACACGGTGTTCAATCGCGCCTGTCTCGCGGTCGAGCAGCATCAGACGCGATGAGTCGCGCGGCTCGATCGGTGTCTGAGCGATGAATGACTCTGGGAGTTCGTAATCGAAATCGGCAAGCCGCATGAACAGCCAGCGCTTTCCACCACCAGTGTGTGGCACTCGTAGGTTTCAATAGGCACAATAGTGCCTGAAACACAAATGGCAGTGAAGGGCAAGTTCAGAGCAGCGATGAACAGCGGAGCACGTTGGGAGCGCAGGCTGATCGTGCTGCTGACGTTGGCACATGTGCTGCTGGCCGCAGGCTTTCAGGCACGACCACCATTTGAAGGCCCTGACGAAATCGAGCATTATCGCTATCTACGCACGCTGGCCAACACGGGCGACCTTCCGGACCCCGCCGGGCAGCCGAACGGCCAATATCACCAGCCGCCGCTTTACTACCTACTCAATGCGCCGCTGTTCGCCCTACTCGATGATAACGGCTTCGACCAACTTGACCAGCGCCTCAACCCGCACTATCCTCATGCCATCGGCATCCCCGGCCACGACAATACCAACCGCTATCTGCATACCCGCACCACATCGGAAAGCGAAGCGGCACGCTCGGTCAGCGTCCTGCGCACGACCTCGCTTCTGCTCGGCCTAGCGACGCTGGCTGTCTCATGGCACATGCTGCACCTGCTGCTGCCAGATCGACGCGCGGCGCGGCTGCTGGCCTTCGCGTTTGCTGCGCTGCATCCCGTTTTCGCCTTTAGCAGCGCCAGCATCAACAATGACAACCTGCTCATCTTGTTGGCGACGTGTACACTCTACCTGCTGCTGCGCTGGCATGGAGAGCCGCTGACGACACGCCGAGCGCTGCTGCTGGGGACAGTGTGTGGAGCAGCCATACTCGCAAAGACCAATGCGTTATTCATGGGTCTGGCGGTGCTGGTCGCCTTCGCGCTCAATCCGCGTTGGTGGCGAAGTCTGCCGCTGACAGGATTCGTCGTGATCCTCATCGCGGGTGGCTGGTTTGCGCGCAATGCGCTCATGTACAACGATCCACTGTTGACCGCTGCATGGCGTCAAACCTGGCCCGATGATGTGATTGTGAACGCACCAAACTTGGCCCTGGCGTTCAATCGACTCCCTTACGCCTATCAGACATTCTGGGCGCGCTTCGGAACCGGATCGGTTGGGATCAGCCCGCAGCTATATGCCATCTATGACGCGCTGGTCGTCACCGCTGCGCTCGGTCTGATCAAGCTGGCCCTTCGGCACAGGATCGAACGCGCGGCAGTCATCTGCACGAGCTTCGCGGCGGCCTTCATTCTGCTGGTGATCTACTTCGCCAGCACTGCCTGGTCGGGCATCCAGGGGCGTTACCTGCTGCCCGCGATTGCCGTTTGGACAGCAGCGCTCAGCGTTGGGCTGCTTGCCTGGCTGCCGAGGCGCTGGCACGCAGGCGCGGCTGCGATCCTGGGTGGTCTGTATGCGCTGCTCTCATTTGTAGACCTGACTATTTTCTTCCTGCCCGCTTACCACACGCAGCCGGCGCTCTTGACCGCTGAACCGATTTACACCTACGAAGACGCTGCTCTCCTGACCGGTGTCGATCCCGCTGTCATCAACGCC
>CAYTME010000072.1:0-16870 GCA_964438415.1 uncultured Pleurocapsa sp. | reverse complement strand
TACACTCTTTCCCTACACGACGCTTTTCTCGGTTTTGGGCGCGCATCGATGCGATGCGCGCCCAAAACCGAGAAAAGCGGATCGTCCACGAAGACGAGCTGCGCGCGGTGCTGCGCGATTTGGTCATCTCCGACGAGATGTTGGGGCGGATCGGGCCTGCGGTCAATTCTGGCAAGTCGATCTTCCTTTACGGCCCACCTGGCAATGGTAAGACGACGATCGCCGAAACGGTGGGGCGTTTAATTCTCGGCAAGGATATGTATATCCCGTACTGCATCGACGTTGATGGCCAGATCATTCGCATTTTTGATGCGGTCAACCATGAAGTTGTCGAACAGACTGAGCGTGCGCGCTATGGTACGGGTATGATGCCTGACCCCCGCTGGATCAAGATCCGCCGCCCGGTGATCATGGTCGGTGGTGAGCTGACTCTCAGCGGCCTCGATCTCGTCTACGATCCGATCAACAAGTACTATGAAGCGCCGTTCCAGGTCAAAGCCAACGGCGGTATGTTCCTGATCGACGACTTTGGCCGCCAGCAGGTGCGCCCGCGCGATCTGCTGAACCGCTGGATCGTGCCGCTCGAAAAGGGCGTGGACTTTCTCACGCTCTCCACAGGACGCAAGATCGAGATGCCGTTCTATGTCATGATCGTATTCTCTACCAACCTGGAGCCGCGCGATCTAGTCGATGAGGCGTTTTTGCGCCGTATTCGGCACAAGATCGAAATCGGCGACCCCAGTCCAGAGCAGTTCCGCGAGATCTTCAAGCGCGTGTGCGAAGCCAAAAACATTCGCTACGATGATCAGGGGCTGGCGTACCTGCTGCGCGAATGGTACGCGCGTCATGAACGCCCGCTGCGTGCCGTGCATCCGCGCGATATCCTGACACAGCTATTGGATATCGCCGTGTATCTGAACAAACCGCCTGTGCTCACCAAAGAGATGATCGATCGCGCTGCGGCGTCGTATTTCGTCAACCTATAAGATGGTGAGATATGTTTGGGCGGTCGCCTTGCCGCCCAAACGAGCTTGTTCTCGCGTAAAGCGGCCATCTTCGATCCGCAAGGCCCTGACAGTGCGCGATACCCTCCGTTTCCGCCTCTGACAAAAGCTGCCCGTAACCTTTCCCGCATTTTCAAGTCGAAAGGATAGATGCGAATTCGCGCGTATTCGCACGTGTGGCTTCTGTTACAGGGAGGAACCTGTCATGAGATCGCGTTGGATGTTGAAACTGCGTTTCGTATCGGTTTTGCTTGTGCTCGTATTGGTGGTGTCGAGCCTGCCTCTCGCCGGCGCACAAACCGATGCGGGGCAGAGAATTGAGATCGTCGGCTTGGTCGAGGCTATGACGCTTCAGACGATCACCGTCAACCAGCAGGTCATCGATGTCACTCAGGCGGAGTTTTACATTGGTGTGGCGCTGGCCGTACCGGTCAAAGTCCAAGGGTTCATTACACCGGATGGCCGCATCGTCGCCCGTGAGGTACGCGCGATCGAAGATGATGACGATGAGCTTCTGCCGGGTGAGATCGAGATTACCGGTCTTCTGACATCGATCGAGGGATTTGTGTACACGATCGCTGGTCAGATGATCGATGGTAGTCGAGCGGAAATTGGGGCGGGTGTTGCAGTTGGACTCATAGTCAAAGCGCATGTCATTGTCGACGCGGATGGGATCTGGACGGCGCGCGAGATCAAACTTGTGCGCGCTCAAGACGATGACGATGACGACAATGGCAATGTCAACGACAACGGAAATGATAATGCCAACGTCAACGACAATTCCAACAGCAATGACAACGGCAACGTCAATACCAATGGCAACACGAATGACAACGACGATAACGGCAATGACAATGCCAACGTAAACACCAACGGTAACACGAACGACAATGACGATAACGGCAATGACAACGATGATGATGATGACGATGTGCGTTCGGGGATCGAGATCCGTCTAGTTGGCACGCTCACCGGCATGACCAGTGAGTCGGTCACCATCTCTGGTCTGGTTATCGATATTCGCGGCGCGGATGTGCGTGGCGCGCTGCTGCTCGGCACACTGGTCGATGCGCGCATTCGTCTGGTCGATGGCCGCTGGGGTGCGCGTCGGATCGAACTCGCAAGTCGCGCCGCCGATAACGATAATGACGATGACGACGACAACGATAATGACGACAATGACAATGTCGCGGTGGTGACCTGCGCGACCACGACGCCACCTGGTTGGACGACCTACACCGTGCGTGCTGGAGACAGCTTGTCGGCGATCGCCGCTGGTGCCAGAACCACGATCGAAGAGCTGGCTCGTGTGAACTGCTTGAGCGACATTCGCACTATCTTCGTGGGCCAGACGTTATTTGTGCCGCGAACACCCACCGGCATCGGCAACAGCAATGACAACGATGACGATGACGACAACGGCAACTCGAACTCCAACGGCAACAGCAACAGCAATGACAACGATGACGATGACGACAACGGCAACTCGAACTCCAACGGCAACAGCAACGACGATGACGACGATGATGATGACAACGGTGATGACGACGACGATTAGGTTGTAGGTCATCGTGTTGAGGGTGGAGGCCGAATACTGCGGCCTTCACCCTCTATCGATCTGGATAGTCTCTTCGCTGGTGCTTGAATTGGGGGTGATCCGATGGGGGCGGCTGCTCGCATTTTCCGTGACGAGGTTGGAATTGAACGCCGCGCAAATCTCCTGCACTTCAAACTGGTGCCATGGTTCCAGCCAATAGTGCTGTTTCTTTTGGCTTGTCTTGTGTTCAGCGGTCTTGTGTTTTCAGAGCTGGGCTTTGTCAGCACAGACGATTACTATCATGCACGCATTAGCGAGCAGATGCTCGCGCAGGGACGGCTGCGGGTCGATTTTCCGGTGCTGCCGCGCACCATCCTGAGCAGTGAGCGCTTTGTCGATCATCACCTGCTGTTTCACATCTATGTGGCACCATGGATCTACTGGGGTGGGGAGACGGGTGCAAAGCTCGCCAGCGTCACCATCGCAGCCGGCGTTCTGGTGGCGGTTTGGCTGCTGCTGCGCCAGATCGGGGTGCGCTGGCCAGCGGCTTGGTCTTTAGGACTGCTGGCTGTTTCCGCGCCTTTTCTCTACCGAATGTTGATGCTGCGCGCGCAGGGCGCTGCACTCCTGCTGATCGTGATCGCGCTCATGCTGCTGTTTGCGCGGCGTGACCGTTGGATGGTTGCGCTCGCTTTCGCTTACGCATGGCTATACAACGGTTTCGTGCTGATCTTGGGCGTCTCGGCGCTGTATGCCGCCGCGGTTTGGTTCGCCGAGCGTCGTCTGCGCTGGCAACCGGTGGTGTATACGGCGCTTGGCTTGGCGCTTGGGCTGATCATCAATCCTTATTTCCCGACCAATCTGATCTTCATCGCCGATCATCTGGGTGCAAAGGTTGATTTCGAGAGCGGTATTCGTGTCGGGCGGGAGTGGTATCCTTACAACGCCGACGCACTGCTCACACACGCGGGCGGCGCGCTCGGGGCACTTGCGTTCGGTGTGCTGCGACCGTCGTTCCGTGCGCGCCGCCGCGATGCCATTGAGACGGCGCTGCTGCTGATCGCGTTCATGACTCTGTTCATGCTGCTGCGTTCGCGGCGCTTTATTGAGTACTTCCCGGCGTTTGCGCTGCTGTTCTGCGCAGCAGCTTGGGGGCGCGGCGGTCCCGCTCTGGCGGAGTGGCTACCAGTGCGGAGACTGCGGGCGCTCGTGCCGTATGCGGCGCTGGTAGGACTGCTGCTGCTGATCGGTCTGACGGTGCGTGCGGCATCGGATCAGATCCGCAGCTCAATCGACGGAGATTATCTGGCGGGTGCGGGTGGCTGGCTAGCTGCCCATGCGGAGCCTGGCGCGCCGATCTTCCAGACTGACTGGGACGACTTCACGCGGCTGTACTATTATCATCCTACAGGCGAATACGTCGTCGGTCTCGACCCGACGTATTTGCAGATCGCCGATCCTGACTTGTGGGATACTTGGGTGGCGGTCACGCGAGGGCAGGTCGAACAGCCGTCGGCGATCATCCGCGAACGGTTCGGCTCTGCATATGTCGTCAGTGACTTAGGCCATGAGGCATTCATCCGTCAGGCTGATCGCGATCCGGGCCTGCAGCTTGTGTATCGAGATGCGAACGCGCTCATCTGGCGAGTCTTACCCCGGGATTGAGTACCGGTTTGCTGTTAGATTTGGATAGCAGTTAACTTAGCGATCACGAGCCTGTGCTACATTGAGTGCCATCTGCTCATGGCTGAGGAGTGCATATGGCGCGCGTGACCCTGGTCTCAAATGTGTTCGCAGTTACCGATGCTAAATCATTGGATACGACCGAGGATTCATTTTTCGTCTTCCAGCATGGCGCTGTTCTTTACCTTATGGTGGCCGATGGAGCGCCACAGCGGCTCGAGACGACCGAGTCGCTCAAACCTCTGTTATCTACCTACGGAGCAGAGACTAAGCCAGGTCGCTATGCTGCTCTGCTGGCGCGTGACGTGTGTGCCAGGTTAGCAGCGGCCCAGCCGACAATGGCGCTGCGCGATATGGTACTCGAGGCTAATCGAGAATTGGCCTCGCGACTGAAAGATATCTACGGCGCGATCACCGCTGAGGCCGTGCGTCAGTTGGAGCCTTCGCTTTCCGTGCTCTCTGAAGATCCGCGATACGTCCGCTGGATCCTGCCGGTCGCTTGTCTCACGCTCGCGCGCATCGACTTACGTACAGGACGGCTGGCATACGCTCACTGTGGAGATACCGCGTTGTTTGCACTTTACAGAAATGGACGAACTGTTCAAGTGACGCCCGACCAGATGGTGCAGCACGATGACAAAGTCAGGAGCGTTATCGCGAGAATAGTCGAGCAAACGGGCATACGCGATTTTGATCTGCTGCAGCCCCACCTAGCGGAAGCATGGAGGCTTAACCAGTACAACGGTATTTTTCACAACTATGTTGATGAGCGGGGGCGCACTGACCTCACATTGGGTTGTGGTGTCATCAATGGCCTTCCAGAGCTTGAAGCCTATCTCATAACAGGTGAACTTGATGTGCACGAGGTAGAGGCAGTCGTTGTATGCAGCGATGGGTGCTTTTGGCCAAACCCACTCGGCGAGCAGCCCGACCACACGGATTTGCGTATCCAGATGATGGGCGCAATGCTGCGCAGCGGCGGATTGCGTGCCTACATCAAGGCGCTGCGCCGCGAGGAAGCCAGCGATGCCGATGGTGCCAAGTATCTGCGTTTTGGAACACACGACGACGCAACGGCGTTGATGGTTTACTTTGACCCCCCTGGCATGTAATTGCCAGCATTTATCTCAATCGATCAAGAGCTGTTACGGCGTATTTAAAGGACGCTTCACAGAGATGCGTCAGCATCTCACCCGCGGTCGTCGACGCTGATTGTCGGCACTGTACATATCGCTGGCCAATTTAAGAAGGAGCGGTTCTGTGAAGCGTGGGATTCTGTACGTTTTGTTCGCCACCGCCGTTCTAGCGCTCACCTTCGGGATCGTGCGAGCGCAGGCACCTGTGACACTGCGTTACTATACACCATTCACCGGCAGCGCTGATGAGAAAGAGCGTGCACTGCTAGAGATCTGTCAAGCTGAACTCAATTTGAATGTTGAGTACACCGCAGTGACCGGTGAAGGGGTTGGTCCTCTCATGGCGGAGCTGCGTGCGTTGGCTACGGCGGGGCAGCTTCCAGATGTTTTCTGGATGAGTTCGGGTTTCATCGATGAATTCGCACTAGATGGCCTGCTCTACAACCTTCAGCCGTTTGTCGACCGCGACATCATGCCGATTGCCGATGAGTACTTCACTGCCGCCTTCGATGCAGGCCGTCACCCTGATAAGACAACCGGCGACATGTATGCATTCCCAAACCACTTTGTCGAGACTGTACTGTTCTACAACATCGATGCCTTCGACGCCGCTGAGTTGAGCTATCCTGCCGAGGGCTGGACTTGGGATGATTTCCTGGCTGCAGCCAAGGACTTGACCAAGGATGATAACGGCGATGGTCTCATCGATCAGTATGGGTACTATTTCTTCGGTCGCTATGCCCACATCGAGTCGTGGGTATATCAAAACGGTGGCAGTTTCCTGAATGCCGACAAGACCCAATTTGTCGCTGATGAGCGCGCTGTGGAGACGATCGCATTCCTCAACTCGCTGATCGCCGAGCACGGTGTCGCTCCGAAACCTGCGGAGATGGAGGGCATTCGCAACCCATTCGCACAAGGTATTGCTGCAATGTGGGTGGATGGTTCCTGGTCTATCGGCAGCCTACGCAGCGTCGAGGGACTCAATTTTGCCATCGCACCTGTGCCGCGCGGGCCGTCATGGGAACGGGAGACTGCCTTCGGTTGGTCGGATATGACAGCCATTGGCGCGACGACAGAGCATCCAGAGGAGGCTTGGGCACTCATCAACTGCTTGACCGGGCCGATGCGCACTGTCGAGCTGGTGGAGGATGGCAAGATGCCGGTCTACCGCGCAACTGCTTTCGATGAGGCATGGCTTGAGCTGGATCAACTGCCTCGGAACAAGGCCTTCCTGCTCGAGTGGGCGGAGCATATCGGCCCGAACTCATTCACGCCGGGTTGGGGTGAGTGGCGCGGCTATGTCGGCGGCGCTGGTCTGCAGGGGCAGCTTGATGCACTCTTCAACGGCACCATCGATCTCGAAACGGCTCTGAGCGCGTCCGCGCAAACCGCCAACAGCGTGCTCGCTCGCTTCTACGGCGGCTAATCCATATTTTTGCGATGCGGATGGCCGCACAATGCCGGCCATCCGCCTGCGAGCTACTATGCGATACGGTAAGTATGTCCCCTTTCTATTCATAATGCCGATGCTGAGCGGCCTTATCCTATTTCGCTTCGGGCCGATCATTGCATCCTTCTTGATCAGCTTCACCGAGTGGCGTGGTACGCGACCGCCTGAATTCATCGGGTTTGGGAACTACATTGAGCTGCTCTCGACGCCAGCGTTTCATCAGGTCTTGACTAATACAATCCTGTTTGCCTTGTTGTTTGCGCCGGGTACGATGCTGGTCGGTTTATTCTTGGCGCTGCTCGTCAATCAACGCCTGAAGGGCATCAACTTTTACCGCGGCCTCTATTACTTGCCCGCCATTACATCGATGGTTGCGGTCGCTCTGGTGTGGAATTGGATTTTCACCGCACGCTTCGGCATCCTCAACTATGTTCTTCGGTCCTGGTTTGGAATAACCAATCCCCCCAACTGGCTGGCGGATGCGAATACGACTCTGCTTGTATTGGTCATCGTATCGATTTGGAAATCTGCGGGGCTGCCGATGATGATCTTTTTGGCTGGCCTCAAGGGCATTCCCCAACATTTGTACGAGGCCGCGCGCATTGACGGCGCGAACGGGTGGCATATGCTGCGCTATATCACGCTGCCGATGCTGACGCCGGTCACTTTCTTTGTGCTCATCGTCACGCTGTTCGACGCTTTCAGCACTTTTGAAGTGACCACCGCGATGACTCGTGGGGGTCCGCTGTTTGCCTCTACCACACTCAGTTATTATATCTACTTGAATGCTTTCCAGTTTTTCCGATATGGTTATGCCTCGGCATCGGCATATGTCTTGATGATTTTGGTCATCATTGTGACCGTGATCAATTTCCGTTTTCGTTACCGTTGGGTGCAGCAAGATGTTTACTAGAGCGAATGTCCCCATTGTGCCTGAGTGGTTGTCGTTCGATACGTTGAGCAGCAGCGGTGCCTTTCGGATCACGCGGCGATCGCTCAACTATGTATTCTTGACGCTTGTGGCATTGTTGATGGCGTTTCCATTCATTTGGATGGTTGTGACGACGTTCAAGTCTTCTGGAGCGATCTTCACGCTGCCGCCAGTGCTGGTTCCCGATAAGCTGTTTCAGCCAGATATGTTCAGCAGCTATCAGGTGCTGTTCGATCGGTATAATTTCGCTCGTTACACCTTCAACAGTTTCCATGTTTCGCTGATGGCCGCTGTAGGTCAGCTCGTCACCAGCTCGCTGGCAGGGTTCGCTTTCGCTCGGTTGTCCTTTCCTGGAAAGAACGTGCTCTTTGGTCTTCTGTTGGCGACCGCACTTGTGCCGTTGGAGGTGACAATCATTCCCGAATATCTGCTGGCGATCGGTGTCTTTGAACCGATCATGCAGGCAGTGGGCGGAGCATGGATCGATACTGTTAATCCGCTGATTGTGCCGTCATTCTTCGTCGGGACAACCGGGACGTTTCTCTTGCGTGAATTCTTCAGAACCATACCGCGTGAGCTTGAAGAGGCCGCAGTGGTGGATGGTGCGACCGTCTTTCAGATCTATCGCCATATCTATATGCCGCTGTCGATGCCAGCGATGGTGACGTTGTTTTTGCTCGCTTTCATCAATAACTGGAATGCGCTCCTGCGCGCGGTCATTTACATCAAGAGCCCTGATCTACGTACGCTTCCCATCGGGCTGACTGCCTTTCAATCTGAATTTCGCAGCGAATGGGATCTGCTGCTGGCCGGATCCGTCATGACAATCCTGCCCCTTGTGGTGATCTATATCTTCATGCAGCGATATATCACCGACGGTATCAGCACGACCGGATTGCGCGGCTGACCGAGCTGTTCTCCGTAAATTGGAGCCCATCATATGATTTTGGCGCGCTTTGCGGCATGATTGGGGTATGACCTACACCTCATCCATGCTTCGCAGACTGCTTTTCATCACGACATACACCGGCCTCGGCGGCGGCGAGACGGCGCTGCTGAGTCTGGTCGAACAGCTCGATCCCCAGCGCTGCCTGCCACATCTGCTTGTGCCTGCGGAGGGTCAGTTGAGCGAACGCTGGCGCGCGAACGGATGGCCTGTGCACATCATGTCCTGGCGCGGCGCGACCGTCTATTTTGTGCCGGCGATCTGGGCGCAGTTCCCGATCGCGCGGCGCATCGAGGCGGTCATCCGTGAACAGCAGATCGACCTTGTACACAGCGACTACCACAGCCTGCCGTTCGCACTGCCGGCAGCGCGGCGGGCGGGTATCCCCTGCGTGTGGATGTGCTGGGGCTGGTGGTTCCGACCGCGGCTTTGGCAGCGCGCGTTTTTCCGCCGTCCAGATGCCACTTTTGCCGCTTCATCCGCCATTAAAGACGGGTTCCTGGGCAAACCGCCGGTCATGCCGCCGGAGCGGATCACGCTGCTGCCGCCGGGCGTGGATATCGAACGGTTTCATCCCGATGTGGACGGCCTGCGCGTGCGCTTCGCCGCTCGTGTGGCACAGGATGCGCCGGTCGTGGCCCTCATCGCCCGCTTTCAAGATGTCAAAGGCCATGACGTCTTCCAGGCGATGGCACGTCACGTCGCGCTGCACATCCCGGAGGCGCGCTTCATCGTCGCCGGGGAAAACACCCAAACGAGCGCCGACGACGCCTATAAGCGGCGCATTCTGGAGACGGCAAGGACAGACCCTATCCTGCGCGACCGGCTTATCTACCTCGGCTTCCGCGCCGATGTCGAGCGCGTGATCGCTGCGGCGGATGTCGTCGTCTGCAGCTCGGATTTTGAGAGCTTCGGTATGGCCAATGTCGAGGCGATGGCGAGCGGCAAGCCCGTCGTCAGCACGCGGGAGGGTGGCCCCTCCGAGACGATCGTGCATGGCGAGACGGGCTACCTGGTCGATGCGCGCGATGCCGAGGCGTTGGCCAAGCACGTCATCGTGCTCCTGCGCGATCCGGCGCTGCGGTCGCGGATGGGAGCCGCAGGACGCGCACGAGTCGAGCGTTTGTACTCCGCGCGCGCGGTTGCTAACCGTTTCATAGAGGTGATCGATCCGCTGCTGGCGACGTGATTTGCAAAATGGGAACACACTGAGTGTTTTTCCCGATCTTGTCATGCTCGTTATGTGTTACACTACCTGCGTCCTAAAACTTCTTTGCGCAATATTTCCTCAGCACTCCCTACACTTGAGATAGCTACTCCGCGCGCTGTGTGATCAGCGCGTGCTTGCGGTTGAGATCTATCAGGAGCTGTCCCACGAATGAAATCATTCTTCGCAGGCATCACTCGGCTGTCGCTGCGCTTCGGTGCGCTCGTGCTGATCGTCATGGCCGTCATTTCGGTCTTGGGTGTGGTCGCCATCACGCAGTTGGGGCAGGAGCTGATCCCGCCCGTCGAACTGCCGCAGACGATCATCCTGACGCAGGCCAGCGGCATGACCAGCGAGCAGGTGCTCAAGGTGCTGACCGAGCGGCTCGAACGCGAGCTGGCCACCATTCCCGAAATCGCCAACATCGAGTCGACAACGACTGGGGCATTCGGCAGCATCATCATTGCGCGCAACAACTTCGGTCTCAACCAAGAGCGGCTTCGTGCAGCGATGCAGGCGGCGCTGGATCGGGTCTGGCTGCCGCTGCGCCGGATCGCCCCGCCCGAAGGCGAAAACGGGCGAGAATTTGCCGGTCGGCTCCTGAACGATCTGACACCGGAGGTGTTGATCTACCTCGCGGCGCGCGAGCCGAACTTCGTCTTCCAACTAACGCCAGAGACTTGGGATGCATTCTCCGGTGAAACGGTGCGCGCGCTCCTCAGCTATCTCGCTGGGCAGACGCAGGAAGCGGACGAGACGGCGCTGCGCCGCCTGATCGATCAGGAGATCATCCCGGCGCTCGATGTGCTGCCACAGGTGGCCAGCATCTCGATCAGCGGGGGGCAGGTGCTGCCCGACGAAAACGGCGCGCCTGCCGGTGAGATGGCCACCGGCGAAGGGCGCAGTCTGCTGCTCAATCTATCGCAGGAAGTGTGGGCAGTCGCCAGCGCGAAAGCTGGGCTGAACGGCCCACTTGACGAGTCCGTGGTGTCTACGCTCGCCGCTTCAGCCGTTTCTGTTCCAGCAGATGCGCCCCCGCTGCCTCCGAGCTGGCAGATGGATCGCTTTGTGAATGCGCGCGATCTGTTTGAGATGCGCACGCTGACGCGCAGCCTGGGGGCGGTGTTCAACAATTTCATCCGAACTGGCGCAATCGTGGGCGCGCTCGGCCAGACAGACGATCTGACAGTTGAGGACGTGACGCGCCTGCTGGCGATCGACCCATCGATGGTCGCCTACTTTGAAGCGGAGCAGTTCGCTGCCATGCCGGACGAGGTCTTCGCTGCGCTGCCGGCGGACTACACGGCGGGGCTAGACGGCCTGACGCGAGACGCATTGGCCGCCAAGACGCTGGCACGTGTCCTCACGGGTGAGGCACCGGCTGCTGCTCCCGTCGATCTGCCCCAAGCGTGGCGGATCAGCCCGCCGCAGCTTGTGACATTCAGTTTCGACGATCTGCCGCTGGCGACTTTCACCATCGCGGGAGAGGGCTTGAATGCCGCACCCGAGTCCGTTGAGAGCGCTGCTGCCGATACAGAAGCGCAGCAAGGGTCAGCTCTTGAAACCGTCGCTGTCGAGATCGCATCCACTCCAAATGACCGCAGTGGGCAGGGGCCAGCGCTGCCGAATCTATTCAGCCTGATCGGTGAGCAGTTCGGCGCAGCGCTGAATACGGCGGGTGACCTGCTTGCGATCCAGGTGCCAGATACGCTGGCTTCGCTGGCGGGCAGCGAGACGCTGAGCGCCGCGGACTTCCTCAACTTTATGACGTTCCTGAACGATCCGAGTGCGCTGGCGCAGGGTGCGGGTGGTGAAGGCGGCTTTGGCGGCGCTGAGTTCGATGTGACAGCATTCCTGCCGGCTCTGGCCGATTGTGGTGTCAATCCGCTGTCGCTCTTGGGCGGCATTCAGAACCTGCGTCTGGGCGATGTCATCCTCGGCTGCTTGGACGCTGACGTGATGGGTTACTTGGCAGACAATGATCCGGGCTTTGTCAGCAGCTTGCAGCCCGCTGTTTTCGAGGCAGTGTCGGAGGCTGTGCTTGCGCTGCCTGAGTTCGCGCCTCCGCTCGATCAGACATGGGATACGCTGGCAGAGCAGCCGCAGTTCGCGGATGAGCCGCTGCGCACCGCCGCTGATGTCATTCGACTTGGTGGCGGCTCGGCTGCGGCTGTGCTCAACGCAATTGACGCGGGTATTCCCGCGGAATTTGCGGGTTATGAGGTGCGCTTGTTTGACAGCCTGACGCCGGCGACACTGCGCTATTTCGCGCTGCAGGAGCCGGACTTCTGGTCGGCACTTGCGCCTGAGGTCATCCTCAAGATGTCTCCAGAGACACTGGCGGCCGTCCGGCAGGACGCACTTGCGCGGCTCGATGGTGAGACGCTGACGGTGGCTGATGCCATCATCCGGGGTTCGCAGCCGAGCGCAGCGGCGCAGTTGGCTGAACGGTACGCTACCGATGCGCCGCCGCCCGATCCGAACGCGCCCGTCCTCAACGCTGACTGGCAGTTCATCGGCGATTTCATTGGTGTCGAGCTGGACAGCGCTGATGACCTGTTCCGCTTTTTCCCCAACCCGGTCGGCTTCCTCAACAGCTTCTGGAACTCGGCCAATGGTATTGCCTTTGCGCCGCGTCTGTTTGGCGGCTTGTCTCCGGAAGCGTTCGCATACTGGACGGCGCGTGAACCGGTGCTGCTGACCGATCTGCGTATCGAGGCGCTGCAGCTCCTGCCTGAAAACGTCGTGGCGTCACTCCCTAAAGACGTACAAGACCGGATCGCCAGCGGCGCGCTGCCTTTCACACCGACTGCGGCGGTAACGCGCACGAACGGCAGCTCCAGCATGCTGCTCACGGTCTTCAAGAGCAGCGACTCCAACACGATCGATGCCTTCTACGCTGTCGAGGAAGCGCTGCGCGAGATCGATGAGCGCGATGACTCGATCCGCGTCGGCGTCGCTTTCGAGCAGGCCAGCTTCATTGAAGAGTCGATCAGCGGCGTCGCCCGCGAAGGCATGTTGGGAGCGATCTTCGCCGTCGTCATGATCCTGATCTTCCTCAGCAGCGGCGTCTGGTCGCGCCGACCGCGCACGATTATCGGTGCGCTGATGGTGGTCATTTTCGGCATCAGCCTTTACCTGCTGACGGCGGCGCAGCTTCCCGCGGCGGGTGGCGATTTTGCCCGCGCTTTCGAGCAGGCGGATGTCGTCTGGCGTGTGATGCTGCTCGGCGGCATCGTCACCGGCTTGATCGTGCTGCTGCTGCCTGCGCGCCTGCCGTACCCGTCCTGGCGCAGCACGCTGGTGACAGCGGTCAGCATTCCACTGTCGGTGCTCATGGCGTTCGTCTTGATGCGCTGGCTGTCGCCCACGATGCACGCGCTGATCGCCCCAGGCGCGGAGACATCATCACTGCTCAATTTCATCCTGCGTCTGTTCCCGGAAAGTATCACGATCAACATCATGACGCTGTCGGGCTTGACCGTGGCTATCGGGCGCGTCGTCGATGACAGCATCGTGGTGTTGGAAAACATCTTCCGCCAAGTGCAGGCGGGCGGCGACCGCCGGCAGGCTGTGCTGACGGGCACGCGCGATGTTTCGATGGCGATCTTTGTCGCCACGCTGGTCACGGTGGTCGTGTTCCTGCCGCTCGGTCTGACGGGTGGCCTGATCGGTGCGTTCTTCCTGCCGTTTGGATTGGCGGTGACGTACTCGCTGGCGGCCTCGTTCATTGTTGCGATCACGGTGGTGCCGCTGCTGGCCTATCTGCTGCTCGATCAACGCGAGGTGGGCGAACACCATGAAGGTTGGTTGGAGCGTCTGTATGTGCCGACTCTGCGCTGGGCAGTCAGCTCCGGTCGCAGCAAATGGATCGTGCTCGGCCTGGCCTTTGCGTCGATGCTGGTTGGCTTCGGTTTGTTCGCCACTCGTCCGCAAACGTTCCTGCCGTCGTTCGGCGAGCCGCAGATCAGCGTCGATGTATCTCTGCCGCCCGGCACCAGGATCGCAGATACCGACGCGCTCGTCCGCGAGTTCGAGGCCGTCCTCAGCGAGACACTGCCAGAGGATGAAGTCAGGCGCGTGCAGGTGATCGTCGGCGGCGGTGGGTTGGGTATCTCGTCGCTGCTGTTCGGCAATCAAGGCGTGGCCGAGAATGAAGCCGCGATCACGCTCGGCGTTGAGGTGACGGGCGACGCGCTCGACGCGTTGGCCGGTTTGGTGCGTGCGCAGGCTGAGTCGGTCTTCGGTGCCGAGAACGTCAAAGTATCATCGGCCTCGATCAGTGAGCAGGGCGGTTTTGGCGGCTTCTCGCTCGTCTTGAGCGGGCCGCAGGATGACTTGATCGCGGCCAATCCCCGCGTCATCGAGGCGCTCGGCGCTGTGCCTGGATTGATCAATGTGAGCAGCTCGCTCGACCAGGCGGGTGGTGCGGGCAGCACGATCATCCGTATCGACCAGCAGACTGCACTGCGCTACACAGCGGAGCTGGAGACGCAAAACACGCTCGGCGTCACCGCTCAGGCGATCGCAGCGATCGAGGCGATGCCTGACCTGCCGCGGACGCTCACGGTCAGTCAAGGCTTCGAGAGCCGGCAGCAGACAGAAGGGTTCCGCGATTTGGCGCTGGCGATGGTGATCGCTATCGTGATCGTGACCATCATCCTGGTGCTGACGTTCCAGTCCTTTGTTGGATGGCTGGCGATCATCGTCAGCATCGCCGTTGCGCCGGTGGGAGCCGCTATCCTGCTGACCCTGACCGACCGTGTGCTCGGCATCTCGGCCATGATCGGCCTGCTGATGCTGATCGGCATCGTCGTCACCAACGCGGTTGTCTTGATCGATCGTGTGCAGGCCAACCGCAGAGAGCGCGGCATGAATGTCCACGATGCGCTGATGGAAGGCGGGGCGCGCCGCCTGCGCCCGATCTTGATGACGGCGCTCGCGACCATTCTCGCGCTCAGCCCCCTGGCGGTCGGCTTGAGCAAGGGCGCGATCATCGCCGCCGAATTGGGGACGGTCGTCATTGGCGGGTTGGTCAGCAGCACGCTGCTCACCCTGATCGTGACGCCGGTCGTCTACAGCTTGCTTGTGCGCGACCGCGCTCGCCGTGCGGCACCGGAGGGCGTGCCAGCCAAAGCGACTGGAGACTGACGCAGTGTACGATGGAGCGCCCATCCGCGCTCCATCATGCGCGTTCGACTACGGCTGCACCGGCGTCGAGGCGGCCGCGGTCGCCAGTCTGAAGTGAGCGCATGATCCCATGTGCGTTGGTGATGGCCGGCAGGCCGATCTCGCGCAGAATGATCGATCCGTGCGATAGGTCGCCGCCAGTCTCGACCGCGACACCTGCTGCCAGCGCAAAAGTCCCGATCCAGCCTGCATCGACCGCCCGCGCGATGACAATGGTGTGTGACGGGTCGAAATCGGGCGGCAGGCGGGTCGCAGGCTCATCCAGCACCCAGGCTTTGCCCTCGACCGTGCCTCGCGTGAGCGGTACACCGCGCCAGCGTCCGTTTTCGCCAGCGGATGGGCTGGTCGATCTCGATAGGTCGTCGAAGCGGTGGAACAGATCGGGGGGGCGCAGAGCGCGCAGCTGCTCGATCTCGCCGCGTCGTGTGTTCCAAAAATCCGGATCGGGCGTCCAGCCAGCATCGAGCGCGAGCAGCTCGCCGACCTGCAAATCCCAGATGACCTCGGCATGCGGAAGCCTGTTCGCATCGACCAACTGCTGCGCCCGCGCGAGGATCGCGGCGCGCACCTGCGCGAAGCCGATCATGGCGCGGTGCCGCCACAGCTCGCGCGCGCGGATCGTGCGCCCGGCCTGCCACCAGAGTGGGAGGGTGAGAAAGCCTTTCCAGCCCAGCGCGGGCGGCTTCGGTGTGGGTGTGGGCGGTGCAGCGATGACACCGAACAGGGTGTGTGGTGCTTCGGCGTAGCGCGGGCGCGCGAGATCGCTCTCGTAAACGCCGCGATGCCCGTAACGTTCGAGCCATGCTGCCCACAGGATGCGGAAGGCCGGGTCGTCCGGCAGGGTGCCGCTCTCGAGAGCAGCGCGCACGTCAGGATGCTCGGCAGCAAAGGCGCGCAGCGGTGCGAGGTCGGCGTACATGCGCGTCCCGATCGTCTGCTGGCGGGCATTATGCGCTTCGAGCGTCCCAGCGCGGCGCAGGAGCAGCGTCATGGGGCCGATGGCGGCGGTGAGCGAGAACATCTCAGTCACCAGCGTCGTGTACATCCAGCGCGCTGTATCGATCAGCTCGGCGAAGGTGACGCCGACACGCTCACTGCGTTCGCGCAGCCGCTTCCACGCGCGCTCGGCGGAGGCGACCGAACCTAACTGCGCCAGCGCGAAGCGAGGCAGCGTGAGCGAGGCGATCTTGACCGCCATGCGCCCCAAGTCGGCACCCACTGGTTTGCGATCGCTGCCGCCGATGTTGTCGGTCACGAGGCGGGTGGGCAGTCCGAAGATGCGCATCATCTCGGTGAGCAGCGAGAGGTTGATGAAAGGACGTCCATTGAAGACCTCAATGAAAGGTCGTTTTTCGGGCAAACTGCTGTCGAAGCGGCGGTAGTAGGCGAACAGATCGGGAGCGCAAGACCCGATCAAGTCGGTCATCAACACGGACGGCAGATCGGGCAGGATCTCCTTGTGGTTGGCGATGGTGAAAAGCTCGTTGCGTACTGTCGGGCGCGTGATCGGGCGTACCTGGAGCAGCCAGCATCGCTCGCCGTCGTCTGCCCATTCGACATCCCAGTCGGCGCGTCCGAAGACACGCCGGACATCGCGCAGCAGGCGCTGCAGGCGCACCTGCCAAGGCTGCCAGTCGCCGGGAGAGCGCATTTCCCAGCGCCAGAGGCGCGGCAGTAAACACGCCTCGCCCGCGACCGAGCCGCTGACCAATGCCTCGCCCGTGCCGTAGGTCCAGTTGATCAGGTCGTCTTCGTATTCGCGTTCGGTGAAGGCGACGCCGGC
>CAYTME010000071.1:14321-16933 GCA_964438415.1 uncultured Pleurocapsa sp. | reverse complement strand
GATCTTCCAAGTTGTTCCACTTGGGCAAGCAGCCCAGGTGGGTGCAGACCTGGTAGAGCACGTTCAGCCCGCCATCGACGTGGACGACGTGGAAACGGCCCTCCGGCACCGTGACCGGCGCGTCATTGACGGCGGGCACACGTTCCGGGGCGAAACGGAAGATGCCGCCGAAGGTACCCTCTTTGAAGCGCGGCAGCGCAAACCAGATCAACCCGGCGGTTGTCTGCCCCAGCAGCAGCACCAGTGACGCGCCCCAGATGTAATAGAGGAACTCGCGCCGACTGGGCAGTTCGACTTCGACCTCCGCCGCGCGCTCCGTCGCGATCGCTTTCGCTTTCGTCTCCGCGGCTGTCACAGCACTCGCCATATCCGCCAACCCTCCTCACCATGAACTGACCTCAGTCGCTGGCACGATACCCGACGCAAGCCGGGCAGTTGAGCGCGCCTGTGGGTCACGCAGGCGCAGATGATAACGCTTTTAACCGAATTGCAACAAGGAATTAGCGCGGTGAAATGCCGCTCACCGCCCCGGCCAGTTTTCACTTTGTACAGAATATCACAAATAAGCGAGCGAGTCAAAAACCTTTCGCATTAGAAAATCGCGCCGACATACACGTCTCACCGCGCGATGACGACCATGCGCGGGCAGCCATCGACGAACGGGCTGCGGTCGAGATCGCCGTACGCTTCGATCTGCGCGAATCCGGCGCGTTCGAGCAGCAGCCGCAGCTCCGGAAAGAAGAAATAGCGATTGATGACCGGCGCAACTGTGCGCTGCAGCGTGCCATCCGCGCTGATCTCGTCGTAGAGCCAGGTGACGTGCATGAGCTGCGCGACGCGATCCAGCTCGCTGACCGACTGCTGCATGATTAGGTGCCCTGTCTCCTGTTCCAGGAACATGCGCTCCAGCACGAGCGCGCCGGTGTCCTGCGCCGCGAACGCCTCGCCTGCGTTCGGCAGGTCGATCGCCAGCGCGCCGCCTGGTGCGACCCAGGCGCGGCAGCGTTCGAGCAGTCGCAGGTGCGTCTCGAAGCTGTGAAAATGCATCAGCGTATTGTACGGGATCGCCGCAACCTTATACTGCCCGTCGAGTGCGACGGACAGCGCATCGCCAGCGATCAAGCGCGCGCGCCCCTGAACGGCCTTCGGTACACGTTCGAGTTTCGCCTGGGCGCGCTCCAACATCGCCGGCTCGATCTCGATGCCGTGCGTCTCAAAACCCGCCGCCGCTAGGTCAAACAGCAGGCGGCCAGTGCCAGCGCCGATGATCAGCACGGGGTCGCCGTGCGCCTGCGCCAGCTCGCGGTAGAAGTCCAGATCTTCGGTCTTGTCGAGATGTTCCGAGTCGTAATAGCGTGCGATGCGCGCATAAAAGCCGCTCATGACGACGATTTGCTCTCCTGGCGTTCGCGGAACTGGCGCATGACTTCGGCGTGTGTCGGGCTTGACCACAAATGGACGAACGCGCTGCGCTCGAACTCCAGCGCTTCATCGTAGTTCAGCAGTTCGCTCATTTTGAGGATGCCCTTGACACTCCTCACTGCCGCGAGGTCAAACTGCGCGATCTGGTGTGCAAGCGCGAGCGCCGCGTCGAGCGCCTGGCCTGCCGGCACGATCTGCATCGCCAGCCCTAACGCGACGATCTGGGCGGCGTTGAGCGGCTCGGCGCGCAGCAGCAGCTCGAAGGCGCGCGCGCAGCCGACTGCCCGCAGCAAACGCTGACCGCCACCCCAACCGGGGATCAGACCCCGGCGCAGATGGACGAAGCCGAGCTGCGCCCGTTCGTCGATGATGCGCAGATCGCAGGCTAGCGCCAGCTCACTGCCCCCGCCGAGCGCATAACCGTTGATGGCGGCAATGACCGGGCAGGCCAACCCCTCCAGTTCCAGCAAAGCATCGCCCATCAGCCTGCTCATCTCGTCCGCATCGGCAGCGGAAAGCCGCTGGCTCAGGTCATTCAGATCGCCGCCGCTGCAAAACGCCTCTGTCCCCGCGCCGGTCACAATGACCGCTTTGATGTGGCGCTCAGCATCGTCGAGAGCATCGATGATCTCACTGAGGACTTTCATCGATGCCATGTCGAGTGCGTTGCGCCGCTCGGGTCGGTCGATGGTGATGATGGCGACCTCATGTTCGTCGATTTCGAGGCGTATCCCCGCACGCTGCTCGCCGCTGACGGTCATGATCGGTTCTCGTGTACGCGATAACGGTGGCCGAAAGTCTAATCGAGCGCGCGGCGGCAGACAAGGACTGGTGAACGCCGAGTCCAGGTGCCCGTGCTCAATGGTTTTCGTCTAATTTGTACGCCAGCTCCGAACACAAGCCATGCGAAATTTAGGGGCGACTCTGGCGGCTCCCGGCGCTGGGTTTGGTGGATCTGGCCAAGTTTTGCCAGCGATTTTTGGACAAGTTATCACGATTACAGTCTCCAAGCCCTTGTTTAAGATTGCACAAACGGACGGCTTTAGGCTGATCTCACCAACGTGGAGCAAAGTGAAATGACAGAAATGCGTGGCATGACGCCGCCGGCGCAGATTCAAACGCCGTCGGAGTTGATCAATTGGGCCAAAGAGAACGGCGTGCGCATGGTCGATGTCAAATTCGTCGACATC
>CAYTME010000071.1:9215-14303 GCA_964438415.1 uncultured Pleurocapsa sp. | reverse complement strand
GGCGCAGCATTTCTCCATCCCGATGGACAATTTCGGGGAAGACGCTTTCACTGAAGGGCTTGGCTTCGACGGTTCGTCGATTCGCGGCTTTCAGACGATCAACGTGTCCGACCTCAACCTGATCCCCGATCTTTCGACAGCAGTCATCGATCCGATCCCGTCTGTGCCGACGCTGAGCCTGATCTGCGACGTCTATGATGTCGACGGCAATCCGTACGCCCGCGATCCGCGCGGTGTGCTGCGCCGCGCGGTCGATTACATGAAAAGCACGGGTATCGCCGACACCGTTTACTTTGGGCCGGAAGCGGAGTTTTTCATCTTCAACAGCGTCGCCTACGAGAACAACCCGAATGGTTCATTCTACGAAGTCGACTCGAACTCCGGTTTCTGGGGCACCGGCGAGCCGGGTCTCGGTCACCGTCCGCGCATCAAGGAAGGCTACTTCCCGCTGCCGCCCGTCGACAAGCTGCAAGACCTGCGCACCGAGATGACCGAAGTGCTGATGTCGTGCGGAATCGATATCGAGGTGCAGCATCACGAAGTTGGCGGTGCCGGCCAAGCCGAGATCGACATGCGTTTTGCCGAAGCGCTGCGCATGGCCGACCAGCTCATCATGTACAAGTACCTGATCAAGAATGTCGCCTACCGTCACGGCTACACCGTCACCTTCATGCCGAAGCCGATCTTCAGCGACAACGGGTCGGGCATGCACTGTCATCAGTCACTGTGGCTGAACGGCCAGCCGCTCTTCTTCGACGCCAACGGCTACGCGCTGCTCAGCGAGACGGCGCTCTACTACATCGGTGGCATCCTCAAGCATGCGCCCGCCATCCTGGCGTTTGCTGCGCCGACGACCAACAGCTACCGCCGCCTAGTGCCCGGCTATGAAGCGCCGGTCAACCTGGTCTACAGCGCGCGCAACCGTTCCGCCGCCATCCGCATCCCGATGTACAGCAGCAGCCCGAAGGCCAAGCGCATCGAGTTCCGCGCTCCAGACCCGACGGCCAATCCATACCTGGCGTTCTCGGCGATGCTGCTGGCCGGCCTCGACGGCATCATGAACCAGATTCACCCAGGGGAACCGGCAGATTATGACCTGTACGAAGAAGGCCGCAACACGCCGACTGTCCCCGGCAGCCTGGGCGGATCGCTCGATGCGCTGATGGCCGATCACGAGTTCTTGACGGTGGGGGGAGTCTTCACGTCCGACTTCATCGAGAACTATGTCACCTACAAGCGGCTGAACGAGGTCGATCCGGTGGCGATGCGCCCGCATCCCTACGAGTTCAACCTGTACTACGACTTCTAAAAGCTGCTAGCACTGCGGCGGACAAGACGGGCGGCCTCGCGAGGCCGCCCGTTTCGATCTCGATGAGGCGATGCGCGCCGCTTACGCTTACGGGTAGAAACCGCGCGTCTTGACCGCGTCCGCCACACGGCTGATCGCCCGGATCTGCGCGGCGGTGCGCATATCGACTTGGTGTTCCTCCGCCGTCTGCTCGGTGGCGTAGAAGCTCTTGCGCAGCACGCGCTCAAGCTGACGGTAGACCTCATCTTCATCCCAGAAGAATTCCTGCAAGCCCTGCACCCACTCGAAGTACGACACGGTGACGCCACCCGCGTTGGCCAAGATATCGGGTACCACCAGCACGCCGCGGTCGTGCAGGATATCATCGGCCTCCGGCGAGGTTGGGCCGTTGGCACCTTCGACGATCAGGCGTGCGCGGATGTGCGGGGCATTGCGCTCGGTGAGCTGCCCCTCCATCGCGGCGGGGATGAGCACGTCGCAGTCGCAGGTGAGCAGCTCTTCATTGCTGATGTGGTCACCTTTGGGATAGCCGCGCACGCCGCCCGCCTCGGCGGTGTAGCGGCGCACATCGTCGATATCCAGCCCTTTGCTGTTGTAGACACCGCCCGTCACATCGCTGACGGCGACGATCTTGTAGCCGAGCGAGTGGGCATAGGCGGCCGCGTTCGAGCCGACATTGCCGAAACCTTGGATGGCGATGCGGATGTCCTGCGCCGGGTACATATTCAACTGCTGCACGGCCTCTTCCATGCAGATGATGACGCCGCGTCCGGTCGCTTCGCTGCGCCCGGCGCTGCCGCCGATGTTGATCGGCTTGCCTGTGACGATGGCGGGGACCGAATAGCCGACCGTCATACTGTAGGTGTCCATCATCCACGCCATCGTTTGCGCGTTGGTGCCCATATCCGGCGCAGGGATGTCCGAGTGGGGGCTGATGAGCGGGATCAGCTCGGCCGTGTAGCGGCGGGTGAGCGCCTCATTCTCGCGCGGGCTGAGCGTTTTCGGATCGACGATCACGCCGCCCTTGGCTCCACCGTAAGGCAGCCCGACCAGGGCGCACTTCCAGGTCATCCACATCGCCAGCGCGCGCACCTCGTCCAGGTCAACGGCGAGGCTGTAGCGAATGCCGCCTTTCGACGGTCCCAAGACGGTGCTGTGATGCACACGGTAGCCTGTGAATATCTCGACACGGCCGTCATCCCGTTTGACGGGGAAGTTGACCGTCAGCTCACGGCGGGGGTACTTCAAAAACTCTTTGATGCCGTCCTCGATCTTGAGGTACTGAACTGCGCGGTCATACTGCGACAGCGCGACATGGTACGGATTATCGATCTGCTGCTGTCCGATTGGGGCATGATGTGCGACCACCATAATACAAACAAATCTCCTTTTTCCGGGGTCGCCCGGCCTAGTGGTCATAAACTCCGTAAGCCGAGTATAACGTGCACTTGGCTGAGCGCGTAGTTAATGTTCTCAATTTTTATGCAAAATGCCTAAAAAATACCTATCATTCATTGTGCAGATAAACTAGATTGCGACACTGGAGCGGCGGGAGGCGTGGATTTCAACACTCACTCGAGGGCTTGGAAACGCCTGCAGCACCATGCAACACGTACGTCTCACCGCCCGGTGCGAAGTCCTGCCGGTTGAGGCTGTACAGGACGAGCAGTGTGTCGTAGTAGCGGTCGGTCTCACCTTTGTAGGCCATCCCCAAGCGCTGCATGACCTGACGTGACGGCGTGTTCTCGGCATAGGCGAGCGCGATGATCTGTGCCAGTCCGACATGCTCGAAGCCGAAGCGCAGGAGCGCGCGCCGTCTCGGTCGCGTACCCCTTGCCCCAGTGATCGACGCCCAGCGCGTAGCCGATCTCGACCGCGTCCGGCAGCTTGTGCAAGCCGACGTGCCCCATCAGCCTGCCGCTGGTTTTGTCGGTCAGCGCGACGAAGCTGAAGCCCCATAAATTCCCATGCTGGATGAAGTACCGGAGAGCTGCCGCCGTTTGGTCGCGGGTGCGCGGTTTGCCGCCGGGCAGAAAGCGCATGACCTGAGGGCTGCTGTGCACCACTCGGTGATACTCGTCGATATCATCGAGGCTGAATGGTCGCAGGCAGAGGCGTTCTGTATCGATCGTCGGCAGCAGGGTCATGAGGCGCTCGGTTGCAGGCGCAGGTCAATAGTCTATTATTCTATACCAGATGTGAGCTGGCATGCGTGAGGGCATCGCAGCCCATCGGCAGTGTGGGTTGTTGTGTGAAATGTGGGAAAAACGTTATCTCGATAAACCTCATTCTAACGATATCCGCCCAGTTTTTTAGTAGACAAAATGATTTCGCCGTGCTACAGTAGAGAACTGTTAGAACAAAATAGCATAACTGTTCAGCGCCATTCCCCCCTTTCCTATGGGGATAATTTTTCCGGCACGAGCGTGTCGGGAGTGATCACAACGCCGATCCATCGTCTTGATCTTGGTTACATATTGGGCTTGCGAGGGCTTGCAGCGCGCAAGCCGTTTGTTTCGATTACCTTATTTCCGATTGCTTCCGTCTGAGTGCTGAACCAGCTTATTGGGAAGGACAAGCTGATGGTGAATGCCCCAGATCGCCCGACAAACGCTCTGCATGAATTAGGTTACAAAATCTTCCTCGACCGCTATGCGCTCAAAGATATGACGCGCAAGACGCTTAAAGTCGGCGATACGGTCATCGTCGTCGTCAACTCGCAGACCGGCCAGCGCGAGATCGGCCGTGTGACGGTGATGAACCTGCCAGAAGTGACGATCGAGCTGCTCGACGGCGAAGTGGTCAAGCGCGACCTCGAACACGTCGATAAGCCGCTGGAGACCGACCCGGCGCAGATGATGGATCGGGTTGCGCGGGGCATTGCCGCGGTCGAACGCTCACCCAAGCTGCGCAAGCAGTGGGCGGAACGTTTCCGCTGGCTGCTGGAAGATTGGAAGTTCGTCCCGGCAGGGCGCATTCTTACTGCAGCAGGAACAGAACAAGCACTAACTTATTATAACTGCTATGTGATTCCGTCCCCGCATGACTCGCGCGCGGGCATCATCAAGACGCTGAGCGAGATGACCGAGATCATGTCGCGCGGCGGCGGTGTCGGCATCAACATCTCATCGCTGCGCCCGCGCCATGCCTACGTCAAAGGCGTCAATGGGCGTTCGAGCGGCTCGGTCTCGTGGGGCGCGCTCTACAGCTTCACCGAGTGGCTCGCGGCGCGGCGCGCTCATGTTGATCCTGAATGACTGGCACCCTGACGTTTTTGACTTCATCAATTCCAAGCGCACAATGGGGCAGATCACCAACGCCAACATCAGCGTCAACGTCAGCGACAAGCTGATGGAAGCGGTCAAGGCCGATGCTGATTGGGAGCTGGTCTTCCCCGATACGAGCGATCCGCAGTACGACGCGCACTGGGATGGCAACCTGGCTGCATGGCGAGCGCGCGGCGGCGCGGTCATGCACTACCGCACGGTCAAAGCGCGCGAGGTATGGAACGCCGTCATCGAAAGCGCCTGGGCCAGCGCCGAGCCGGGCGTCTGGTTCGGCGAACGCTCGGACAAGATGAGCAATTCCTATTACTTCAACCCGCTCATCTGCACCAATCCGTGTGGTGAACAATCGCTTGGTGCGTACTCGGTTTGCAACTTGGGCGCGATCAATCTAGCGCGCTTCTACGATGAGGACGCGCATGATGTCGCTTGGGAGATGCTCGATACGTGCGTGCGCTACGCGACGCGCTTCCTCGACAACGTCATCGACAGCAC
>CAYTME010000071.1:4349-9197 GCA_964438415.1 uncultured Pleurocapsa sp. | reverse complement strand
CAGCAGCTCAGCGAGCGCCGCGTCGGCCTGAACAACATGGGGCTGGCCGAGCTGCTCATCCGGCTGGAGCTGCGCTACGGAAGCCCGGAGAGCATCGCGCTGATCGACAAGCTCTACGCCTTCATCGCCCGTGCCGCTTACGAGACCTCGATCGAGCTAGCCAAGGAGAAGGGCGCGTTCCCGCAGTTCGACCCCGATCGTTTCGTCGAGAGTGGCTTCATGAAGTCGATGCCGGCGGACATCCGCGAGCGCGTGCGCAGAGAGGGCATCCGCAATGTCACCCTGCTCACGCAGGCACCCACGGGCTGCGTCGCGCCAGATACGCTCGTCAGCACCAAGTCGGCACTGCGCCCGATCATCAGCCTGGGCGATCCGAATGGTCAGCAGTGGCAGCTTTTGACGACCGAGGTTCATACCGATGTCGGCCTACGTTCGACCTCTCACTTTTACGTCAACGGTTATCAGCCAGTCAAGATTATCACAACTCGGCGCGGTTACAGCCTGACGGCTACGAACAATCACCGCGTTCGCGTCATCGATCGCGATGGTGGCTATGTCTGGCGACGTATGGATGAGATGCGGCGCGGAGACCGCGTGGTGCTCAAGAAGAACACAATGGGCGACGGTGAGAGCGTAATGCTCAAGCAGGTCGAACGCGCCCGCAGCGCCAAAAGTGACTTGCCGCGTACGATGACGCCCGAATTCGCCGAGCTGATCGGCCTCTACATGGGCGATGGCTATTTGAAGAAGCGCGGCGGAATGCACATAGTCGTCAGCCAGCACGATCCCGATCTGCTCGATTATGTCAGCGATCTGCTGCGCCGCGTCTGGGGGAATGATCGGCAAACGACAATCGAGGTGCGCCAGGGCGCGTGGGTTGTCAACCTGACAGGTTACTATATCGCACGCTTCTTCGAGGCAAATCATCTCGCCAAGCCGCACGGCAATCACGGCGAGGGGGCTGCGGGTGCTTTCATTCCCGATGCTGTACTGCGCGCTGGACGCGCCTGCGTCGCAGCCTTCCTGCGCGGACTTTTCGAAGCTGATGGGTGCGTCACGCGCGGTAACATCACACTCAATTCGACCTCACAGACCTTGATCAAGCAGGTGCAAACCGCGTTGTTGGGTTTGGGTGTGGTCGCCAACGTGCGCACTATGCCCGAACAAAGCAACCGCTTCGGCCGGCGCCCGATCTACGAGCTGCGTATCCTCAACCGCAAAGAGGCTGAAACGTTCGTGCGCGAAGTCGGCTTCCTGAGCCAGCGCAAACGTGATAGCGCCGCTCATCTGGGCGCAAGCGACGGACGCGGCGATACAATCGAGGTCGCGGCACTGTGTGCAGATTTCTACACCAGCTCGCAGGGGCTGCCCAATGCCTCCCGTCAGCAGATCATCGCTCGGCTGAAGAATGGTGCGCTCAATCAGCATTTCGTGCGCAGCATGATCGCCGAGCATCCGGCTCTGCAAGCCAGCCGTCTAGGACAGCTCGTTGCGATGGATGTCTTCCTCGACGAAGTGGCGACGATCGAAGATGGCCACTGCGACACCTTCGATCTGTCTGTGCCAGACAATCATACCTACATCGCTAACGGCTTCGTCTCGCACAATACAACCGGAACCATGGTGAACACGTCGACCGGCATCGAGCCGTTCTTCTCGTGGATCTACTACCGCAAGAGCCGCTTGGGTCTGCACGAGGAGAAAGTGCCGCTGGTCAAGGAGTGGTTGGCGGCACACCCCGGCGTCGAGACGCTGCCCGACTACTTCGTCACGGCGATGGATCTGGCTCCAGAGGAGCACGTGCGCGTCCAGGCCGCCATCCAGCGCTGGGTCGACTCGAGCATCTCGAAGACGGCCAACCTGCCGAACAGCTACACCGTCGAGCAAACGCGCGAGCTGTACGAGCTGATGTACGAGCTGGGGTGCAAAGGCGGCACGATTTACCGCGATGGCAGCCGTGACGAGCAGGTGCTCATGCTCAAGGGGGATGAGCGCGCCGAAAGCGAGATGAAAGGCCGCGAGAAGGACGGCGCTGCGGCCAAGCAGGAGCAGGTCGCGACGTCGCACCGCGTCTACCCGCGCCCGAAGAAACTGTCGGGCGTGACGGTCAACACGCCGACTCCTTACGGTACGGCCTATATCACCATGAACAGCGATGAACACGGCTACCCGTTCGAGGTCTTCATCACTGCGCCGGGCAAGGCGGGCAGCGACCTGCAAGCTGATGCTGAAGGCCTGGGACGCATGATCTCGCTGCAGCTCCGCACGACGGCCCCGCAGAACCGGCTGACGATGCTGCGGCTGATCATCGACCAGCTTCAAGGCATCGGCGGATCGCGCTCAGCGGGTTTTGGGCCGAACCGGGTGATCTCGCTGCCGGACGCCGTGGCCAACGCGCTGATGGAGCAGTATTTCCCAGAGGAGAAAGTCGAGCAGCTCGCGCTGTTCAGTCAGAACGATATCGGCATGCCGAGCAGCAACGGCGGCCGCGAGAACCCTGATGTCCATGCGAACGGCATCGATCAGCGGGCATCTGGCGAGGGGGCACTGGCAGGTGCCGAGCTGTGTCCCGCCTGCCGAACGGTCTCGCTCATCCGCGCTGAGGCCTGCCGCAAATGTCTGACCTGCGGCTACAGCGAGTGCTGATGGAGCAGAACGGGAGGCCGCAGCGCCTCCCGTTTGATTATAGCTCCGTTAAGATCGCGAAAGAATCGAGCGGATACGTGAGTCTAGGCGTGTCGGATGATGCTAAACACGAGGACATGACCGCACATGATCGATTTCTCGCCGATCGACAACGGTTCGATGAAAATGCTGGAGTTTTCGCGCACGCTCACCATCGACGACCTGCGCCGGGCGACCCATGATAGTCTCGATACGCTGCGCGCGTTGATCGCGCAGGCCGATGACGCGATGATCGTCTTCGAGCCGCACGATCCCCATGCTGACGATCCGCATGCTGCCGCTGGTGAGGAACACATCGGCTGGACGCTCGGCCACCTGGTCGCGCATGTGACCGCCAGCAGCGAGGAGTGGGCCGCTTACAGCGCGATCTTGGCGCGCGGTATCGCCTATCCGCGCGAGCCGCGTCTGCGTAGCGAGACGCCCTGGCGCGAGATCGACACACAGGCGAAAGCCCTTCAGCGCATCGAGGAGAGCCGCCGCATGCGGCTCGCGTACCTAGACGCCTGGCCAGATGCCCCGCATCTCGATGTGTACTACGAGCTGTCCGAGCGTGGGCGTGAGCTCTGGGGCGAGCTGAACGCGCCCGCCGCTTTTCTCCTCGGTCTCAAGCACGAGATCGGGCATCACGACCAGGTGCGCGATGTGCTGACGCAGGCGCAGGCGGCCTTACAGCGAACAGCTCGCAGCGGCTAAGCCGCTCTCAGCCGATGGCGACCAGGCGATACTGCGGCAGATGCTTGCCCTCCGCCCCCTGCGAGTCGGCGATGATCGGTGCATCCGAGAGCACTTGCACCAGTCTGACGGCATGGGTGACTCCATCGGCGCTGCTGAAGGTCACGTACCAGCGATCGCCGTCCTGCGTCTCTGACCGGAACTCGAACGCTGCCCATGCCATCTGTCCGGTATGTTCCCGCAGAAACTGCTCAGCGGCTTGGGCGGGGGCGCTCAGGCTGGCGCGTCCCCGGCTGCGGCTGAGCAAGATCGCGCCGCTCTCGGCTGCACGCACCAACTCCGGCGCGTCATCAGGCGTGAGGCGTCCGTAGTACTGCCCGTGCGGCAGGACGACGCACGTTCCAGCAAAGCGATGCCCGCCGATGTGCGAGCACTGCCACACGTGGTCGCCCGCCTGCTGGCGCAGCGCTTGATAGAGCGGCAGTCCATGCTTGGCGCAGCAGATATCGCGCTTGCCATTGGTGCAGACGGCGTAGATCGGCGCGCTGACCGGCTCACCGCCCATCGCCGTCCCCGCGGCGATCTGCGCCAGCGGCAGTGCGACGAGATCGGTGTAGTCACCCAGCGTGAAGCGGGCACCGCCCCCAGTGCCGAAAACGTAGAGTGCGACTCCCGCGTGCTGCGCGCGCGCATCCTGCTTGATCAGCAGCAGACGCGGATTCGGCATCTGCGCCATCTGCCTGTCGAGATGGGCGCGCACCTCCGGTGGCAGCGCCGCCTCCTCATAGGCCTTCGCTCCCCACGCGCCGGTGTATTCGAGCAGGATCCAGCTCTCTGTGCGCGGGGCAGTCGCGAACTGCGGCTCGCCGATTTGTGTCGAGTAGTCGCAGGCGTAGAACTGCGCCGTCATATTACGCGCTCTGCTGCTGAATCCAGGCCATCGTTTTACTCGCCAGCCGGTCGAGCGCCTCGACCGACATCATGATATGATCCTCGCGCGTGTCTTCGATCTTGTTGTGCGAGATGCCGTAGAGACTCTGCACGAACATCATGACCGTCGGGATGCCAATGCGGGCGACCTCTGCCGCATCGTGCAGCGGACCGCTCGGCAGCCTGTGCGAGACGCCCGCGGTCTCCACGATCGCTTCCTCGCACATGCGGATCAAATCGGGGTGGAACAGGATCGGGTGGATGCGCCAGAGCAGACTCCATTCAACCTCGATCTTCTCCTCCTCAGCAGCGCGCTGGCTGGCCTCCTGGGCCTCGCGGTACATGTTCGCCAGCGCATCGGCGTCTAGATGACGCTGATCGAGCGTCATGTCGGCCTGCGCGACGACCGAGGTCACGATGCCCGGCTTGGTCTCCACGCGCCCGACCGTGCAGACGCCGCCGTACTTGACTGCGATCTCACGGATCGCCAGATGAGTCTTGGAGACCCCGCCGAGCGCATCGCGCCGCTTATCCATCGGCGTCGATCCCGAATGCGCCGCC
>CAYTME010000071.1:1703-4298 GCA_964438415.1 uncultured Pleurocapsa sp. | reverse complement strand
AGCACGACGCCGAGCGGCAGGCTCATACTCTCCAGCACCGGTCCCTGCTCGATGTGCAGCTCCAGATAGGCGGCGGCGTTCTTGAGCTGGCGCGCGGCCTGTTTGGCCGTGTCCAGGCTCAGGCCGTAGCGGGCGATCGCCTCGCTGAGCAGGATGCCGTCTTTGTCCTTGAGCGCACGCAGCTCGTCAGGGTTCATCGTGCCAGAAGCTGCGCTGGAGCCGAACAGACTGCGCCCGAAGCGCGCGCCTTCTTCATCCGCCCAATCGACAACGCGCACGGTCACCGGCGGCGTCCCCTCTGCGGCGATACGACGCAGGACTTCCAGCCCTGCCATAACATTGAGACAGCCATCGAGCCAGCCGCAGTTGGGCACTGAGTCGAGATGTCCGCCGATGAGCAGCTCGCGCTCTGATTGGCCGCGCAGCGTCGTCCAGGCATTGCCGCCCTCATCGACCTCGTACTCGACGGGTAGCCCCTCGATCTTGCTGCGATACCACTCGCGGGCGCGATCCCAGACCGGTGTGAAGGCGACGCGCTGCGCGCCGTTCTCATCACCGGTCAAGGCGCGCAGTTCTTTCAATTCGTCGAGCGTTCGCTGCGGTTGAAGCATGGTCATAATTCCTGTGTAAAACACGACTGTACAGATGCAAGCTTACCGAATGAGGCTGGCGTCCGTCAAACACGGGCGACATCCGAAGCCGCCCCAGAATCTCCAGAGTCGGCCCATTCTGCCTGTGTTACAATCCTTATACAGTGACAGTCGAAGGTCGAGCTGAGCAGGAAAATCGTCCATGTCCGCAGTCTCGAATCGAGAGCGCATGAAAAGTCCCGTGCTGGCGCAGCCCGGCATTCGCGGCAGGGCGCGCACTGAAAGCCGCCTGGGTATCGTCATCACCTGGTTGGCGTTGATCGCTGCGGCCGCCGTCGCCGTCGTCGCGCTGATCAGTGCCTTGCAGTGGCGGCTGCAGCCGTTCCTCGGGGTGATGCTCAGCCGCACGCTGGTCGTGGATGGGACCCAGCCGATCGGACGCGCCTGGCCGGGGCTGGATGCGGGACTGCAGCGCGGGGATCAACTGCTGACGATCGATGGCGCGGTGCTCGATGCGCAGCCGGAGCGTTTGGGGGCGGCGCTCTCTCAACGAACGATCGGCGATACCGTCACGATCGAGTTTTGGCACCCGGAACCCACCGCCAACACCCTTGATCGTTTCAACTGCCTGCCAAGCGCGTCGGGTGGTGCGGTCTGCTCCGTGTCGCTGCGTCTGAGCGATTTCCCAGATAACGATATGGTGGCGTTGTTCTGGGTGCCGTTTCTCGCCGGTGCGGTCGTGCTCGGCGTCGGCATCGCCCTCATGGCGCTGCGCGGAACCAGTCTGAGCGGGCGTCTCATCGCGTTGATCACGGCGCTGCTGTCGATCTTCTGCGTGGGGCTGTTCGACCTCAACAGCACCCACCTCATGATCCCGATTTGGATGGCAGCTTCAGCGCTGTTGGGCGCTGCAGCGGTGTCGCTGGCGCTGATCTTTCCATCCCGGCTGGCGCTACTCTTCCAGCGGCGCTGGCTGCTCTACGCGCCGTGGGCGGCGGCCTCATTTCTGGCCATGGTCGCTTTGTGGCTGCACTTCGCGCCGCCGACACCGTTCGCCAGCCTGAGCGGCGTTCATATCGCCGTGCTGACCGCGTTGTTCGGTGCCGGGTTGGCCTGCGCCTTATGGATCATCCAGCGGCGGCAGGCGGCGACACAGCTTCTGTGCGATCAAGCCAGCCTGATCTTGACCGGTTTCTTGTTCGCGATCATCCCCGGTGTCGTGTGGTTGGTGAACTTGATCTTAGACGGTCTTATCGGCACGACGATCCCATTCAATTCGTCTGCGGTCTCGCCGTTCTTCGCGCTGCCCGCGTTCAGCATGGCCTACGCCGTCATGCAGACACGCCCGCTGGATGCCGACCAGTGGATCAGCCGGGGCATCACCTACACCTTCTTGGCGCTCGGTCTCGTGCTGGGGTACTTCCTGCTCGTGTTGAGTGTGACGGTCGTGACCGGCGAGGTCATCGAAGCGAACAATCCACTGCTGCTAGCGCTGGTCGTCTTTGCAGTCGCTGTGGCCTTTGTACCGGTGCGCACGCGCCTGCAAGCGCAGATCGATCGCTTGTACTTTCGCCAGCGGTTTCACTATCAGGATCAGGTCGAGCAGTTTGCGCGCAGCCTGAGCGCGCTGCGCGAACTGCCCGCCATCAGCGCCGAGTACCGGACAACGCTCGAACAGACGCTCGCGCCGACACACACCTTTATCTACCTGCCGAGTGTGCAGAGCGGCGAATACGTCGCCTTTGGGCGGCAGCGGCCGGATACAGACATCCGCTTCAGCGCCGACAGCCCGCTGGTCGATTTTCTACGCCGTCATGACGGACTGGTCTACCTGGAGGCGCAGACCCCCTGGGACGAAGCGCTGATCGCCGAGCGCGGACGCCTGGCCGTGCTCAAGCCGCGCGTGATCGCAGGATTTCGCGGCAGCAGCCGGCTGGCCGGCTTCTCCATCATCGGCGCGCCGATGTCTGGCGCGGGGAGCTACAGCTTCGAGCAGCAGCGCTTC
>CAYTME010000071.1:0-1690 GCA_964438415.1 uncultured Pleurocapsa sp. | reverse complement strand
AGCTTGACCAACCAGATGACGGTCGCTGTCGAGCGCGCCCAAGTCGTCGAGTCGCTGGAACGGCGCGTGCGCGAACTGGGCATTCTCAGCCGCGTCAGTCAGGCCGTCAATTTCACAGGTGACTATGACCAACTGCTAGAGCTGATCGGCACGCAGACGCTCAACCTGATCGAGGCGTCGCATGTGTACATCGCCCTGCGCGATGCAGCGGCCAACGAGCTGTACTATGCCTTCGTCCTCGAAGACGGCGAACGGCTGCCGGACAAAGAGAATGTGCGCTGGAAGCTGGGCGGCGATCTGGCGAGCGAGGTCGTGCGCACCGGCCTAGCGCTGCGTGTGCCGCACTACGGGCGGGCGATGAGTGAGCGCGGTGTCAAGGTGGTGCACGAAGAGACCGGGCTGCAAGCCTGGATGGGCGTGCCGCTGATCGCCGGATCGCGGGTGCTGGGCGTACTGGCCGTCGCCCACCTCGACCCGAATCGTCCTTTCAGCGCCGAGCAAGTGCGCATGTTGGGCGATATCGGCGCGCTGGCGGCGACATCGCTCGACAAGGCGCGGCTGTTCGCCGAGACGAACATGCGCGCGCGCCAGCTCTCGGCGCTCAACGAGGTCAGCCGCCAGTTGGTGGCGACCGAACTCGATCTCGACAACCTGCTCCAGCTCATCACTTACAGCGCGACCGACATCCTCAGCGCCGAGGCAGGTTCGCTGCTGCTCACGGTCGATGACGGCAGCGGCGATCTGGAGTTCAAGGTCGATGTCGGCAGTCCGGGCAGCAACTTGGTCGGCCAGCGGATTTCGGCGGGGCGCGGCTTGATCGGCGCGGTCGCGGCATCCGGCAGGGTCGAGATCGTCAATGACGTCGTCCGTGATCCGCGCTGGGGCGGCGAGGTGACCAATGACGGATTCGTCACGCGGACGATCTTGGCCGCGCCGCTGATCGCCCAGAACAAGACGATCGGCGTGATCGAGATCATCAATAAGCGTTCTGGAGCCTTCACCCAGGATGACGCCAACCTGCTGACGACCTTTGCCGGGCAGGCCGCCATCGCCATCGACAACGCGCGCCTGTTCCGAATGACCGATCTGCAGCTCACACAGCGGCTGAGCGAACTGGAGATGATGGAGCGCATCGACGCGCAGATGAACCGCTCGCATTCGCTGGAAGCTGTGGCGGAGATCGCGCTCCAGTGGGCGGTTAGCAACACCGGTGCCAACGCCGGGCTGATCGGGGTGGTGGTGGACGAACCGCCCGCGCTGCGCATCACGGCGCGCGTCGGCTATACCGAGGGCGATCTGCCGCCGGGGGCTTCTGGCGATCTGTGGCCGATCGACCGCGGGATTGTCAGCCGCGTCTTGCGCACGCGCCGCGCCGAGCTGGTCGCCGATGTGCGCATCGATCCGCATTACATGCCCAGCCTGCGCGGGGCCGTGCGGCAGGCGACACTGCCGATGCTCTCCGGCGGCGAAGTGATCGCGGTCATGGTATTGGAAAGCAGAGATGACAACATCCTGCGCCTTTCCGACATGCCGTTCTTGCAGCGATTGGCCGAACACGCCAGCATCGCCATCGACAACGCGCAGCTCTACGAGGAGCTGGCGCGCGCCAACCAATCCAAGAGCGAGTTCGTCAGCTTCGTCGCCCACGAGCTGAAGAACCCGCTGACCTCGATCAAAGGCTACGCCGATG
>CAYTME010000070.1:5675-16938 GCA_964438415.1 uncultured Pleurocapsa sp. | reverse complement strand
CCAGCTCTTCCGAGAACGGCCCGAAAATGAATACAAAGACGATTGTGGTCACCAGCACGCCAGGGTTGCGCAGCATCTCGGCCAGGGGGGAAACGTTCAGTTCGGTGCCGGTGAGCAGAAACGTGAGCAGCACAGTGGCAGGATAGAGCAGCAGTATCGGCAGGAACCAGATCGCGCCGATCCGCCGCAGGTCGAACACGCGCCGCCAGTAGTCACGGATAAAGGCGGGATCATCGGTGCGGTACACCATGATGATGCCCGCGATCGCCGGGCCAAATCCGCCCAGCACCGCCACGATGCCGACCTCCAGATCGGTGAAGATGCTGCGACCGGTCAACGCGACGAAGAACCAGCACGTCCAAGAGATACCAAACGCGATCAGGATGAAGCGCCAGGGAAATCTGGCGGTGAGCTGCTGTGGGATTGCGGCTCGTGAGTTCATAGCAGGGATCATCGATCTGCCTCGTCTATATATGAGTATACATATATAATATACATCTTCTATTGGACTGAGTTGTGAGATTTGCTACTTTTTGAGTGGACGAATGTCACATGTGGGAGAGAAGCCGATGTCGCTCAGCCATGCCATTCTCGGACTCTTGACGGTCATGCCAATGACAGGGTACGACTTGAAGAACCAAGCCTTCGACTCGACAGTTGCGCATTTCTGGCAGGCTGATCAGGCTCAGATCTACCGCACGCTGGCTGCGATGGCGGAGGCGGGTTGGGTCGAAAGCCGGTTGGAGATTCAAGAGGAACGCCCCAACCGCAAGGTCTATCACATCACCGAGGCTGGACGTGCCGAGCTGCTGCGCTGGATGCAAACCGAACAGCCGCTGCCCGTGCATCGTGAAGCATTTTTGATCCAACTGTTCTTTGGAAGCCTGCTGAGCAGCGATACCCTGCTCAAGCAGATCGAGCACCAGCGCGAGGGGCACAAGGAGCGGCTGGCGCGCTACACCAACATCCCGATGCCGGCACTAGACGACCCCGCTTTAAACCGCGACCGCGTCTTCTGGCGGCTGACGATCGAGCTGGGTATCGCGCTGGAGCAGACGTATCTCCGCTGGCTGGACTTATGCGCGCAAACGGTCGAAAAGCTTGAAGAAATGACAGCGAGGGATACGGGATGAGTGACGGGTGATGCATGAGTCCTGAGTGTCAAGATGGCGGACGCCAAGTCGTGAAGTCAGAGAGCGCGAGGTGCGCAATAACCTGCTGTCTTGACGATCAGTCATCTCTCATCACGCATCACACACCACCCATGACTCGTCATGTATCATCCGTCACACATCACCGATTCTATCGGTATAAGTCCTGCTCTGGTGGACGGTAGATATCGGAGGCCCGCCCGTCGCCGCGCGCTGTCAGCCCGCGCACGTGGACGACCGGCAGGCCTTCATCGCCCTCGCCGGTCAGCAGGGCGGCGGCGCTGGCGATCATGTCGGCGTAGCCCTGCACGCTGATGCGCAGCGCGCGACCCATCAGATCGGGCTGGCCGCGCAGATCGCGCACGGCGGGCAGCCCAGCGACGCCGAGCGCCACGCCGATATTGCCGATGCGCCAGGCGCGGCCGTGCGAGTCGCTGATGATGATGCCGACTTCAACGCCCGCGCGGGCGATCAGTTGAGCGCGGATCTTTGCCGCCGAACCGTCCGGATCGGCGGGGAGCAGCAGCACATGCGCATCATCCCCGGCGGCGTTCGATTGGTCGATGCCCGCATTGGCGCTGACGAAGCCGAGCCGGTGGCGGACGGTCAGCACATTGGGCGCGGCGCGGCTCACCTCGATGCTTTCGCGCAGCACCAGCTCGACGATGCGTGCGTCCTTGCCGGTGATGTCCGCCAGCCGCTGCGCCTCTGCGCTCGGCGTGACCGTGTCGAGCGCGATCAAGCGCCCCTCTGCCTTCGAGACGATCTTCGAAGTGACGACGAGGACGTCACCTGAAAGCAGGACGATCTCGTCGCGCGTGAGCGCCTGCACGATCAAGTCAGCGATATCGTCTCCCGGCTTCACCAGCGGGATGCCGGGAAGCGCCGTCAGCGCAAGCGAGTGAGGCATCTCTGCGGAAGCTCAAAAGCCCGTGATGCGGATGCCTGCGCCGTGAACGCTGTATTTCTTATTGATGTACAGGAGCACGGGCGTCAGCGCCTCGGCGGCGACGGCGTTCGCCAGCGGCCCCGCGTCGATGCCGCGCATCCCCGCCGCCTCGACTAGCTTGATCACCTCGGCTTTGGCCTCGGCATCGTCACCAGTCACCAGCACGTCGCAGTCAACGGCCATGTGCGGGTCGCCCATCTTCTCAGCGCTGACGTTTTGGAAAGCCGAGACCACACGCACACCCTCGCCCAAGAGCGCCGCGGCTTCCAGCGCCGCCGCCCGGCCTTCAGGGATATGCACGGTGCGCACCTTCGGCGGCTGAAGCGGCACGGTCACATCGACCAAGATCTTGCCCATGAGCTGATCGCGCACCGACTCCAGCGTGTCCTTGTGCGCACTGTAGGGCACGCTGAGCACGACGATCTGGGCTTCAGCGGCGGCCTCGGCGTTGGCTTTGCCTATCAGATAGGGGCTGCCGAGCAGGACATTGAACTCGGCGGCCTTCTCAGCAGCGCGAGCGGCGTCGCGCGAGCCGATGATGACCCGGTAGCCGTTCAATGCCCAGCGCAAAGCCAACCCGCTGCCCTCCTTGCCTGTGCCGCCCAGAACAGCCACCGTGATCAGAGTCCGTTCGTTACTCATCGTGCGTTCCTTCGTTGTGGGTCACATCTAGGCGGCAGATTGTAACCGCCGGGCTGCAAGCTTCCCAGAGGTGCTGTTGTGCGGCGTGCACGGCCGAGCGTTTGAGCGCGTTCAAGCCGGAAACAGCTTGTCCACCACATTGACGCGGTATGCGCGGAGGGCGGGCAGCAGCCCGGCCAAGGCACCGAAACCGAGCGTCAAAAGCCAGAGGAGCGGTTCGATCCCCGGCTGAAATCGGATCGAGATTGGGATACTCGACTGCTGTGCTAACACGGCAGCCAGCCCAAAGGCAGCGCTGTAGCCGATCAGACGACCCAACAGCGCACCTGCCAGCATCAGCGCCAGCGTTTCGATCATAACGATGCGGAAGACGCTGCCACGCCCGCCGCCGACCCCGCGCATGACCGCGATCGACTGCTCACGCGCGGCGATAGCGCTGTACATTGACAAGAAGACGGTCAATGTGCCCATGCCGAGCACCAGATAGCCGACCGCGGTCAGGATGCGCTCGGCGATGCTGAACAGGTTGAACAGCTCGCCGAGTTCTGCACCGGGGAAGGCCGCCTGAGCGATAGTGCCGCTGTAGAACTCCTGCCAGATGCGGTTGGCGTCGGCGAAACCGACGGGCTTGACTAACAAAGCGGTCACCTGTTCTTCTCCGGGGGCGCTGCTTGCGGCAAATGCGCCCATGGGCCGTGCCCCGATCTCCGCGTGCGCCTCGTGCACGCTTTCGACGCTCACGAAAACCGCCGAGTCGTATGGCGTGTTGGTCATGTCGAAAATGCCGACCACCGTGTACGGTTCCGCGTGCACATCGTCCTCAAGACCTCGTTCGACACCGTGCGCGGCCAAGAACGTATCGCCGATCTTCAAGCCGAGATGCTGCGCTGCTCGACCGCCGAGCACAGCTTCGAAATCGTCGCTGAAGAAGCGACCCGCGCGCACCTGAAAAGTGGGCGGTTCGCTGGCTGCCGAGCGCAGCTCCAGCAGCGCCCGCGATGTGCCGATGATGCGCGCGCCGCCGACATTGTCGCCAAAGGCTAGCGGCACGACCAGCGAGACGCGCGGGTCGGCGCGCAGCCCCGTGTACACGCTGATCGGGATATTGCCGACCGGTACACCCTGGAGCAGCAGCGTATTGAGCACGAGCTGCTGCGCGCTGCCCTTTGCACCGATGACGAGCACGCCGAACGGATCGCTGGCGCGGATGATGCCCTGACGTGCGCCATCACCGAGCGCCAGCACGGTCACGGGCAGCGCGACCGCCAGCGCGATCACGAGCATCGTGACGAGCGTGTGGAGCGGTCGGGCACGCAGGTTGCGCCAGGCGAGGAAGAGATCATACTGCATCGGGTGTTCGCTCCTTGACCTCAAGCTGCATCTCCAGATGGCCAGCCCGCAGATCCGCGATCAGGGGGAAGCGTGGAGACAGCGCCGGGTCGTGGCTGGCGACGATCAGCAGTGCATTCTGCGGGCGGCACTCGGCCTCGATCAGCGCCATCACGGCGGCTGCCGCCTCGGGGTCGAGCGCAGCGGTCGGCTCATCGGCGAGTACCAGCCGCGGGCGATGTGCCAGCGCCCGCGCCACAGCGACGCGCAGGCGCTGCCCGGCGCTCAACTGAGCAGGTCGATGATGCATGACGGCGCTCAAGTCCAGACGCGCCAGCAGATCGCGCGCGCGCTGCCGGCGCTCGGCTGCAGGTACACCGGCAAATGCCAGTGGCATGATCGTGTTCTCGAGCGCGCTGAGCGCGGGCAGCAGATGGTGACTCTGAAACACGTAGCCGATGTGCTGCGCTCGTATCCGGTCGCGCTGCGCTTCAGGCCGCGCGTAGAGCGGCTGCCCATCGATCCAGACTTCGCCGCGCGTCGGACGCAGCAGCCCCGCGATCACGTTGAAAAGCGTCGTCTTGCCGCTGCCGCTGACGCCGCGCAGCAGCACATGGTCGCCCGCCGTCAGCTCCCACGAGTCGATCGCCAGCACCGGACGTTCAGGGCGGCCATCGATCAGGTAGCTGTGGTGGATGTTCTCCAGCCTGAGCATCAGCCGATGACTTCCAACTCGTCTGCGTACAGGCGCACTAGGCTGACCATGCCGGTCTCTGCATCGACCGCGATGCCGATCTCCATCGTGCCGATGATGCGCACCGGTTCCGTCAGCGCGAACGTGGTCTGGCCTTCGGGCATGTACACAAGTGCAATGTCGTCAGGCCACTCACCCGCAGTCGAACAGAACGGGCAGAACTGCAGTCGGATGCGCGTCAGCACGAAGAAATCCAGCTCCGGTTTCAGCGGGGGGGCCATGTAGCCTTCCATGACGACCCGTTGGCCGTCGAGCGAGAGCAGTTTTTGCGAAAGCAGCAGGCCGCGGCGCATGTCGAAGCCGTCGTAGAACTCATCGAAGCGGATCGGCACCGGGCTTTCGTCAAACGTAAGGGGGTTCTCGATGGTCGGATACATGGCGGTGTCGGTCGCAAAGGCGATCGCACGAGCGCTGCCGGAAGGCAGGTTGTTATCGAGCGGAGTGGCTGTGGCGGCGGGACTGCTGTCGCGACTCTGTGTCGCCTCACCTCTCGCTGTATCGGGTTGCGCGGTGCTGGTCGGACGCGGAGTCGCGGTGGCGAAATCGGCCGGGAGCGGTGTGACGGCCGAGATGGGCGCGCTGCCCGCTGGCGCGCAGGCCGCCGCGGACACCGCGATCAGCAGGAACAGAACGAAACGTAACATCTTACTTTGACCTCGCTGCACAATTCATTCGAACGTTATCGCAAAAAAGCGCGAGGTGCCCGGCGGTCGTCCAATATCTCGAGCTGCGCAGGTTGTCGTCGCATCCGCTGACCCCCGCTTCAGCAGAAGCGGGGGCTGTGGATGACACTGAATCGTCGATTACTTGCGGATGCGGCTGATGGCGAAGCCCGCCACCAGGCCGACCAGCAGCAGCGCGATGCCACTCGCGCCAGCGGGGATGGCCACACCAGCGGTGGTCACTTCTGGCACTGCCGACATGACCATACCGTCACCCGTGGACGGGTCGAGGCCAATGGCACCAGCCATCAGGAAGAAGATTTCGCGCTGGTGGTAGAGGCCGGCGAAACGTTCTGACCCGGGGCCTTCGGCGAAGACCGGCACGTCCTGGAGCGTGTGCACACCAGACGGACTGCCCGGATCGAGGTTGCCCATCAGCGTGATGCCGTTCGGGTCGTCATCCGGGTTATCGACCGCAATACCCTGATCGTTGCGGATGGCCGGGCTGCGCGGCACAGAGCTGACCTGGAAGTCCTCGGTCATATCGGGATGATTGTTGACCGCCTGCGCGAAGACGATGGTGGCATCACCCCACTCAGGCTGGCCGTCACCGTCAGCATCTGGGTAGTTCGGATAGCCAGCCTCAGCGTATACACGGATGGCATCACGGCGGGCCATGTCGTCTTCAGCGGCGTTGAAACTCTCGACATCGACCGTGCCGTATACATCATAGCCGTGACCATGATCGGCGGTGACGACGATGAGCGTATCCGGCGCGTTTTCAGCGACCCAAGCACGCGCGGCTTCGACAGCGGCATCCAGCTCGATCAAGTCGCTGAGCGCGCGTTCCATGTCGATTGGGTGCATCTGCTTATCGATGCTGGCCGCCTCAACATGCAGGTAGAAACCAGTCTCGTTTTGATTGAGGATTTCGAGCGCGGCCAGCGTCATGTCGACCAGGCCGGGCTGGTCGGTGGCGCTGCCCAGGTTGTCAGTGTAGACGTTGCGGTCGAGCCAGACGTTCATGTCGCTCGACTGGAAGACGCCGATGAGCTGTGTCGGCAGGGCAGCGCCGGTCATGGCAGCGTTCAGCTCGGTGGCCGTGGTGACGACGCTGTAACCGGCTTCCTCGAATTCCGCAAACATGTCACGATCATCGGCACGGCGCGAACCCTCGACGCTTTGGGGCAGCATGCGGCGCGCGCCACCACCCATGAGCACGTCAATAAAGCCACTCTCGAGCGCCTGCACAATGTACGCGGCGCGATTACCATCGCTGCGGTTGCGGCCGTGTGCCCAGACCGAGGCCGGGGTTGCGTCGGTGAAGTCGGCAGTCGTGACGACCCCAACGCTCATGCCGCGCAGACGGCTGATCATCGAAGCGAAGGTCTCAGTGTGGGGGTCGTCCAGCGGGTCGGGCGATGTGTCGCTGTAGCTGCCGGTGGCATTGACGCTGCCGATGTGGCCCGTCTGGTGGGAGCTGGCGGTGTTGGCGCTGTCCGCCATCAGCGAGTCGACGCTGCTGGTGCTGGCGATGCCGACGACCGGGAAGCTGTCGATATTGAGCGGGTTGGTCGGCAGACCCTGCTGCATCCCGCGAGCGGCACGTGCAGCCGCGAGCATACCAACCGTCATACCGTCACCGATGAAGAGGATCACGTTGCGGGCGCTGCCGGCCATCGGCTCACGCACGATCCATGTAACTGACTCCGTCGTCGCGCCCGCTGTCACGGTGACGACGTATTCGCCCGGTGCGGGGGCGGCCAGATCCCGCCAAATCACCGAGGACGCCGGCGTCGGAGACGCTTCTGGGCCAAAGACCCAGCTCTCCTCGGTCGGTTGAGCATCGAAGAAATCGGCGGCATCCGTACCGTTGATGGTGACGCTGAAGTTCTCCGGCAGGGCGTCAGCATGGACTTCGACGCGGAAGTCGAACATTGCGCCCGGCAGGAAACTCGCCTGATCAATAGGAAGGATCAGCACGGGCAGCGACTCACCCTGCGCCTGAATGCCCACAAAGGGCACTAAGAGCGCGAGGATGGCGAGCACGACCATGCTCCGACGCAGCAGCGAACGCATACGAATCATATGCCTCTCCTCAAGAAAACCCACGGCTGCACTTTCGAACCTTCGGCGGGCGCAGAACTTTCGCCCACGCGCAGAAAAATAGCGAGGGAGCTTTAACACACAATGGTATTCGCTTTAAGATCGTGTATTAGCAGCGATATTGCGAATATATTGATACTCGGTCTCATTTGCTAGACGTGGGCATGAGGTGGACTTGGTGAGCGTCGTTTGCCCCGTTTTGTTGCGCCAGTCGATTGCCGCCTCTGCTAAACACCTGCTATACTACTAGCCCATTGATCTCCACCAAGACAATCTAGCAGCTTATGAAGCACTTCCTTGACCTGGTAGACTGGCCGAGCGATACCCTGCATCGACTGATCGAAAACGCCATCATCCTCAAACGCGATTGGTGTAATGGCGGCAACGCGCCGCTCATGCGCGGCAAGACGCTGGCGATGGTTTTTCAAAAACCATCTCTGCGCACGCGTGTTTCGTTCGAGGTCGCCATGCAGCATCTGGGCGGCAGCAGCATCATGCTCGGGCCAGACGAGATCGGTTTGGGCAAGCGCGAGAGCATCGCTGACGTTGTGCGCGTGCTCGCCGGCTATACACAGGCGATCATGGCGCGCGTCTATGATCATGCGCACTTGCTGGAGATGGCGCGCTGGTCGAGTGTGCCGATCATCAATGGGCTGAGCGACTCTCATCACCCCTGCCAGGCGATGGCGGACATCCTGACTTTGCGAGAACATTTCGGTGCGCTGCGCGGCCTCCGCATCGTCTATGTGGGCGATGGCAATAATGTGGCGACCTCGCTCGGTCAGGCTGCAGCGCATTTCGGTGCCCATTTTGTGCTGGCGGCACCGTCAGGCTACTCACTGCCGGAGGATGTGCTCGAACAGATCGCGGTTATCGCTCACAACAACGGCAGCAGCGTGGAGCTGTATCAAGACCCCGTCGCGGCGGTGCGCCAGGCGGACGTGATTTACACCGATACCTGGGTCAGCATGGGGCAGGAAGCGGAAACGGCCGCTCGTCTGCAAGCGCTGGCGGGCTATCAGGTCAACAGCGCGCTCCTCAGGCAGGCCCCGTCACACGCAGTCGTGATGCACTGTCTGCCGGCGCATCGTGGCCAAGAGATCACCGATGAGGTTGCCGACGGCGAACAATCGCTGCTTTTCCGGCAGGCGGAGAATCGTTTACATGCTCAGAAGGCGATCCTGGTAGAGTTGATGGTACACTGAAGTAACGGATACGAAACCATCACGACACGGCGGGGGCGGATAGGCAGTATGGCCGGAAATCGCGAAATATACGAGCAGGCAATGAATGCCGGGCACAATGCTGCTTGGGATCAGGATTGGAAAGCAGCCATCCCGTCCTACGGGCGTGCGATTCAAGAGTTCCCGGACGACCTTGAGGCACATCTCGCGCTCGGCTTCTGTCTGCTGGAAGCAGGGCGTTTGGAAGATGCGCTCAAGGTCTATGTGCGCGCCCACCAACTCAGTGAAGGTGACCCAATCCCGCTGGAAAAGAGCGCGGATATCCTCGAACGTCAGGGTCGCCTGCGCGAGGCTGCCAACCAGTATATCAATGTAGCCGAAATCTACCTCGGACAGCGCGACCTCAATAAGACGATCGACAACTGGGAGCGGGCGACCCGCCTGACGCCCGGCCTGGTCAACATTCATGCCAAGCTGGCGCAGGCCTATGAGCGCGTCGGGGATAAGCGGCGCGCTATCCGCCAGTATCTGATCCTCGCGTATAACTTCCAGCGTCTGAACGATATCGACAAGGCGCTCAAATCGTGCCAGCGCGCGCTGCGGCTCGACCGTAACAGCCCGCTTGTCCTCAATACGATCCGAGCGCTGGAGGCTGGCAACGCGATCTCGATGCCGCCGGAAGATGAGCGCACCGCGCCCGCTCCTGCGCCTGCGCCGCAGGCACCGCGCAAGGGTAAGCGCGCAACTCAAGAACAGCAAGCCGTCGTCGAGGGCGACCCGCTGGGGCCGATGGGCGAAGCGATGACCGAGTCGATGACGATGCTCGCGCGCCATGTGGCTGAAAACGGTATGATGGATGCGACTGGGGCGAGTGCGCTTCAGGCGCTTGAACTCCAGCGCCAGGGGCTGCGTGCCGATGCGATCGCTGCCTATAAACGCGCCGAGCCGAGACTCAAGCACCCCGCCCTCAAGCTCAATCTGGGTGCACTGCTCGTGCTGGAAGAAATGCCCGATGAGGCGGTGCGCCACTTGGGTGAGGCTGTCAACCAACCGACGCTCGCGCCTGGTGCATACCAGGCGCTGGGGGTCGCCTACCAACTGCAAGGGAAATATCGGCAGGCGATCAAATGGCTCCTGCAGTCGCTGCAATCCGTGGACAGCGCACAGTCGCTCACCGATGAAGATGTCGTCGAGCTGACACAAACATATGACCGGCTGGCTTCGGTGCTTGAACGTCAGAATGAGGAGGTTCAGGCAGCGGTGACCCAGCGTTTCAAGTCGCTGCTGCTGCACAAGGAGTGGCGGCATCGCGTGCCTGAAACGCGCCGGCAGCTCGAAGAGACGCTGCATGAGCAGGGCGAGGACGCCATGATCGACATCTTGGTCGATCCGAACGGTGACCGCTTGACCTCAGCGATGGACAGCATCAATCGCTACATGCGTCAAGGGATGTTCGATATGGCGATGGAAGAAAGCCACTACGCCGTCGAGTTCTCGCCGTTTTATCTGCCGGTGCACGAGCGGATGGCCGAAGTGCTTCTGCGCGAGGGGCGCGTGCGCCAGGCGATCACCAAGTATAACACCATCGCCAAAGTCTATATGGCGCGCGGAGATAATGTCCGCGCTGCGCGCATCCTGAACAACATCCTCGAGATGGCACCCCTCGATCTGACCGTCCGTCGCAACCTGATCGAACTGCTGGAGAGCGAGGAGAAGTGGGAGGAGCTGGTCGATCAGTATGTCGGGCTGGCTGAGACGTACAACCAGCTCGGTCAGGCCGATCAAGCGCGCGAGACCTACGCGCTGGCCGAACGCACCGCTCAGCGCGTGAACGCGCCCAAAGAGACACTGCTGCGTATCAAGCATCAGATGGCCGACCTCGAACATCTGCGCATGGACTTCCGGCGCGCACAGAAGATCTACGAGGAGATCGCGAAGATGGCTCCGGACGATGAGCGCGCCTATCGTCAGCTCGTCGAGATCCATCAGCGGCAGGGTAACCGTCTCGAGGCGACGCGGCGACTGGACGATCTGCTGCGCATCTACGCACGGGCAAAAGATGTCAACCGGATTGTGCGCACGCTGGAGGAAATCGTCAAGAACTATCCGAATGACACCGGTGCGCGCTCGCGGCTGGCCGCCATCTACCGGCAGCTCGGCCGCATTCCCGATGCGGTCGCGCAGCTCGACGCTCTGGGCGAACTCCAGCTTGAGGCCGGAATGCACCAAGAGGCCGCCGTCACCATCCGCCAGATCATCGCGCTCAACCCGCCGAACGCGGAAGACTGGAAGCGCCTGCTCGCTCAGCTTGGGGGGTAACGAAAACTGGGGCTTTCGCAGCCCCAGTTTCGATCTCACTTAGGCTCAATCCCCGTACATCGCATGGATGGAACCGGAGAGGCGCCGCGTTAGCTGTTGCTGCTGGCGACTGGTCCGGTGCCTTTGGCGATGCCCTCGCGCGTGCCGCGCTGGATCGCGAGTTTGAC
>CAYTME010000070.1:0-5636 GCA_964438415.1 uncultured Pleurocapsa sp. | reverse complement strand
GGCATGCAGTTGAAGATCGTGCGGCAGCGCCAGACGCCATTAGGCTCGGCCAGCACCTCCAGACGTTCTTTCCAGCCTTGATCGCGCGTATCGAAGATGAAGCGGTGCGCCTGCACGATGGCCGCCGGCCCGACATACTGTCCGTTGGCCCAGAACGATGGACAGCTCGTCGTGCAGGCAGCGCACAGGATGCACTTGGTCGTGTCGTCGAACTTTTCCCGGTCTTCCTGGCTCTGCAACCGCTCGCGGCCATCAGCCGGCACAGGCGTGTCGTTGATGAAGTACGGCATGACGCTGCGATAGTGGGCGAAGAACGGTTCCATATCGACCACTAAGTCTTTAAGCACCGGCAGTCCCAGGATCGGCTCAACCTGCATGCGCGTGCCAACATCGCGCACGAGCACCTTGCATGCCAGCCGGTTGACGCCGTTGATACGCATGGCGTCGGAACCGCAGACGCCGTGCGCACACGCGCGGCGCAGCGTCAGCGTGCCGTCCTGCTCCCACTTGATGCGGTGCAGCAGCTCGAGCACGCGGTCGGTCTCATCGACGTTCGTCAGCGTGAACTCCTGCCAGTACGGTTTATTCTTGCCCGGCAGTTCCGGGTTGAAACGGCGAATACGAATGGTCACGTCCATGGCTACACGTCACTTCCTGTGTTGAGTTCTACGCCTAGTACGCGCGCACCTTGGGCTTGAATCGCTCATCGACATCAGCCAGCGAGGTATCGACCTTCTTGCGTGTGTTGATTACATATTCAGTTGCGCCCGTCACACTGACGCCCTCCGGTCGCGAGATGAGCGTGTGCACCATCCAGTTTTCGTCATCGCGCGCTTTGTAGTCTTCTCGGCTGTGCGCCCCACGGCTCTCGGTGCGATTGAGCGCCGATACCGCCGTGCTCTCCGCCAGGTCGAGCAGGCAGCCCAGCTCCCAGGCTTCGAGCAGATCGGTATTGAACTTGTAACCGGTGTCGTCGACGTGCAGGTCAGCGGCGTAGCGTTCCTTCAGCTCGCGCACGCAGTCGAGCGCCGCTCGAATGCCCGTCTCTTCGCGAAAGACACCGACGCCTTCCATCATCACCCGCTGCATCGTGCTGCGCAGCTCGCCAGGGCGCGTCCTGCCTTTGCTCGTGCGCAGCCGCTGCATCTCGGCCTCGATCTCGCCCGCCGGGTTGGCGGGCAGCGCGCCGTAATCCGCGTGCCGGACGTACTCGGCGATGCGCATCCCGCCGCGCCGACCGAAGACGACCAGATCGACCAGCGAATTGGTGCCCAGCCGGTTCGCGCCGTGACAGCTCACGCAGGCAACCTCACCCGCAGCGTACATGCCCGGCAGCACCGTCCAGTGTTCATCGAGGACGACCTCAGCATCGACGTTGGTCGGGATGCCGCCCATGGCATAGTGTGCCGTCGGCTGGATCGGCATCGGTTCCTTGACCGGATCGACACCCAGATACGTGCGGCAGAAATCGAGGATATCCGGCAGCTTCTTCTCGACCGTCTCCCGATCGATGCGGCGCGTCTCGCCCGCCTCGGCCAGATAGCGGTTGACGGTCTCCGGCGTCACATCGAGATAGACGTAATCTTTCCCCTTGACGCCGCGGCCTTCGCGGATTTCGAGGTAGATGGCGCGGCTGATGACATCACGGCTCGCCAGGTCTTTGATCTTGGGCGCGTACTTTTCCATGAAGCGTTCGCCGCGCCCGTTAATGAGGACACCGCCCTCGCCGCGCACACCCTCGGTGATGAGGATGCCCATCTTGTAGATGCCGGTCGGGTGGAACTGGAAGAATTCCAGGTCCTGCATGGGCACACCGCGCCGGAAGGCAACCGCTGCGCCGTCGCCGGTCAGGCTGTGCGCGTTGCTGGTGACGCTCCACACACGCCCCCAGCCGCCGGTGGCGAACAACGTCGCTTTCGCATGGAAGACATGGATTTCTCCAGTCCCCAGTTCCAGCGCGACCACGCCGACGCAGCGCCCATTGTTGATGATCACATCGACGACATGAAACTCGTCGAAGAACTGGACGTTGTGCTTGATGCACTGCTGGTAGAGCGTTTGCAAGATCATGTGGCCGGTGCGGTCGGCGGCATGACAAGCGCGGCGAACTGGCTTCTCGCCAAAGTTGCTGGTGTGCCCACCGAAGCGCCGCTGACTGATACGGCCATTATCGGTGCGGTCGAACGGCAGCCCCATGTGTTCCAGCTCGATGACGGCGTCGATGGCTTCTTCGGCCAGCACTTTCGCCGCGTTCTGATCGGCCAGATAGTCACCGCCTTTGACGGTGTCGAAGGCGTGCCAGAGGGGATGATCCTCATCCAGGTTGCCCAGCGCTGCGCCGATGCCGCCTTGTGCCGTGCCGGTGTGACTGCGCGTGGGATAGAGCTTGCTGACGACGGCGACCTTGGCACCGCCCTTACAGGCATAGAGCGCGGCCATCAGCCCGGCACCGCCAGCGCCAACGATCACCGCTTCGAATTGATGCGTCTTCATCCTACTCGTTTCTCCCCATCTTGTTCTGCGTGTACAGCCGTGTGGGGGGCGGTCTATGCGCCGCCGCCCAGAATGCTCGCTTTCGCTTGCTCAGCCAGCTCAACCGCTGTCGGCTCGATCGTGCCGAGCAGCGCCAGTACACCGACCACCAGCAGCGCCACCGCGCCCATGAAGCATAGATAGACGGCAGCGCGACGCAGCAGCGGTGACGACATCGTGTAGTCGGTCAGCACGTAGCGCAGGCCGTTGAAGCCGTGTACGGTGACGAGCGCCAGCAGAGCCGCGTCGTAGATGCGCCAGACAGCCACGCCGCCGAGCAGAAAATTCCACCGCTCGGCTACGTATTCGACGGCTGTGCCGCTGTTATTGATACCGTTGGTCAGCAGCGCCCCCGCCTCGTTGATCGGCACGCCGGCGATGGCAGCCCCGGCCATGTTGATCTCGAACACGCCCTGGATGATATGCGCCAGCGCCAGGTGGCCGAAGACGAGCGGCACGATCAGCAGGCCGCTGACGCGCATGTACGACCACCAGAAGCGCTCCATGCGGCTGCCGCTGCCCTTGCCGACCGAAACATCTTTCTGATTGCCCGCGATCAGGCCATAGAGACCCGACGCGAGCACCGCCAGCACCGCGGCAGCCGCGATGCCGACCAAGAACGGGAACTGCGCTTCGGCGATCATCGCGAACGGCACGATGAACGGAGTCGTCTCGTAATGCTTAAGCACATGCTGGAACATGAGAATGAACGTCGGAACGAGCAGCACTGCCGTCCCCAGCAGCACATACACGGCGGCCTGCCGTTGGTACTTCCACATCTCGGGTTTGAAATCGAGGATGCTGATGCGCAGGCCATTGAGCGCGTGATAGACCACGCAGGCGACCAGCACAAATTCACCGATGGTGAACAGCGGATGCTGGTAAATCAGAATCTCTTTTTCCCACAGTTCAGGATAGAAAACCGACCAGGCCACGCCGATCACATGCAGGACGAGGAACAGAACGACGCCCAAGCCGGTGATGCGATGCAGCACCCAGCTCCATTGGCCGAGTGCGCCGCGATAACGCAGGGTCTCGGAAATTGTGAGGACAAGTGAGGTCAAGGGGTCATGCTCCTATTCTATTGATCTGCCGCCACAGCATCGACATGGTCGAGCAGCGCGCTCACGCCGGCACAGCAAGGGGAAAAGTCGCTGTCGCAGCGGGCGATTACAGTGCGTATTCGATTATATCCCCGAATTGGGATGCCGCAAGCAAGCAGGTACTCAGAATTCATCACGTTTAGACTGTGTTTGATATTCAAAACTATGTGAATTATATGTGGACACTCCTGATCTTGTCCAGCAGACCATGCTGGGTCATAATGCCATTTCGATCCATTTTCCGAACGATGCTGGCCGCCGCGCCAGGTTGGAGACTCGATGCCGCTGCGTGCGACGATCGCGACAGGATGTGTGGTCACTGCGCTCCTGCTGAGCGCCTGCGCACCCCGGCAGTTCAGTCTGGATGACATCCCGACGGTTGCCCCGTCGATCGAGGAGATGGCGACCGGCGTCGTGCTCACGCAGAACGCGCCGCCGCCGCCGTACAACGAGGCTATCGCATTCCCGCAGATCGACTTAGGTCTGGGCGTGTTGGCTGGCTGGCGCTACGAAGTGCGCTTGGAATTTAGCGGCGTCTTCGCGCGCACGTCGCGCCCCGCCCAGGCGACCGCGACCGCCGAAGTCACCTTCAATCAGCTCGCGTCGGCGCGGCGCGTCGTCCTCACCACCTCTGGCGAGCTGATCGGCCAGACGGAGGACACTGCGTATGAAGCGGTGCGTCTAGGGCCGGATGCATTTTTGCTGCGCGACGGCCTGTGCCAGAGCCGGACGCCCGCCGCCGAGCTGGCAGCAGACCTGAGCGCCGGCACGCTGATCGGCGGCGTCGAGCGCGCCATCCCCGCCGGTCGGCAGGGGACGCTGCACGGCGAGCCGGTCTACGGCTACAGTTTCACCAGCGACTCGCTGCTGCTGCCCGCCATCCGCACGGGCGAGGGCGGCTCGCTCACAATCACCAGCAGCGAACTATGGTTTTCGGCGCAGCACAACGCAGTCGTGCGCTTCTGGGTCAACCTCGATGTGCGGAACGCGTTCATCTTCGACCGTCAGCTCCCGGTCGATGGCACGGTTCTCATTCGCTACGATCTCTACGACATCGGCACGCCGTTCAACATCACAGTGCCGTTCGGATGCTGAAGCCCATCTGAAGATCGCTGTAGAGCGAGCATTTGGCCTCGGCCGGCAGTTTTGTGTTGCAAATGTGACGATCTGCACGACTTGATTGATGACATCTGTCACTCTGCCGGTCATCAGGGGGGCATATGATGATCATGGGTGGTGGCAGCGGAAGGCGATCAGGCCTGGTCGAGTGAAGGCTCGGGGTCTCCGCTTTCTCAGCGCATGAGGCGCAGAGCTGCCGATAAAAGGATCGTCAATATGCTCAAGCGTACGTTCACGTGGATAGGGGTGTTGGTCTTCTTACTTACACTGACCGCGCCGACGTTTGTGCAGGCGGAACCTTACGCATATTCCGAAGGAGTGTTTTTCTTCAGCAATCGCGGCACGAGGATCTCGAGCACCAGCATTTCGGTCACCGCGACCAAAATGGTTGCCGGGGCTTGGCGTGAAACCTGGGTTCACGTCCGATTCCGTGGCGCGGATACAGACAATCGCTGGTATGTCATCGACGATAGGGCCAAACTCATGCCCGACCCTGACTGCGCAGAAGTCAGCCCCGACCTGGGTTGGGGGGGGCTGTGCGGCTACGTGATGGCCTACGAGCAGAACACGCAGAGCTACGTCCGGATTGAGTTTAACGTCTCACAACCTGCGCTCGTCCGCAATTACAGCTACGATCCGTCCACCTATCAATTCCGCCGCGAGGCGGATCTGCGCGGCTGGATGAGGGTTGGGAGTCGCGTCATCGATTTCGATAAGCCGCTCATTTCGCGTTTTCAGGAGCGAGAGGGCGCCTACAACTTCTCAGACCAGTGGCCTGGGTACTGATTTATCAGCATACTGTCATGTTCTAAGTGCACAGAGCCGCATGGGTAGTCATGTGAGATTATCTCGCACCTGCAGACGAGAAGAGCGGCGTGAGCA
>CAYTME010000069.1:15347-17666 GCA_964438415.1 uncultured Pleurocapsa sp. | reverse complement strand
ACTCGTAGAGCGCTTTGCTCTCGTCCAGGCCCTCGTAGCACTGCAGGCGGATCAACCGTCGTCCCGTCACGCCGGCCCAGGCTTTGGCCAGTTCGGTCTTGCCGACGCCGGCCGGGCCTTCGGCCAGCACCGGTTTGCCCAGCTTATCGGCCAGGAACATCACCGTCGCGATCTCGGTGGTGGCGACATACTGCTGCGCTTGCAGCGCCTGCAAAACCTGACTCACTTCGTTCGCCATGATTGTCAATTCCAGTCGACTTTGTCCGCCTGTCCGCCTGTATCGTAGCGCGAGTCCCAGTTAGTTTCCATCAGCGGGAAGTCTATTGTGCACATTCTCATCCAAGCGCTTGCATTGGTGGCCAAAGCGCCGTATACTGCAATTAATTAATCAAATTGATTAAAGAATTCAGCCGACCTGCCCCACCTTGACCGGGATGAGGCCATATGCGTTCTGCCGCCGGTGTCAACAGCAGCGATATCAAGCAGCGCAATATCAGCGCCATCCTGCTGCACCTGCTGCGCAATGGCAGCGCCTCGCGCGTGCTGCTCGCCCAGCAGATCGGCGTTTCGACCGCCACCATCACCAACTTGGTCAGCGAGCTGGTCGCGCTCGGCCTGATCGCCGACGACGGCCTTGTGCGCGATCTCGAGTCCGCCGCGCCGGTCGGGCGTCCGCAGCGCGCGCTCAAGCTGATCCCGACCGCCCGCTGCGCCGTCGGCGTGCATATCGATGTCGGGCGCGTACATGTCGCCCTGGTCGATCTGATCGGCGCGCCGCTGGCGACGACCAGCTTCGAACACCGCCTCGATGCGCCCTGGCAGACGGTGCTCGACCGCGCCGCATCCGAGACCGAGCGCCTCTGCCAGCAGCACGCAGTCGAGCCGGAGCGCATCGTCGGTGCAGGGGTGGCGGCGTCCGGGCTGGTCGATCCCGTCAGCGGTGTCAACACGCTGTCGCCCAACCTCCATTGGTACGATGTGCCGATCCGCACCCACATGGCCGAGCGGCTTCAGCGCCCGATCGCGGTCGAAAACAACGTCCGCGCCATGGCGCTCGGCGAGTCGATGTTCGGCAGCGGGCGCGACCTGCGGGCGATGGCCTTCATCTACGCGCGCGTCGGCGTCGGCGCGGGGCTGGTCGTCGATGGTCAGATCTACCGGGGTGCGGACGCGGGTGCGGGCGAGATCGGTCACACCGCGCTGGTCGTCCAATCGCGCCAGGGCAGGCCGACGGTTCAGTCGCTGGAGGCGCTGTTCTCGCGCCAGGCGCTGCTCGATGCGGCGCGCGCGCTCGGTCGCCCGGAGATGGCGGCGCTCGACGACATCTTCACGGCGGCGGCTGGCGATGCCGATCTGCAGGCCATGCTCGAGGAACGCGCCTTCTATTTCGGCCTGGCGCTGGCCAATCTGGTCGATCTCTTCAATCCAGAGCTGATCGTGCTCGGCGGGCTGTTCCTGCACGAGCGCGGGACGCTGCTGCCGACGATCGAGCGCACGATGCGCGCCCATGCCTTCGGCACGCTCGGCAGGCGGGTGCGCTTGCAGCTCACCGAGCTGGGCGACCAGGCCGGCATGATCGGCGCGGCGGCGCTGGCGCTCGACTCGTTTCTCTACCGTCCACAACCGCTGGCTGCGAAAGGAGGGCTTTCGTGAACGCCGGATCGTCCACATTCGCCATCGGCTTCATCGCCATCGCCCGACCGACATTCGACGTGCCGTTCGCCCAGGAGCGCGCCGCGCTCGCCTACCGCGCTTGCACTGCGCTCGGCTTCCAGATGCTCGGCGATGCGGCGCTGATCATGGATGCGGAGACTGCCGCCGAGCGCATCCGCGCACTGCGCGCTGCAGAACCCATCGCCGTGATCGCGCTGCAGGCATCGTTCGCCGACAGCTTGCTCATAGTCGAGCTGGCGCGGCAGGTGGAAGCGCCGCTGCTGCTCTGGGGGCTGCCAGAACCGCGCACGGGCGGGCGGCTGCGCCTCAATTCGTTCTGCGGCATCAACCTGGCGGCGCACGCGCTGCGTCGCGCCGGACTGCGCTATGAATATGCCTACGGTGACCCCGATGCCGAGGCGACCGTCCGCACACTGCGCGCCTTCGTCAGCGCGGCAGCCGTGCGGCAGCGGCTGCGCGAAGCACGGATCGGGCGGGTGGGCGAACACCCGGCGGGCTTCGAAAGTTGCCGCTGTGATGCGGCTGCGCTGCGCGAGCGGTTGGGCGTTGCGGTCGAGCAGGTGGGGCTGCAAACGGTCTTCGAGGGCGCGCGCGCGGCGGAGCCGGCTCAAGTGGTGGTGCTGGAAGACGCGCTGCGCGGGCGCA
>CAYTME010000069.1:0-15337 GCA_964438415.1 uncultured Pleurocapsa sp. | reverse complement strand
GGGCTGGCTGAGGTCGAGCGGGCGGCGGCGCGGGGCACGCTCGGCGTTTATGCGGCGCTGCGCGACCTGGCTGCGCGTGCGCATCTCGATGGGCTGGCCGTGCGCTGCTGGCCGGAGTTCTTCACCGACCTCGGCTGCGCGGCCTGCGGTGCGCTTTCGCTGCTGAGCGACGAACAGACGCCCACGAGCTGCGAGGCCGATGTCAACGGCACGATCACACAGCTCATCTTGCAGTGGCTGAGCGGCGAGCCGGCTTTCGGCAGCGATCTGGTCGCCTTCGATATCGATGCGGATGTCGCCGTGCTCTGGCACTGCGGACTCGCGCCGCTCTCGATGGCCGACCCGAACGTGCAGCCGCGGGCGACCATCCACTCGAACCGGCGGCTGCCGCTGCTGATGGAGTTCCCGCTCAAGCCGGGGCGGGTGACGCTGGCGCGCCTGAGCGAGGCGACCGGCGCGTACCGGCTCGTCATCGGCACGGGCGAGATGATCGCCGCGCCGCCCAGCTTCAGCGGCACGAGCGGCACGCTGCGTTTCGACAGCGGGGCACAGGCGGCGATGGATACGCTGCTGCGCGAAGGGCTGGAGCACCACATCTCGCTCGTCTACGGCGATCACGCCGAGGCGCTGACGATGCTGGCGCGGATGCTCGACCTGCCCGTGCTGAGGATTTAGGTACTGCCGACAGGAAATGCAAGAGGAGGTATCGCGTGAAGTTCTTTCTCGACAGCGCCATCGTCGATGAGATCCGCTACGCGCTCGATATCTGGGATATCGACGGCGTGACGACCAACCCGCGCCATGTGCAGGCGTCGGGCAAGCCGTTCCTGCGCGTGATCGCCGAGATCGGCGCGATGGTCGCCGGGACGGACAAGACCGTCTCGGTGCAGACCAACCCGGCCAGCCACGGCGATTACCAGGCCATCGTCGCCGAGGGGCGGCGGCTGGCGCAGATGTCGCCCAATTTCGTCATCAAGATGCCCTCGACCGAGCACGGCTTCAAGGCCTGCCGCGTGCTGCGGGCGGATGGCATCCGCTCAAACCTGACGCTGTGCTTCTCCGCTGTCCAGGGCTTGCAGGCGATGCGCATGGGCGCGCACTACGTGTCGCCGTTCATCGGCTGGAAAGAGACCAACGCCGAGGAGACGCTGTCGTTCATCGAAGATCTCGTCTCGATCCGCGATAACTACGACTTCGACACCGAGGTGCTGGTTGCCGCCGTGCGCAACGGCCGCCAGATCGCCGATGCGGCGGTCGCGGGCGCGGATATCGTCACAGCCAGCTTCGCCGTCTACCGCGAGGCCTTCGAGCACCCGTACACCGACATGGGTTTGGGCAAGTTCCAAGAGTTCTGGGACAAGACTCCGTACGAATAGAGCGAGCTGGGGCGCGCTGCTGCCGCCGCCCATCGTGAGAAAGGCGTTTTCGAGCTGCCTATGAGCATTCATCCCCCCAAGATCGTCATCATCGGCGCGGGCAGCGCCATCTTCGGGCTGGGCGCGCTTTCGACCATGATGCAGAGCCGCCAACTGCGCGGCGCGCACATCGCCCTGTGCGATATCGACCGAGAAGGTCTGGAGACGATGACCCGGCTGGCCCAGATCATGAACGACGCCTGGGGCACCGAGGCGACTATCACCAGCAGCAGCGAGCGGCGCGACCTGCTGCCCGGCGCGGACTTCGTGATCGTCTCGATCCAGGTCGGCCAGCGCGAGACAGTGTGGGAAAAAGACTGGCAGATCCCCTTGCAGCACGGCGTGCGCCAGCCCTACGCGGAGAACGGCGGCCCCGGTTCGTTCGCGCACACAGCGCGCAACCTGCCGCTCATCCTGGCCATCGCCCGCGACATGGAGGCGCTGTGCCCGAATGCGTGGTATCTCAACCTGGTCAACCCGCTCATCCGGCTGACGACCGCCGTCCACCGCTATACGAAGATCAAAGTGATCGGCCTGTGCCATCAACTGCTGTGGGGCTATGCGATGGCGGGCGCGGTGCTGGCCGACCGCTTCGGCATCGACGTACCGCCGGGCTTCCATGTCCACACCGACGCGGACAATATGCCGCATTTCATTCCGGTGGCGCGCGCGGCGCTCGAACATCTCGAGATCCGGGCAGCGGGCATCAACCACTTTTCGTGGGTCTACGATATTCGCGACCGCAAGACGGGCGAGGATCTCTACCCGCTGCTGCGGCAGAAGTGGTTGCATGAGTACCGCCGCGACTTCGAGCCGCTCTCGCGCGAGGTCTTCGCCACCTACGGCATGATGCCGACGGCGGGCGACAGCCACATGTGCGAATTCCTGCCCTTCGTCAGTGACCCGGTGACGAAGCCGTGGGAGAAATACGATCTCAAGCTGCAGAGCTGGGAGGGCAACCGCCGCCGCCGCGCCCGGCGTTGGGAGATCGCGCGCGCCATCGTCGCCGGCGAGCGCTCGGTCGACGATCTGCGCGACGTCTGGCGGCACGACATGCTCGACGAGGGCATCCCGGAGATGATCGGCGCGCTGCATTATAATGAACAGCACTATCACCAGCAGCTCAATATCCCGAACGCGGGCTTCATCCCGAACCTGCCCGACGACGCCATCGTCGAGGTTCCCGGCATCCTCTCGGCGTTCGGGGTGCAGGGCCTGAACTTCCCGCCGCTGCCGGAAGGCATCGCCGAGCTGTGCCGCCGCGAGCTGGCGCTCAGCTCGCTAATCGTCGATGCCTGCGCGAACGGCGACCGCGGCTTGGCGCTGCAAGCCCTGACGCTCGACCCGATGACCCACGATCTCGATACGGCGCGCGCCGTGCTCGACGATCTGCTGCGCACATTCGCCGAGTATCTGCCGCAGTTCTCGTGAGAAAGCAAGCGTCATGTGGGATGGAGTCACAAGGGGGCTGATGCAGCGCGAGGCCGTCCGTAGGGACGTTCAATGGCATGTCGCTGCGCATCGTCCTGATACGTCAAGCCCCTACGCATCACCTATGACGCATTTCTCATCACCTATCGACCTACGCATCAGGAGAAAGCACGCCATGAAAAAAGTATTCGTCATCGATGCGATCGACAACGTGGGCACGAACGTCTTCGAGCCGATCGCGCCCGGCGACAGCGTCGGCACGCACGGCTGCACCCATGACATCACCGTCACGGCCAATCAAGCTGTGCCCTACGGCCACAAGATCGCCCTGCGCCCGATCAAGAAGGGTGAGACGGTCTACAAGTACGGCCTGAGCATCGGCAGCGCGCTGGTCGATATCCAGCCCGGCGATCATGTCCATGTGCACAACATCGAGAGCAACCGCGGCCGCGGCGACAAAGCCGCCAAGAACGACACGGTGAGTTGATTGACCATCGCATTCCGCATAGGCAAGGGGAGAGCACACACATGTCTGAATGGTTGGGCTACGTTCGCCCGGATGGCACCGTCGGTGCGCGCAATCTGGTTTTGATCCTGTCCGGCACGCTCTACGCCAATACGCTGTGCCGGCACGTCTCCCAGTTGATCTACGGCTCAGTCGCGATCGAGCATCCGCTGGGGCGCACGCAGGTCGCGCCCGACCTGCGCCTGACGCGCAAATTTCTGAGCGGCACGGGCGCAAACCCGAACGTCGGCGCGGTCGTCATCATCGATCACTTCCGCGAGGAGAACTGCACGGCGGAGGATATCGCGCACGACATCAGCCCGACGGGCAAGCTGATCGCCACCGTCAACATCCGCTACGATGGCGGGCTGATCAACGCGATGGATAAAGCGCTGCGCTACGCCGCCGATTTCACGCGCCAGCTCAGCGACCAGCGGCGCGAGGCCGCGCTCCAGCAGAGGCCGTGCCGGTCTCCAAGCTGCTGTTCGGCGTCAACTGCGGCACGTCGGATACGACCTCCGGCCTGTCGAGCAATGTGGCGACCGGCTGGACCTCGGACAAGATCATCGAGCAGGGCGGCCGCACGATCCTGGCCGAGACGACCGAATGGATGGGTGCGGAACCCTGGTTCATGGAGAAGGCCGAGAACGACACCATCCGCCAGCAGATCACCGATGCCATCGCCCACATGGAGGCGCGCGCGCTGGCCAGCGGCGAGGACATTCGCGGCTCGCAGCCGACGGGCGATAACATCCTCGGCGGCCTGAGCAGCATCGAAGAGAAGTCGATGGGCGCGACCAAGAAGGCGGGCACACGCTCCAAGATCGTCGGCTTCCTCGACATCTGCGACCGTCCCGGAGACAAGCCCGGCCTCTACGTGATGTACGGCCCCGGTCACGGCGGCGAGTCGATCAGCAGCATCGCAGCGGGCGGCGCGCAGGTGCTCGTCTTCAGCACCGGCGGCGGTCATACGATCTCGCACCCGATCATGCCGACGATCAAGGTCACGGGCAACCGCAGCTCCTACGCAGCGATGAAGGATACGGTCGATCTCGATGTGAGCGGCATCCTCCACGACGAGATCACGATCGAGCAGGGCGGCCAGATGGTCTACGACGAGGTGATCGCCACCGCCAGCGGGCGGCTGACCAAATCCGAGGTCTTCATGGATCACAACGGCTTCGCCATCCACCGCATCGGGGTGAGCATCTAGCACGCCGAGCGGATGGCCGCGCAGGGGCGACGATAAGCCAACAGGCGATCACATCGGATCGCCCCTATGCGCGGTCCTCCAAAAGCCTGTGGGCGAAACTAATCCACGACCAGGCAGAGGATTTTGGACTTGGAACACTGCGCGCCGAGGTCATGGATGGTGAACATGTTTCGACCATCGGCTTAGCTGCCGGGCGTCGGTGTCGCGCTGAGCTGCACCGCCGTGCTGGTCGCCGCCATGTCAGCGTACTCGGTCGCGATCACCGCGTCGCCGAGGAAGCGGACGACTTCGACCCAGGTACGTCCCGGCTTCATCATGATTGGCGCGCCGCTGCCGAAGATGATCTGCAGCGCCGTGCCCTCTTCGCTGTAGCAGCGTTCGACCGCCACGCCGACGACCGGTGTCGGCGTCTCGGCGATGCGCGCGTCGCATGGGCGCCGCCAGAAGCCCTGATGATAGATGCCGTCGCGGAACAGGTAGGCGCGCCCCTGATCCCACAGATTGATCTGCTGCGAGGCGCTGCGGCTCTCTGGCTCGAATAGGTCGGGGCGCTGCTCGTGGACGACTTCGAGCACGATGACGTTATCCGCCCAGAGCTGCGTGTTGTCCAGCGCGTCCATGTGCGGCACGCCATCGGTGAAGCGCAGATAGCGCCCGCTGATCGGGTCGTACTGCCAGCGCGCATCGATGCGCCCGTACCAATCGATCGAGATATCGACGGCGGGTGTGCCGCCCGGATCGGGATTGTCAGAGAAGGCGAACCCGCGCGCCCGCCGCCCCTCGTTGACGCCCCGGCGCGTCGCACGATCCCAAGCCACGTTCAGATCGACATACAAGGTGTGCTCGAACGCCAGCCCTTCGCGCGGGAAGCGGCAGAAGCCGGCTTCCTCGCAGTTATCACCGATGCTGGGCGAGATGATCTGCAAGCCCCAGGGCGCGCGCATGAACATCATCTGCACCGGCTCGCTCGCGCCGGAGTAGAGGAACAGCGCCTGATACATCGGCACCAGCTCAAGATCCATCAAGCGGCCGCTGCGCACCGGACCGACGTGGCTGGGCGCGTGATCGCGGAAGATGGCCGCGAAGCGCGTCACGCCGCCTTCGACTTCGTACTCCCAAACGACATCTGCCTGATTGAGGCCGCTCTGCGGGCGCACCTCCGGCGGGAAGTTGGAGACCTTGACCAGGAGATTGCGGCGCGCGCGTGCCTCTTCGCTGGGGAAGGGCAGCCCGGTCAGCGCGCTGTAGCCTTCCGGATAGACGAACGGCCCGACCAGCGTCGCCGTCGGCGCGGGCGTATCGGTCGCTGTCGGGGTCGCCGTCGCTGTGGCGGTGGCGGTCGCCGTCGCTGTCGGGCTGGCCGATGGCGTCGGCGTCGGGCCGGCTGGCGTGTTGGTGAACAAGCTCAGGCTCAGCGGATCCGGGGTGTTGGTGGCGAAGGGGAAGCTGTCCTGCGCGTTGGCCGCACTCAAAACGAGCAGCGCCGCACAGGCCGTGAAGGCAAACCAGAGAGCGGACTTACGCATACGCATCCTCGGCTATGGAGTGTCAGCAGCGGTCGGGAAAACCGCCGCGCGTTAGTATAGGCACGCCCCTGGCGGATCGGTAGGGCAGATTCGTACTGGTCGATTCTGTCTCCTCATCGCGCCCGATTCTCTGGCATACTAATGCGCAAACCCGACTCGAATCCGCCCGCGCATCCCGAGCCGTGCGTCGAAGATCACCCGTCTGACCGAGGAGTCCTGTATGTCCCGCCAGCGTATGCTGTTCTCGTTCGCCCATCCTGATGATGAAAGCTTCGGCTCCGGCGGACTGATCGCGAAATACGTCGCGCAGGGGACGGACGTCTACCTGATCTGCGCGACGAACGGCGATGTGGGAACGGTCAAACCCGAGTTCCTCGACGGCTACGGCTCGATCGCCGAGCGGCGGCTGGCCGAACTTGAATGCGCGGCGGCCAAACTCGGTTTCAAGCAGGTGTTCACCTTCGGCTACAGGGACAGCGGCATGATGGGATCGGCCACCAGCCAAGACCCCGCCTGTCTGTGGCAGGCACCGCAGGCGGAGGTCACGCGCCGCGTGGTCGAGGTCATCCGCCGCGTTCAGCCGCAAGTCGTCATCACGTTCAACCGCTACGGCGGCTACGGCCACCCCGATCACATCGCCATCCAGCGCGCGACCCACGAGGCTTTCACGCTGGCCGGCGATGCCGCGTATCACACACCGGGGCTGCCGCCCTACGCGCCGCAGAAGCTGTACTACACCGGCATCCCGACGGCGCTGCTGCGGCTGGGTATCGCGTTGATGCGCCTGCGCGGCCAAGACCCGCGCCGCGTCGGGGTCAATCAGGATATCGACCTGCAAGCCGTGCTCGACAACGTTGAGCCTGCCCATGCGCGCATCGACATCCGCGATTACTACGAGGCATGGGATGCCGCCAGCGCCTGCCACGCCAGCCAGCTCGGCGGACGCAGCCTGAGCCTGCCGCTGTGGCTGCGGCGGACGTTCGCACCCTGGCAGGGCTTGACGCGCGTCTACCCCACGCCGGCATCCGCCTGCGCCGATGAAACCGATGTCTTCTCCGGCGTCACGCTCGATGAGCCGGTGCTGCTGCACGCATGACCGATCCTCAGGCTGCCGACCGCATCGATCGTCTGCTCGACGCCATCGAACTCGTGCAGTCGGATCAGCGCGAGCAGGCGCGCGCGCTCCTGCGCGACTTGATCGGCGAAAACGGCGATTTCGAGGATGCCTGGCTGTGGATGAGCGTCGCCGTCGACTCGCTCGATCAGAGCGCCGTCTGTCTGGAGAACGTGCTGCGCATCAATCCCAACAACCAGGCCGCCGCTGGTGCGCTCTACCAACTGCGCGCGTCCGATATCGCCCAAGAGCGGCGTCACGCGCGGCTGCGCTTCTGGCGCGATATGATGCTGGCCGTCTTCTGGCTGCTCCTGCTGACCCTGCTCTTCGCGCTCCTCTTTCACTTTTTCGACCGCGCAGAGACCGCCCTTGAGGCGATCGCTACGCTGACCGCCGCGCCGCCGACCCTCAATCCGTGACCTGGATGCGGCGCGCGAGTCGAGGAAGATAGCCCCTGCCTCTCAAGCGGCGGGTTTTTCGGCATAACATGTGCCGAAGTAGAACCGCTCCAGCCCGGCATCCTCGATGCGGATCGCAGTGAATCCAGCTTGCTGCACGGCTTCATGCAGCGCCGCCGTGTCGACAGGGCGGGCTGTGCTGCCCATGCTGATGCGCTGGAGCAGACGCATGAGACCGGACTTCGCTTGGACATTCATGATGCTGTAGAAGACACCCGCTCCGCACAGGCTTCGATAGGCCTCGCGCAGAGCGGGTAGGAGCTGCGGCGCTAGATGGTGCAGGCAGCCGTTGAACATCTTGCCCAGGCTGCCATCTCGAAACGGGAGGTTCTCCGCGTTGGCTTGGATCGCGACCGCATTCGCGATCTGCTCGGCGCGCGCGTGTTGGACGAAGAGATCCAGCATCGCTGCTGAAAGGTCGATCCCGATGGCCAGCCCGTCCTGCACCTGACGGGCGAATTCCAGCGTGTAGTTCCCGGTGCCGCAGCCGACATCCACAACGACATCGCGCACGTCCAGGTGGAGCGGCTGTGTGAAGCGCCGCACCTCCGCGCCGATATCCCCGGCGACCCATCGCCGAAAGCCGCCGCGCGCGGAGGTCGAGTCGTACATCCTGGCGGCGAACCTGCCGAAAGCACGGTCCGCGAGCGCTCTATCGCCAGGTGCGAGCAGGCTGACTACGCCATTTCGGATCGGGTACACCGCGCCGCAGCCGCTGCATGTGAGCTGAGCGCGATCTTCGTCGAGCGCTGGCTGAAAACACTGCGGACAGCGCAGGAGGGGCATGAGCAGAGACATCGCCTCGGTCATGGCGGTTTACTCCCGGTGAGCGGAACTCACGCCGCTACTGCACTTGTCTTGGCCAGACACTCCGACGAGTTTTGCGCGCGTTGAACGTCGCGGTCATCTTACAGCGGCGCTGCTGCTCACAACCGACTTCATCTTAAGGCGGTCATGCCGTTTTGCAAAGCGCCTGCTCCAGTCCACGCGAGGTCTTCGTTCTCATGCCCGCTGCCGAACCCAGGCGCTGACGGTCGTCTTCGGCGTACCGAACAGACGGTTCGCCTCGGACGGATCGCCGATCTCCCCGACCCGTTCCGTTGTATCAGCGGAACCCAACCCCGCCCGCAGCCGGCGCGTTGACTCGCCGGCTGTGAGATCGCGCGGCCACCAGAGGGGATGCGCGGGGACAGATCCGCATCAGCAGCCCAGTCGGCGCAGGGGCCGCTCTTCACCTGGCGCGCGGGGGCATTCTTGAGCGTCGTTTAAGCCAACATCAAGCGTTTACTTGGATTCATCGAGTCGACCGGTTAAAATTCGCCCCCGCGTGCACACGACAGCGAAGTCAGACAGTTCAGGTCATCCGTCTTCATCGCAATTGCGAGCCGGCGCGTGACTTTGAACCTTACAGGCTTCTCAAAAGTGTGGTCAATGCAGTGAAGTATGTAGATGTATCTAGATTGCTTGGGGAGAAAGCAGCAGTATGAGCAATTTACGCAGACTGATCGCACTTGTCGTCATCTTGGCGCTGACTCTGGGGCTGGCGATCGCGCCGGTCACAGCGCAAGGTGTTCCGACTCTGGTCGTCGGCTTCGCCCAGGAGCCGGACAACATGAACGGATTCTACAGCAGCATGGCCTTCGCCCAGTGGGCGAATGACCTGGTGCAGGCCAGCCTATGGGATATTTCCGACACGCTCGAAGCTGTGCCGGTGCTGGTCGAAGAGATCCCGACTGTCGAGAACGGCGGCATCAGTGAAGACTACACGATCTACACCATCACCCTGCGCGAGGGTCTGCTGTGGAGCGACGGCACCCCGCTGACCGCAGAAGACCTCGTCTTCACCTACCAGATGGTCGCCGACCCGGCCAACAACATGCTGCAGGGCAGCGCCATCCGTGACTCGCTCGTTTCGGCTGAACTTGTTGATGAACTCACCTTCCGGCTGACCTTCAACTCGCCCAAGCCGTTCCCGGAAGACATGGCCGGCTCGCCGGGTCTTTCGACGATCCTGCCCGCGCACGTCTTCCGCCCGATCTACGAGGCTGAGGGCAGCATCGAATTCGCGCCAGAAAACCAGGATCCGACCGTCTTCAGCGGTCCCTACGTGCTGACCGAGTGGCGCCGCGGCGAGCAGATGACGTTCGAGGCCAACCCGAACTTCACGATCGGCCAGCCGCAGATCGGGCGCGTCATCATCCGCTTCTTCCCAGATACCGACACGCAGTACGCAGCGCTCCAGGCCGGCCAGCTCGACTTCGTGCCGAACGTCAGCGAGGGCGACAAACAGCGCCTTGCCCAGTTCGAGGGCATCTCGCAGGTGACGGTCTTCGGCGGTTACATCGAAAGCCTGTGGCTGAACCTGCGCACGGAAGAATTCCCGCGCGCTGGTCACCCCGCGCTGCAGGATGTGCGTGTGCGCCAGGCGATCCGCTTCGCGCTCGATCGCCAGGCCATCTCCGACCAGCTCTTGGCCGGCACTGTCAGCCCGACCGACAGCATCTACGCTGGCTCTCCGTTCGAGGATCCCGATCTCGGCGTGACCCCGCATGACCCGGCAGCCGCCGAAGCCCTACTCGATGAGGCCGGTTGGGTTGACAGCAACGGCGATGGCACGCGCGACAAAGACGGTGTCGAGCTGGTGCTGCGCTACAGCACGACGACCGCCGGCTGGCGCAATAACATTCAGGCCGTCATCCAGCAGCAGCTCGCTGCGGTCGGCATCGGCACTGTCCTCGAGGCCTACCCGGCGTCGGAATTCTTCGGCGCGTGGGCGAACAACGGCACCAACGCCGTTGGCGAGTACGACATGGCCCAGTACGCCAACAACACCGCGCTGACCAACCCGGCCAACGTCACGGTCATCGAGGCGCTGGCCTGCGGCCAGACCCCCGGTGAGAACAACCCCGGCGGCCAGAACTTCACCGGCTTCTGCAGCCCGGAAATGGATGAGCTGGCGCGCATCACACAGACCTCGCTCGATCCTGAGGAGCGGCTGGCGGCGGCGTTCGGCATCCAGGCCATCATGAAGGAGCAGGCTCCGCTGATCAATCTGTTCCCGCGCGGCGATAACTACGCCTACGTGACGGCCCGCTTCGCCGAAGCACCGCGCGTCGGTTCGGGCGTCGGCAATCAGTGGTTCGACATCCTGAACTGGCAGCTCTCCGGCTGATGACCGTCCGAGCGCCTCGCCGGGCTGCCCACTGCCTCTGCAGCGGGGGACGGCGAGGCGCACTGTGGGGGTTTGGCGCGCCAAACCCCCGCTCGTCATGCTGAACTTAGAGACAGATCGTCATGGTCAAATTCGTACTGCGCCGCGTCCTGCAAGCGATACCCCTCCTGCTCATCATCAGCTTCGTGCTGTTCGCATTCACCAACGCGCTCGGCGACCCGCTGGCGATCTTCGCCGAGTCGCGGCAGCGCCCGTCGGCGGCGGAACGCGAGATGCTCATCCGGCGTCTGGGGTTGGATAAACCGCTCTTCGAGCAGTATCTCGTTTGGTTGGTCGGCAACGACTGGATGCTCGTGGACGTGCGTGGTGATGGCAGTGTGATGGAACCCGGCACCCGCAAAGGCGTCCTGCGCGGCGATTTGGGGATGTCGTTCGTCACCCGCCGCCCAGCCTGGACGCGCATCGAGGAACGCCTGCCGCAGACCCTGACGCTCATGGTGCCCGCCTATCTGATCACGGTGACGCTGGCCGTCGGCATCGGCGTCTACTCGTCCCTGCGTCAATACTCGCTGGTCGATAACGTCATCACCGGGCTGTCATTTTTCTTTTATTCGATGCCGATCTTTTTCATCGCCCTCTTGACGATTTACATCTTTGGGGTCGAATTCCCCAGGTGGGGGCTGCCAGGCCTCCCCATCGGCGGTACAGGCGACGGATCGTTCCCCGACCTCGTGCGCCACATGTTGATGCCGGTCTTCTGCTTGGTCGCCATCCAGCTCGCGGGCTACGTCCGCTTTATCCGCTCGTCGATGCTGGACGTCATGAGTCAGGATTACGTGCGCACCGCCCACGCCAAAGGGCTGTCGCAGCGCGTCGTCGTCCAGCGCCACACGTTCAAAAATGCCGCCCTGCCGCTGGTCACGCTGGTCGGTCTCGATCTGCCGTTTCTGCTGGCGGGCGCGGTCGTGACCGAGCGCATCTTCGCCTGGCCGGGGATGGGACGTCTGTTCATCGAGAGCTTCGAACGCGCCGATATCCCCGTCATGATGGCGATCTTGATGCTGCTGTGCGTGCTGGTCGTCGTCTTCCAAATCCTGACCGATATCGTCTACACCTGGTTCGATCCTCGTATCCGGTTTAATTGAGAGACGCGCCATGGCCACGATCAACGAAGCCCGTCCGGTCACTCGGCTGGCCGCCGAACAAACCTATGTCAAGGGCAGCTCCAATCTGGCGCGCAGCCTGCGCCGTCTCAGAAAGCACCGGATGGCGCTGGTGGGCGCGGGGCTGCTCGTGTTCGTCGTGCTGTTCGTCCTCATCGGCTCGATCGTCATCCCCGAACGCGCATCGATCTACAACGACCCATCGCGCGCCCTGCAGCCCCCGTCCGCCGATCACCCGTTCGGAACGGACGTAATCGGGCGCGACATCCTGGCGCGAGTCGTTTACGGCGGGCAGGTCTCGCTGTTCGTGGGCATCACCGCCGTCATCGTGCAAATGCTCGTCGGCACGGTGATCGGCTTGGTCGCTGGCTACGTCGGCGGCATCATCGACTCGCTGCTGATGCGCTTCGCCGAGGCGATGCTGAGCATCCCGCAGCTCTTCTTGGCGCTGATCGCGCTGCGCATCTTCTCCGACCCGACCGAGTTCCCCGACTTCACCTTCCTCGGACGGCAGTACAGCGCCACGATGATCGTGATCGTGTTCGTCATCGGCCTGACGAGCTGGATGCGCGTGGCGCGCATCGTGCGCTCGGTCGTGCTTTCGGTCAAAGAGCAGGAGTACGTCATGGCGGCGCGGGCGATGGGCGCGCCGACTGCTCGCACCGTCCTGCTGCACGTGCTGCCCAACTGCTTCGCGCCGATCATGGTGTCGGCGACTTTGGGCGTCGCCTCGGCCATCCTGCTTGAAGCTTATCTCGGCTTCTTGGGGCTGGGCGTGCGCGCGCCGACTCCGACCTGGGGCAACATCATGGGGCAGGCGAACAGCTACCTCAACCAGTGGTATTACTGGTTCTTCCCGGCGGTTTTCATCATGCTGACGACGCTGGGGATCAACTTCCTGGGCGACGGCCTGCGCGACGCCTTCGATCCAAAGTCGCTGCGCTGAGCGCGGCGGGTATCCGCCGACATGATCGAAAAGCGCCCGGTTGTACAACCGGGCGCTTGTATGTGTTTGAGGGTGCTGCTGCGGCCTAGAGGCGCTGTTCGACCAGGGCGTACAGGTTGCGCGTCTCCGCCGACGGCTCGATGCCGAGGTGCTCGCGCAGGTAGGCGACCAGGTTCAGGTAGTGCGCGCGTGCGTCCTCGACCATCCCGATGTTGAGATAGAGCGACATGACGCTGCGATGCACATCTTCGCGGCCCGGCGTCTCCTTGAGCGCGCGCAGGAACAAGCCGAGCGCTTTCTCCTGCTCGCCGCGGCGCAGCGCGATGCGCCCGACGCTGATCAGCGCTTGACCGTAGAGCGCGCGCAGCTTTTCACGTCGCTCGACCATCCAGCTCATCTCCAACCCCTGGAGGAACGGCCCTTTGTAGAGATCGATCGCGCGCGTAAGCAGCATGACCTCCTCGCGCTCGTCCATCGTCAGCAATGCCCGCTCGACCGCCGTCTCAAAATCGGACACGTCGTAGTGACGCACCAGCTTCTCGCTCGGCGTGTAGAAACCGCTGCCGTACTGGGTGAGTTCATAGCTGGCGGAGTCACCGATCTTCATGCTGATGCGTTCGCTGATCTTGCGCTTGGTGACATGGAAGACGTTGGTCGCGTCCTTCACGGGCAGGTCGGGCCAAAAGGTCGCGAAGATCTCATCGCGCGTGACCAGCGGATTATCCATGAAGAAGAAGAATAAGTTTCTAGGCAGGGCGCCGTCCCAATTGGTGACCGGTTGGCCGTTGACCAGGACATGACCGCGGCCGAGCGCATAAACCTCGAGCTGCGGTTTGACCTGTTCCTCGACGCGGAAGATCACGTCATCTTTGCGCCGCTCTGTGCCGAGCACGATCGCCTCGCCGCGCTGCACATAGTCGTACCAGGGCTGATGGGTGAGCATGCGTGAGCTGAGCGCGATCTGAATGTGAGCGGGCAGGTTGCCGAGCAGTTCGCGGAAGAATGTGATCAACGCATCGTCGGCGGCCACCCGGTCGAACTCATCCAGGAACAGGATCAGCGGTGTCTTGGCGGAATGCGCTTTCAGATCGGCCACCAGCGCCAGCGCCAATTTGCGCGCATCGACCGTCTCCAGCACCTTGTCCAGGTTCTTGCCAAAGTCCTCGGTCACCGCGCGAAATTCGAGCATCATGCCTTCAAGCCAAGCGTTCAGGGTATTCTGTTCCGCGCTGACTCGATAGTAGAGGATGTCGCGTCCCTTTAAACTCAGATAGTGATTCAAAAAGACGTTGCGATAGCTAGTCCAGGGGTACAAAAGCACGAGCTTTTTGCCCTTGGATCGCTCTCGAAAAGATTCAAAGGACAGTTGGGTGATTTCACGAGCAAGTATCATCGCAACGCAATCCATCTGATAGTTGAAGTGAGCAAAACACTATGACGGATAAGCTGGTGAGCCTCACGAACTCAATCAGGCCACTAACTCGGTATGTTACACTACTGGTGATCCCAAGTCAATCCTTTATTGCTAAATCGATCTTACTTTATGGTCAAAATTATGACGAAGCGCCGGCAGCGCCGCTGGTTGTCCGCAGCTAAGTCGTTTTGGCTGCGGCACTTTCGGCACACACGACGATTTGGGACGGATCCTGAGTTCTCTCCGCCAGAGAGGATCAGCAAACTGCCGCCTTCGGCGTACCGCTCCAGGAATTTAACAATGACATACCGCTTGCGGCCAACCGTCGGTCGACTAGTACAAATTGTCTAGTCGTACTGTTGGCAATTTACGTAGTCGAGCACAAAATTGGGAGGGCGTTAGAGATTTCTTATGGTGCAAATGCGCAAAAGCGTTAATATTCATCAGAGCAAATGGTGACTGATCTGCGCCGTTCATACACACAAGAAAACATGTTCAGGCAGGCTTTTTAAACGCGTCTAGCAGCTCGTATTATTGTATAATAGACGCACGTGGGTCATCGCGCCGGGAAATCAACGCAACGACTATTGCATGACTATGGAAGCACTCAGCTTGATGCACAATCGCCGCGATCCAATCCAACCGCGTGTGGTGCTCGTCTCTGCCCGCAACCGGCGCTTTCTCTACCTGGGCTGGGCGGCGGCGGTCGCATCAGCCGCGATCATCGCTGTCAACCCCTCGGCGCTGACGCTTGACCAGATCGCGGCCTGGCTGATCTGCTTGATCCTGTCTGGTGCGATCCTTAGTGCCGTCCGCCAGTCGGATCGGCTGTTTTGGGCCGGAGCAGGTCTGCTGCTGCCGCTCACGATCGCGCTGACCCAGGGCGGCACTGCCGGGCTGGCGCTCGCGCTGTTCGCGGCGGTGGCGGCGCTGATGATCCAGACCGTGTGGCCGAAGCGTTTCATCACGCTGCCTGGCGA
>CAYTME010000068.1:16109-17801 GCA_964438415.1 uncultured Pleurocapsa sp. | reverse complement strand
GCCTTACGAGATCGCCATCCCCGAGCTGGGCGGCGACCCGATCACGTACATCGTCAGCGTCCACGCCCTGCGCTGAAGCCAGCTCACAGCGTCTGCACCGAGGTGGCGGCGAAGACCTGCTCGTATTCGGCTAAGCTGAACTGCCCGCCGCCCGCCGACATCGCGTTGGCGGCTCCAGCGGCGGCCCCCATCCGCAGCGCCTCGGATGGCGCGTGCTCACGGTCGAGGCCGAGCAGCAGCCCGGCCAGAAAGACATCGCCGCTGCCGACGGCGCTGACCGGCTTGATCTTGGGCGGTTGGGCGTGGTAGACCGCGTCATCGCTGGCGAAGACCGCCCCGCGCGATCCCAGCGTCACGGCGACCGGCGCGCACATCTGCCGCGAGAGAGCGGCGGCGGCTGCCCCTGCCTGCTCCACCGTCTCGACGGGCTGGCGGAGCAGCGCCCCGATCTCGTGATCGTTGACCTTGATCGTCACACCGGGCGTCTGCACCGCCGCGGCCAGCGCTGCCCCGCTGGTATCGACCCAGACCGCCTTGCCCCGTTCGATCAGCGCGCGCAGCAGCCCGGTGAACGGCTCGGTGCTCTCGGTCGGCGGCAGGCTGCCGCAGAAACAGACGCTCGCCGCGCTTTCGGCCAGCGCCAGCACATCGCGATGCAGCGCCGCCCAATCGGAGGCGGCGGCGTGCGGACCGCGCTCGTTGAGGACGGTCGTCTGGGCGCGTTCGGGGTCAGCGACGATGATGCACGTGCGCGTCTCGGCATTGTCGATCCAAGTCCAGCGGCTCGGCAGTCCTTCGGCTGTCGCCAGGGCGTCGAGCAGCCGCCCGGTATGCCCGGCCAAAAAGCCCGCATTGATCGCCTGCCCGCCGAGGATGCGCACCGCCCGCACGACGTTGACGCCCTTGCCCCCGGCAGCGACGACCGTCTGCTCTGGGCGAAAGACTCCGCCCGCGCCGTAGCCGGGCTGGATGTAGGTGCGGTCGATGGCGGGATTCGGCGAAACGCACACGATCATGAATGTCCCTTTCTGCGCAGTGGACTCCGGCGTCATCCGGACTTGGTCGGCGTCGGGGTGAAGCGCGGCTCGCGCGGCGGCAGGATAGCCGTCGCCGTCGGGCTGGGACCGGGCGTCAGTGTGGGGGTCGGCGTCTCCGTCGGCGGCAGCGTGTCGGTCGGTGTCGGCGTGATGGTCGGCGTGTCGCTGGGCGGCGGCGTCTCGGTCGGCGTCGGGCTGGGGCCAGGTGTGCTGGTCGGCGTCAGCGCCGCGATCAGATCGCCCACGTTGGTGGCGCTGGTCGGGATCGGCGTGAAGCTGGCGACCGGCGTCGGCTCGCTGAAGCGCTGGCCGCTGCTGATCTGCATGCCGGTCGGGCTGAAGGCCAGATCGACACGCTGGCCTCGGTCGCCCATGACCCCCTGCCGCTGGCCGTTGTAGATGATGTCGAGCGCCTCGGCATTGCTAGCGCGCACGTCGATGTTGGCGTTGGCGATGTATTCCAGGATCGTGCCGGGCCGCGCGACCCCGGTGAAGCGCTCCGCCCCATCGACGGCCACGCGCAGCCAGGTGCGCTGGCGCAGCGTGATCGTCACCTGCACGCCCTGCCCGCTGAACAACTGGCCGCCGATCGGTGTCGGCGTTGGCGGCACCGGCGTCCGCGTCGGCGCAAGCGTGAACGTGGGGACAGAGGGCA
>CAYTME010000068.1:15815-16099 GCA_964438415.1 uncultured Pleurocapsa sp. | reverse complement strand
ATCCGCAGCAGCCTTAGTGCGGCGAGGATGTCCCTGCGCGACGATATCCGGCGGCAGCTCGTCGGATTCGAACTGGAGCGGCGTCGTCTGCAAGATCTGAAGCGTGACGAAGACGATCACGGCCAGCGCCGCGCCCGCGACCAGCAGGCGCAGCAGCAGCCCAAGCGCGCCCGGCCCGCGGCGCGGCTGCAAGCCGGTGTTGGCTGCCGGTGCCGCCACGACCTTGACCGGCGGCGGGCTGACCGGCTGCGGCATCTGCGCCGCGCCGCCCCCTCCGCCCCCCC
>CAYTME010000068.1:8750-15686 GCA_964438415.1 uncultured Pleurocapsa sp. | reverse complement strand
ATGAAGCCGTTGATCTGGACGGGCGAGAAGTTGGGCAGGTTGAAATCGCCCAGCTCGAACGACTCTAAGATGCGCCGGCGAATGCGCAGGCTGGCTTCCGCCTCATCCAGCGTCAGTTCGCGCGTCTCGCGTGTTTGCCGCAGCAGATGGCCGAGCGACTGCGAGTCCATGATGGCTAGGTGTCATCTCCGCACATGCTGCACATCAAAACACGATAGGCGACCGTCGCGGTCGCCCATCCATTGTAGCGCAGCCTCGAGTCGTCGAGCGATAACAGTGCGGTGTGACAAGCGTAGGGATTACGATTGTGCGGCGTTCAACTGCTGCTCTCGTCGGCGGGCGCAGCATCCTCACCCCATTCCGGCATATCGGACGCCGCGGCTGCCGGCTCGGCCTCGAGCGCCGGCGTTTCCTCGCCTGCCGCTTCCCTGGCACCGACGGTCGCCATGAAGCGTTCGAAATCTTCCTCGCGCACGATCGTCACCTTGAGCATGGGCGAGATCTCGCTGCCCAAGCGCACCGGTACGTTGTGCGTGCCGACTTCGCGCAGTGCCGTCTGGCTGATGCGGCGGCGGTTGATATCGATGCCGGTCTTGGCCAGGAGCGCCTCGGCGATCTCGCTGGTGGTGACGGAGCCGAACAGCTTGCCCGTCGGCGAAGCACGGCGTCCGAAGTAGAGTTCCACGCCGTCGATCTGGCGCGCCAGCTCGTTCAGACGCGCATCGAGCTGCATCCGGCGCACGGCGGCTTTCTCGCGCAGTGCAGCGGCCTGCCGCAGCGCACCCGGCGTTGCCTTGACCGCCAGCTTCTTCGGGATCAGCCAGTTGCGCGCGAAGCCATCGGCGACATCGACCACCTCGCCAGCTACGCCATGCTTGTACACATCTGCAAGCAGAATCACTTTCATCGCCATCATCCCTCTCACGCTCGAAGCCGCACTGTGCCAGCGCGGAACCGTAGATGTTCGACATTGAGGCTGCATTATAGAGTGAGGGCGGCGCAAAACCAAGTGCGAAGCGCGTGCCCGCCACCGCCGAAAGACCGGCGGCGCGCATCCGGCGTGTTAGTCCGATAGTTACCCTGCGCCGATATGCGACCATTTTATAATCAAGCTTAAGATAGTCAGGGGGAATACGATGCGGCGTTTCTGGCTGCTTGGCATGCTGATCATGATATGGGTGACCATCGTCCGAGCGCAGGCCGATCTCCCGGTCGTCGTCTGGGCGGCAGGCGACCTGTGGACGTGGGTGCCCGATGGCGGCCAGCTCGCGCCGCTGACGCGGCAGGGCACCGTCACATCTCCCGCGCAGTCCCCCGATGGCCGCTGGATCGCCTACCGCGTGCTGGCTCCCGTCAGCCAAGCCGCGCTCGACCGCGTGCAGGCGCAGGGCGCGATCGCCGATTTCGACCTGCCGACCGATATCTACCTGGTCGATCCGGCGGCTGGCATCCCCATCCCCGTGGCCGAGCAGCCCGCCGATGCCGCGCTCTTTCGGGCGGGCGCGCCCGACAATGCGCTCGTGCGCTCCGCGCCGGTGTGGTCACCCGATGGGAACGGGCTAGCATGGGTTGAGTTCGCCTTTGGCGCTGCGAGCGGAGTGCTGCGCGTATTCGACCGCGACAGCGGCCAGCTTTCGACACGCATCGCCTCGCTGCCGCTGGCGGGCGGCAGCGCGCCGGAGCTGCGTTGGGGGCGGCTGGCATTCGCTGTGCGCAGCGAGGATGCCGGCGGCGCGCAGACGATCGCGCTTTACGGCGTTGATGGCAGCCCACTGGCGGCGGTCCGCCCGATCGTCGCACCGTCAGCGGCGTTTCAGATGTTCGATTGGATCCGCTGGGACGACCGCGACCTGCTCGGTCTGCTCACGACCGACGGACGCTGGCAGTTGTTCGACCCGCTGGCGGGCGCGCCGTTCGAGACGGACGCGGTGCCGGCGCTCCACCCTGTCGGCGACCCGAACAGCAGCGCGGCCATCCGCTTCGACCTCGCGCCGGAATCGGGCTTTTTTTGGGAGGTGATCGACCCCCGGTCGGCGGCGGCCTCGGCCGCTTACACCGGACTACCTGGGCAGGTGGCGCTGGGGCCGGATGGCGCGGCCGTGGTCTTCATCGGCTATCCCGAATTTGGTGCGCTGGCGCTCTGGCGCGGCGGGACATTCTCCGTGGTAGCCGGGACGGGCGTCAGCGATCCAGCGGCGCTGATCGCGGCGGCCGTCATGTGGGCACCGGTGGAGTGGCGGCTGAATACGTGAGATAGAATTGTCTCATTGTTCTTAGATCGCAATTCATTTATTTTTTGGATTTCATTCCTCAATCCTTCAGGTGTGGTCGTCTAGAATGAAAGTGTAGAGATCAACACTTGGGAGCAGACTGGCGCACCCGTGCGCAGCGCAGAAACCGTATGGCACTACACATTGCGCATCTCGAAGATGAAACAGACCTCCTGGAGGGTTTGGCCTTCATTCTGCAAGAAGAGTCACCGGGCGTGCAGATCGCCCAGTTCACCGACTCCGATGCTCTGATCGCCTACATCGACCAACACTGCGCCGAGATCGATCTGTACATCCTCGATGTGCGCGTCCCCGGCATGCGTGACGGGCTGCAGGTTGCCCGCTACATTCGTGAGCATGGCTGTCGCGGTGGGATCGTGATCACGTCGGCCGATGATCCTCCGCCGGGCCGCTTGATGCGCGAGCTTGATTTTCACTTCATCCAGAAACCCTGGGATCTGCCCGACGCTGTGCACGAAATGCTCGACCAGGCGTGCAAAAAGCAGTCATGACGCTGCTGACTCGGCGGCCGCGCCCCACCCTCGACCGCCCCCAATCCTAGCCCTGAGCGGACGCCCTAGAGACGGGCGGCTCCCGCTCATTTCGTGTTCGGCAGAGAGCCGGCGGCTCAGTCCGCCCGAAGCCGGCGCGTTGACTCGCCGGCTGCAAGGTCGCGCGTCCACCGGAGGGGATTCGCGGGGCGCACCCCCAAACCCGACGCCCAGTGGATTTCGGAGGCGTCCCTTCAGCGGATACGCACCCTCATGTCTGAATGTTCCCCTCGTCTCTTACCACCGTGACAACCGTGGGCGATGTCGGCTATACTCTTAGCTCCATCGTAAGGGCAAGGTACACTCGTCGATGCACATCGCGTTCAACGGCTGGTTCTGGGATCAACCGTATACCGGCAGCGGTCAGTATGTGCGCAGGCTGCTCCACAACCTGCGCCGCATCGCGCCGACGCTCACGCTGACGCTGATCGTCCCGGCGCATCTCGCCGATCCGGATCAGCTCCCGGCGGGTGTGAACGTCATCCACGCTGCTGCACCCGGCGGTAAGCTGGGCAAAGTATGGTTTGAGCAGCGCAGCTACCCGGCCGCTGTCGCCCGCGCTGGCGCGGATATCGCCCACGTCCCGTACTGGGGACCGCCGCTGGCCGTCCGCGCGAAGCTGGTCACCAGCGTGCTCGATGTCATTCCGCTGGTGATCCCCGATTATGCGGCGTCGTTCGGGGCGCGGCTGTATACCTCGCTGGTGACCGCCGCAGCGCGCGGCGCGGCGCACATCATCACGCTCAGCAATGCGTCCAAGCGCGATATCGTCGAACGCATCGGCTTCCCGGCCAAACAGATCACCGTCACCCACCTGGCGGCGGATGAGGTTTATCATCCGCGCATGGGCGCAGAGCGTGACCGCGAGGTGCGCGCCAAGTACGATCTGCCCGATCGCTTCGCGCTCTACATGGGCAGCTTCGATGTGCGCAAGCAGGTCAACCGCCTGCTGCTGGCCTACACATACGTCGGGCCGGCGGAGGGCCAAGAAGCGCCGCTGATCTTGGCTGGGACGCCGCCGCCCTGGGGCAAACCGCTCTTCCCCGATCTGCCCGCCTATGCGCGCCAGCTCAAGATCGAAGACTATGTGCGCTGGATCGGCAGGGTGGATGAGGCGGATAAGCCGTCGCTCTACCGGCTGGCGACCGTTTTTGTGTACCCAAGTATCTACGAGGGGTTCGGCTTGCAGGTGATCGAGGCGATGGCGAGCGGCACGCCCGTCATCGCCAGCGATATCCCCGTCATGCGCGAGCTGGTCGGCGACGCGGCCTACCTGGTCGATCGAGACGATGCGCGGGCGCTGGCGGGGGCGATCTTGGCGCTGCTGCCGTGCAAGAATTGTTGGGATACTCACTGGAAGAGGCCCTGCAGAACCCGCTGCGCGACCAGCAGATCCAGCGTGGGCTGTCGCAGTCCACGCGTTACAGCTATCGCAAGACCGCGCGCGAAACGCTGGCTGTTTACGAGCGCGTCATGCGCGGCGAGACAGGATGAGAACGATCGACTGACTTATCGGAGCCGCCTTCCATGCTGAACTTTAACCCCGAAGGCAAAAAGATCATTCTTTCGATCGATGGTGGTGGGATGCGTGGCGTTCTGCCGATCGCGATGCTGGCCGAACTCGAAAATATGACCGGCAGGCCGGCCTACGATCTGTTCGACATGGTCGCCGGGACGAGCACCGGCGCGCTGATCGCGGCGGGGCTGGCGCTGCACTTGAGCGCGCATGACATCCTGGAACAGATCTACAAAGATCGTCTGCCTGGCGCGTTCCCGCCCGATACGCTGCTGGGCAACCTGTCCACCTACGCGCGTTTCCTGTTCAGCGGCCTGCGCTTTCTGTACGATCTGGAGCCGTTCCGGCGGGCGCTGGCGTCGCTGGCGCAGGGCAAGTGCCTGGGCGATCTCGATCAACCGATCTTTTTCGCCACCACCAAAGATGTGCGCAGCGGCGAAGTCTGCTATCTCGTCAGCAAGGGGCCGGGACGCGCTGCCTTCGCCGACTGGCCGCTCTCCGGCGCGGTAGCGGCCAGCGGCGCAGCCCCGATCTACTTCCCACCGGTGGCAGGCAACCTGATCGACGGCGGCGTTGGCGTCTACGCCAACCCCAGCCTGCCCGCCGCCACCGAGGCGATGGAATACATCGGCGCGGACGAAGGCTACACCGATGACCACGTGATGATGATCTCGCTCGGCACCGGGTACACGCCGAACGAGCGCAGAGACGGCGCAGCGGCGCGTTTCTGGCTTTACAACTGGGTCGAGTATCTGATCATGTCCGGCATCGACGATGCATCCTTGCAGCAGGTGTTCGTCACCCGCGCCATCTATGGCAGCCGGATCGATTTCCGCCGCTACAACCCCTATCTGACGCGCGAATCGGCTGCCGACGCCCTCAATGTGCCGGTGATCGGTCGGCCAGACCCGGCCGCGCTCACGCTGTCCTCGCGCCGCGCTGACCAGATCGCGCTCATGGAGGATATCGGGCGTGCCTACGCCAGGCGCATCGATTGGACGAAGCCCGGCTTGATGCCGTGGGATACGGCCGGCGGCCAGCCCAAACCAAACGGTACCAAGTTCCCGATCGACTGGAGCCAGACGCCCTATCGTTAGATTGCTCGTCGATCGGCATGATCTCTATCACGCCTTTCGCCTGCGCCGGCGCTTGGCTGGTATACTGGTAGTGTGAAAGTTTGCACAAGGATCAGGTACAAAGACATGAGCGCCGAAAACGGAGCCGAAGGTAACGTCCTGCGTATCGCCATCATCGGGTCTGGGCCGTCGGGCTTTTACGCCGCGGAGCGGCTGTTGAAAGACAAGCAGTTTTCGGTCTCGGTCGATATGTTCGAGCGGCTACCGACCCCGCACGGCCTGGTGCGCGGCGGCGTCGCGCCCGATCACCAGAAGATCAAGTCGGTGACGAAGGTCTACGACAAAATCGCCTCGGATGCGCGCTTCCGCTTCTTCGGCCATGTCGCTTTCGGCAGCGATGTCACCCGCGACGATCTCGCCCGGCATTACCACGCGGTCATCTACGCCGTCGGCGCGCAGACCGACCGGCGGATGGGCATCCCCGGCGAGGATCTGCCCGGCAGCTATCCAGCGACCGAATTTGTCGGCTGGTACAACGGCCATCCCGATTATCGCCATCTCCAATTCGACCTGACGCAAGAGCGCGCCGCCGTCATCGGCAACGGCAATGTGGCGATGGATGTGGCGCGCATCCTGGCGCGCACGGAAGCCGAGCTGATGGAGACCGATATCGCCGATTATGCGCTCGAAGCGCTGCGCAGCAGCCGCGTGCGCGAAATCTACGTGCTCGGTCGACGCGGCCCGGCGCAGGCGGCTTTCACCAACCCGGAGATCAAAGAGCTGGGCGAGATGGCTGATGCCGAGGTCATCGTCGCGCCCGAAGAAGTCGATCTCGACCCCGCCAGCCGCGCCATGCTCGCCGAGTCCGGCGACCGCAGCGCTCAGCGCAACGTCGAAATCCTGACCGAGTACAGCCGGCGGGTACCCCAGGGCCGACGCCGGCGCATCATCTTCCGCTTCCTCGTCTCGCCCGTCGAGCTGATCGGGACGGAGCGCGTCGAGGCGATCAAACTGGTCAAGAATGTGCTGGTTGCATCTGACGACGGCTCGCTGCGACCGCGCCCGACCGGGGAAGAGGAGATCATCCCCGTCGGGCTGGTCTTCCGTTCGATCGGCTACAAAGGCGTCGCGCTGCCCGATGTCGCGTTCGATGAGCGCAGCGGCATCATCCCGAATGACGGCGGGCGCGTGCGCGATCCGCAGGGCGACATGATCTGTCCGGGCGAGTATGTGGTCGGCTGGATCAAGCGCGGGCCGAGCGGCGTCATCGGCACGAACAAGCCCGACTCGATCGAGACGGTCGAGCGGCTGTTGGAAGATGCGGCGGCAGGCAGGCTGTGGCGACCGGAGACCGCGGCGGCTGACGCCATCCCGGCGCTGCTGGCGGCGCGCGGCGTCCGCTGGGTCAGTTACCAGGACTGGCAGACGCTCGACGCGCTCGAGATCAGCCGCGGCCAGGCCGCTGGCCGTCCACGCCTGAAGTTCACGTCGGTCGAGGCGATGTTGGACGCCCTGGCGCAGGC
>CAYTME010000068.1:5442-8740 GCA_964438415.1 uncultured Pleurocapsa sp. | reverse complement strand
AGCGAACCGGCATCGGAACCGACGGGCGACTGAGCGCCATCCTTGCAGGCGTAGTGCTCAGGGGCTGCCGCGCGGCATCGATCGGCGGGTGCGGCATCGGCACATCCGCTGCAGGCGCAGCGTGCGCACCTCGCGCTGCCCGATTTTCAACGCATATTTCGCCAGATGACAGCCGAGCAGCGCCGTTTTTTGCGCTTGCGGATGGCGCGCGAGCCGATACTTGTCATTTCTACGACTCGATCGGCCAAACCCGCGCTACAATGGTGCTGTCCGTGTTGGCGAGCCTTGAACCATTGGAGGCAGAGCGGTGGCGCGTGCGCATAACAAATACATCATCGGTTTGACCGGCAACATCGCAGTGGGCAAAAGCGTCGTGCGCCGTATGCTCCAACATCTGGGCGCGTACACCATCGACGCCGACAGCCTCAGCCATCAAGCGATGATGCCCGGCGCGCCCGCCTACAAGCCCGTGATCGAGATGTTCGGTCGCTACATCGTCGATCCCAACGGCCAGATCAACCGCGCCCGTCTGGGCGGGATCGTGTTCGCGCTGCCGGACGCGCTGGCGACGCTTGAGAGCATCGTCCATCCGATCGTCGGCGGGGCGGTGCAGGCTCTGATCAGCCGTGCCACGCAGCGGGTGGTGGTCATCGAAGCGATCAAACTGTTCGAAGGCAGCTTGGCGTCGATGTGCGACTCGGTTTGGGTCGTCGATGCCCCGGTCAGCACGCAGATCGAACGCCTGATGAGCAAGCGCGGCATGAGTGAGAGCGAGGCGCGCTCCCGCATCCTCGTTCAGAACGCGCAGGAAGACAAAGTCAAGCGCGCCCATGTCGTCATCGACAACAGCGGCGATGTCGATCAGACCTGGAAGCAGGTGCAGGCACACTGGAATCGCATCGTCAGCGCTCCCCCAGCGCCGCCTGCTGGCGCGCAGACTGCCACGGCTCCGGCAGCGCCGCCGGTCAAGCCGATCCCGAGCACGGAGACACAGGAGAGCGCGCTGATCGACGGCGTGCGCGTGCGCCGCGGCACGCCCAACCACGCCGCCGAGATCGCCGAATTCATCCACAAGCTGACCGGTCGCGCGGTCAGCCGGATGGACATCATGCTCAACTTTGGCCAGAAGAGCTATCACATCGCGCTCGATGCGGGCGGGCATCTGCTCGGCGTCATCGGCTGGCAGGTCGAAAACCTGATCACGACCATCGATGAACTCTACATCCCCGCCAGCGAGCATGCCGGCGCGCTCACGCGGCGCTTGATCGAGGCGATCGAAAACGCGGCAGGTGAGCTGCAAAGCGAAGTGAGCTTCATCTTCCTGCCAACTGAGACCGACAGCCCCCTGCACGCGACGTTCAGCGCGCTGGGCTACGCGCCGCTCAAGATCGAGACGCTCAATTCGCCGGCCTGGCGCGAAGCCGCCCGCGAGCAGACGCGCAGCGGCCGCAGCGGGTTGATCAAGCCGCTGCGCGCGGATCGCATCACCAAGCCGATCTGAGTAGGCCGCCGCGCCCCAGCGCGTGGCGGCTGCCCGGCTCTCAGCGCAGCGTGAGCGTCAGCTCGGCGCTGAAGCCGAACGGATGCGCCTGCGCCCGAACGATGACAGCGCCCGGCGTGTGCCGCGCTTTGAGGTAGAGCGCCGCCTGCCCGCCCACGAGCGGAAACGGGTTGACGCCGATCAGATCGGCCTCGCCCTCAACCGTCAGCGTGACCACGGCGTGCGCGTGCGGCAGCCGCATCCCGTATCGATCGACGATCTGGAAGGCGATGCGCGTCATGTCCGCGCCGTCGGCATCGATCGCGTCGTCGTCAGCGGTCAGGAGCAGGGCGCGCGGCAGCTTGTCGGCAGCCAGCAGCACCTCGGCGACGGCCTCACCGCGGTAGTAGCCGATCACTTTGCCATCGGGCACGCGCAGGCGGTGTGTGTGCCAAAGCTGGCCGTCTCCGACCTTGAACGGCGGGTGCGGCAGATGCCCGAACGCCGCACGGTCGGGCTGGATGCGCCCCATCGACTCGCCGCCGACGATGAACTCGATCTCATCGCAGTTGCTGAAGACGTAAAAATCGAAGTCGCATTCCGCGCCGTAGTTGTTGCGGTCGCCGAAGGCGTAGAACGTGCCCGGACGCAGGACGATGCGCTGTTCGGGGGCGACCTGGCTTTCGTAAAGGTAGGCGGCCAGCTTGGGCAGACGGAACATATCCATCACGCCGTGATAGCAGACGCGGTCGCCCGCGCCGAATTCGACATGCGTGTTGTAGTCGAAGGCGCACCAGCCGATCGCGCCAGTGATGTCGCCGCGCGCGGCGGCGGCGTTGTGGACGCGGGCATGGCGCAGCGCGTGCTCGACCTGCCGCTCTTCGTTGTCGAAGCTCTTGGTCGGGAACATGTGGCCGCCGAATTCGGTGATGAGGTGCGGCGTGTGCTCCGGCGCGACGGCGGTGTTCGAGAAGTCGTTGAAGGTGAACACGTCTTCCAAAAACGTGCTTGCCTGGAAATAGCGGACGCCGCCCGTCGGCCGCGTCGGGTCGAGCCTGCGCGCCAGTTCGTTGGTCGCGCGGTAGAATGGGTCGTCATCCCACGACTCGTTGATGCGCACGCCCCAGATGATGATGCTCGGGTGGTTGCGGTCGCGCTCGATCATGAGCTGCACATCGCGCAGCGCCAGCGCCTTCCAATCGCTGTCGCCGATGTGCTGCCAGCCGGGGATCTCTTCGAAGACGAGCAGGCCGATCTCATCGCAGCGGTCGAGGAAATGCGGTGACTGCGGGTAATGCGACGTGCGCACGATATTGCAGCCCAGCTCGTACTTGATGATGTCGGCGTCTTTGCGCTGCAAGCGCGGCGGCGCGGCGATGCCGATGAACGGGTACATCTGATGCCGGTTCAGCCCGCGGAGCTGCACGCGCTCGCCGTTGAGGTAGAAGCCGTCGGCGCGGAACTCCGCCTGACGCAGGCCGAAGCGCACCTCGACGCGGTCGTGCAGCGCCGGCGTCTGGCCGACGGTCGCCAGCATGACTTCGCAGCTCACCATCTGCGGGTCGTCGAGCGACCAGCGGCGCGCCATCTGCAGATCGAGCGGATGCGTGATCTTGACCGTCTCGCCCGCCGGGATGCTGACGCGCAGCTCGACCGGGTCGTCGAGCGTTTCGGCGGGCGCGGCGTCCTCACGCGGCGTGTAATCGCAGATCCAGTTGACGGTGACCTGCACCGGCTCGATCAGCCCGTTGTGCAGCCACAGGTCGATTTCGGCGCTTGGCGCGCTGCTCATCACGTCGCGCGCGCGCACGAAGACAT
>CAYTME010000068.1:3680-5432 GCA_964438415.1 uncultured Pleurocapsa sp. | reverse complement strand
CGCGGATCTGGACGGGCGCGACATAGCGCAGGCGCACATCGCGGTAGATGCCGCCGAAGGTCAGATAGTCGATCACGTAGCCGAAGGGCGGGATGTCCTCGCGCTCGGTCGAGTCGACGCGCACTTGCAGCAGATTGCCCGTCGGGCGCACGCGCTCGGTGATGTCGAACGAACACGGCACATAGCCGCCGTCATGCTCGCCGACGAGCTGGCCGTTCAGATAGACCTGGCAGGCGGTCATCACGCCGTCGAATTCGAGCATCAGCCGCCGTCCATCGGTCGATTCCGGCAGGTCGAAATGCTTGCGATAGGTCGAGATGAAGGTGTAAGCGGAGATATCGAAGTTGTGATGCGGCAGCGGCGCGTTGCTGTGCGGCAGCGTCACCGGTGTGAATTCGGAGTCGGGGGCGCTGAGCGGCAGGTCGCGCGCCGCGTACAGCCAGCCCTGGTTGAAGATGTGCAGCGAACGCATGGCGTCGAAATCCTTGTTTTGTGGTAGGCTTGCCAACCTGCGCAGAACTTAACATACGGGTACGACAGCGCCAACATGAATCTCGCCCGCACATTCGGTCTCGCCGAGCACCAGCGCGCCCGCCTGGCCGTTTCGGTCATCTTCTTCATCAACGGCTTCGTGCTGGCCAACTGGGTCGCGCGCATCCCGTACACCAAGAGCCGCCTCGGTCTCGACGACCAGACGCTCGGCTTCGTCATCTTCGGGCTGGCGGTCGGTGTGCTAACGGCGCTGCCGCTGGCCGGGGGCTTGATCGCCCGCTTCGGCAGCCGCGCCGTGACGACCGCCGCCGCTGCTGCCAACAGCGTCTCGCTGATCGCGCTGGCGACCATGCCGACGCCGCTCGCGCAGGCGGGGGCGCTGTTCGTCTTCGGCGCGACGACGGCGACGATGGATATCGCCATGAACGCGCAGGGCGTCGAGGTCGAGCGGCGGGCAGCGAAGCCGATCATGTCATCGTTTCATGCGCTCTTCAGCCTGGGCGGCGTGGCGGGTGCGGCGCTCACCAGCTTGATCATCCCGCTTCAAGTGACGGCGACCGGCCAGTTCGCGGCTGTGTGCGCTGCCTGCTTGGTGGTCATCGCCGTCTGCTGGTTCGGCCTGGTCGATATCGCCGGTGAACGCGCCGCGCGTGGGCAGGCGGGCGTCTTCGCGCTGCCAGGGCGCGAGCTGCTGCCGTTGGGCGCGGTCGTCTTCTGCGCCGCCATCGGCGAAGGGACGATGGTCGATTGGAGCGGCGTCTACATGGAAGACACCGTGCTGGCGGCACCGGAGCTGGCACCGCTCGGCTACGCTGCCTTCTCCGCCTTGATGACGGTCGGGCGTCTCTTGGGCGATTTCCTGACGGCGCGTTTCGACCGGGTGCGGCTCGTGCGCGGCGGCGGTCTGCTGGCGGCGGCGGGGCTGCTGCTGGCGATCGTGCTGCCGCAGCCGATACCAAGCATCATTGGCTTTGCGGCAGTCGGGGCCGGGCTGTCGTTCATCATCCCGCTCGCCTACAGCGTCGCGGGCAATCTGCCGGGCTTGCAGGCCGGGCGTTCGCTGGCGGGCGTGGCGACCATCGGTTACTCGGCGTTCTTGGCCGGCCCGCCGATCATCGGTTTCCTGGCGAACGCCATCTCGCTGCGGCTGGCGCTGGTGCTGATCTTGGTGCTGGTCGCCAGTTTGGTGTTCTCGGCACGCGCGCTGCGGGCGCGCTGAGGCTGCTCAAGGCGCGGGGCTGGCCGGCGGCGCTTCGAGCG
>CAYTME010000068.1:0-3670 GCA_964438415.1 uncultured Pleurocapsa sp. | reverse complement strand
AGATCGCCGGCCAGCCAGGGGATGCCGTAGTCGGCGACCAGATGCCCGGCCTCGGCCAGCGCCTGGCCCAGTTCGGTCACCGTGCGATACTGCCACCAGTGATCGTCGGATGGCAGGATGGCGACGCCGAAATCGCGGACGACCAACATGCTCAGCGTGCGCCGCAGGAATTGGGGATGGCGGCTGGTCATGTTCGGGTTCGTCTGATCGGTGCGCACGAGCGTGACGCGGAAGCGCGACGGCTGCGGCTCCGCATAGGCGAGATGCTGGTAGGCGTAAAGGCCGGCGGTGAGGGTTCGCTTGTAGCGGAACAATCCGCCTGCCCATTGAATCGGCAGCGCCTCGAGCTGGTAACCCGCCGCGCCGTAGGCTTGGCCGATGCTGGTTTGCAGCATCAGGCGAAAGAAATCATGCGCGTCCTGTGTATTGTTCAAGAGCGTGATCCGAATGTAAACAGTCTATCCGCACGTCATCGGATTGTAACAGCAGTGGAAAGCGCTGAAAAGTGATACCGCTGTCGGGAGCGCGTCTGCTGTGCCGATTGCTCAAGCGCGCTAACTCACCGGCCGCGGACGAGGTTGGGTTCCGCCGGCGAGTTCACGCGCCGGCTGGCGTCTGGGCGTCCACTGAAGGGATGCCTGGCGCTGTGCGGCGTGGATGGCTGGGGGCTGCGCGTCTGTCCTTGCGCGTCCCCTCCGATGGCTGCGCCGTCTGGCAGCCGGCTGCGGACCGGGCAGGCTGCGCGCTGCCCGATCCTCAACTCCTGAGCGTCAGGCCTCTAACTGCCGGTGAAGCCGTAGACCTCGATGCCCGACAAGTTAGGTAAGCCGCCCGACGTTTCGATATTGATCGTGCCGTCGGCGATGGTCACGTTGTACGGACCGAGGCGCAGCCATTGACCGACCTGGTTGACCAGGATGCCGGTCTGCACCGTCGCGCCCTCGATGCGCAGGTTGAAGGGTGGTTGGCTCGGATTGTCCCAATCCAGCCAGGTATACAGATAGACCTGATAGCTGCCATTCGGCACGCTGGAGACGACCAGATTGTGCGCCCAATGCTGGACGTGGCAGCGGATCATGGTCGCCCGGTTGGCATCTGTCGCCGGGTTGAGCGTCGTCCACGGGTTGCAGTTCGGGAACCCGTTGGTCGTGTAGCTGCCGGCGGTGGATGCGTCCCAAGTGTTGCCGTCGATGACCAGCGACGGCCCGTTGAGGTTGATCGCGCGGTAGAACACGGCACTGCCCGGCAGCGGCGTATTCGTTGGGCCAGCAGGCGTATTGGTCGGTGCAACCGGTGTGTTCGTCGGCGCAGCCGGCGTCACGCTCGGCGGCACGAACGTTGGCGCAGCGGGCGTGTTCGTCGACGGCAGCGGCGTATTCGTCGGGCCAGCAGGTGTATTCGTGGGCGGCAGCGGCGTGTTGGTCGGCGCGGGCGCGCCCTCCAGACCGATGTACGACTGCCGCCGCGAGACGAAGGCGTCGAAGAACGCGGTACCGCGCGTGCCGCTGTCGATACCGGCGACCGCCCCCAGCCTCACCATGTCGATGCTGCGGGTGTCGTTATCGATGTTGAGGATGCTGCCGCGCTCAACCCCATCGACCCAGAAGGTCAGACCGCCGTTGTTCGCCCCGGCTGCGCTCGATGCGCGCCAGTCGATCTCCAGCGCGTGCGGCGCATCGGTGATGGTGAACCAGGTGGTAGTTGACCAGGTGGTGCCGTCATTGACGATGCCCGCGCGCACTTGATAGGTGCTGCTTGAGCGGCGGAGTTCGATGCGCACGACCTGCGTGCTGGTGCCGCTGTAGCCGATCATGAGGAAGTGTGCGTCGTTGTTCGCCATCGTGATCGTATTGGGATCGAAGTAGAAGCGCGCCCGATAGCGAGGCTCGGCGTTCGGCGTATTGTCGGTGACGAAGATGCTGACGTTGTCGTCGATCAAAGCCTGCATCCCGAAACTGCCGACCAGCGCCGCCGCTCCGCTCACGCTCAGGTCTCCGCCGTCGGTAGTCGCCGACGACCAGGCTGCCAGCGTGCCTGACTCGAAGCCGTCACTGAAGATGGCATCCGCTGGCAGCGGTGTGTTGGTCGGACCGGCGGGCGTGTTCGTCGGCGGCAGCGGCGTGTTGGTCGGGCCGGCGGGCGTGTCCGTCGGCGTGACCGGTGTGTTGGTCGGGCCGCCGCCGCTGCCGGCAATGTAGACCTCGATACCCGACAGGTTGGGCAGACCGCCCGACGTTTCGACGTTGATCGTGCCGTCGGTGATCGTCACGTTGTACGGGCCAAGCCGCCGCCAAGCGCCGCCGCTGTTGATCAGGATGCCGGTCTCGACCGTCTGGCCTTCCAGCCGCACGTTGAACGGCTGCGCATCCGGGTTGTTCCAGTCGAGCCAACTGTAGAGATAGACCCGGTAGCTGCCGTTCGGCACCGCGCTCAGGACGAGGTTGTGCGCCCAGTGCTGGACGTGCGTCCGGATCATGGCCGCCCGGTTGGCGTCCGTCGCTGGGTTCAGCGTCGTCCACGGGTTAGCCCCCGCAAAGCCGTTGGTGGTGTAGTTCGGCGCAGTCTTGCCCTCCCAAGCGTTGCCGTCGATCGTGGTCGGGTCACCGTTGAGGTTGATGGCGCGGAAGAAGATATCGGCTCCCGGCACGGGCGTGAAGCTCGGCGTCGGCGGCAGCGGCGTGTTCGTCGCCGTCGGCGGCAGTGGGGTATTCGTGGGCGGCAGCAGCGTGTTCGTCGGGCCGGGCGTGTTCGTCGGCCCCGGCGTGTTCGTCGGGCCGGGCGTGTTTGTCGGCCCCGGCGTGTTCGTCGGGCCGGGCGTGTTCGGCGGCGGGATCGGGGTATTGGTCGGCAGCGTGCCGTCATTGAAGCGCCAGACCTCGACGCCCGACAAGTTGGTCGTGCCATAGCCGTTCGTGGCGATATTGAGCACCCCGTCGCTGACCGCCACGGTGTATGGGCCGAGCTTCTGCCACGTGCCCGCGCCGTTGATGACGATGCCGGTCTGGACGGTCACCCCCTCCAGGCTGACCTGGAACGGCGTGATGTTCGGATCCATCCACGTTTGCATCGAGTAAAGCGAAACTTGGTACGTGCCGTTGGGCACGCTGAGCAGCCGGATATCGTGCGCCCAGCGCTGGACGTATGTGCGCAGCATGGTCGCCCGGTCAGCGTCCGTCGCCGGAGTCGGCGTCAACCAGCTCGCGTCCTGCTCCGATCCTTGGAAGCTGAAATTGGGCGCGCTGCTTCCCTCCCAGCTCTGACCATCGATCGTGACCGGGCCGCCAGCGAGGTTGATGCCGCGGTAGAAGATCATGTTGGAGGGGATCGGCGTGCTCGTCGGCGTCACCGGCGTGTTGGTCGGCGTGAAGGTCGGCGTATTGGTGACTGGGCTGCCGCCAGTTTCGACGATGAAGCGGTTCAGGATATTGCGCGTCATCTGCTGCACGCGCGCGTCCTCCGGCCAGATCCAGGTCGCCTGCAGGAAGTACGGCCAGTAATTGACGCCGGCGTTGAAGACATACGCCCCGCTCGGCGATTGGTAAATCGACGCCTGCTGCACGGAATTGACCGCCAGCTCCGGCGCGACGAACGGCGACTCGGAGATGATCTGCAGGTTGGCAGGTGTGCGGCCGTTGTTGAAGACGCGGTCGATCTCATAGCCGACCAGCTT
>CAYTME010000067.1:10854-17880 GCA_964438415.1 uncultured Pleurocapsa sp. | reverse complement strand
AGGTGGGTCGAACAGACCGGTATGAGCGAGACGCACGACGAGCGTCGCGTAGATATTCACCGCATTGCCCTCGAAAGTGAACACGATCTCTTGGCTTCCTGGGTCGAGCAGCAAGTTGTCGGTTTCGCGTGTGTACTGTGTGGGGAAAATCAACTGCGGACCGTACTCGGTTTGTTCGCGCAGCGCGATTTCTTGCGCAACCAAATCCTGCACCGTCGCGATCAAGAGCAGGCGTTCTTCTTCCGTATCGCGCAGACGCTCATCACGGCCCATCATGAAGCGCCCTTGCAGCACTGCCTCCTCGCTGATCGCCCCAACGCCGCCAGCAGTATTCATGGCCGCATTGGCGATCCCGGCTGAATAGTTGTCGAGCACTTCTGGCTGCAGCAGCACGAGTTTACCGAAGTCGAAGCGCCGGACGAGACCCTGACCCTGGAGCAGGACGATGCTGGTGATGAACGCGCGTTTTAGTTCGTCCGGCGGCAGTTCACGGTAGTGCGCTGCGAATGCTGACCGGTAGAAGGCCTCGAACAAGGCACTCACATGAATCAGCACCGACTCGGTGCGCATCCTCACGAGGAAGGCGCGGATGCTGTTGAATAAGCCGGTTGAGTTGACGCGATACTGATTGCCCCAGTTGATGCTGTTCTCGATGGTTTGCCGCAGCTCTTGTATCCCACGTCCGTCCTTGGCGCTGGTGCGCAGCACGTACTCGCGCGCAATCCCCACTTCGGCGGCGAGCGCGTACAGCACATCATCGCTGATCGCGGGATTGCCCCTGTCGATGCGGCTGATGACGAGCATCTTCTGGATTCGGCGGCCGCGATGCAGCACGGCATCGAGCGCATGACTCCAGGCGCGCACGCTGGCGAAGATTTCATTCGGGTCACGGCTGGCATCGATGACGATGACTGCCACCTCGACATCGGTCAAATGAAGCTGGTGGGTCAGTCGGTAACCAGGCTGTCCGGCTAGATCCCAGATGATGATTTCACGTGTCTCAAACTTGTCAGGCGCAGTCGGGACTTTCGTCTGCGACATTGTCCATACCCGGCGGCCGTGGGTCGAACTGCCTGGTCGGTAGTCGCGGCCGCTGATAACTTCAGCCAGGTTGGATTTGCCAACACCGCTCTCCCCGACAAAGGCGACCTTCGCGTTGACGTAGTTGTGCGCATCGAGCGCGCTCAGGTCTTGGGTGCCCAACTGGACTCGCCACAAACGGCTAGTCCTGTCTTTTTCTCCCAACGTCGAAAGAAAGAGCGGCTCGGTCGGATGAAACGCGATGCTGGGTGTGAAGAAACCCGCGGAGGTTGGCTCGCTCATGCTCAGGACGAGATCGACTTGGCTGAAATCGGCGAAACGCCACAGCTTGACTGTGCCATCGGCCGATTTGGTCGCCATCAAGCGGCTGTCCGCCGACACGGTGACGCAGTTGACGCGATCGAGGTGCCCCTCGATGCGGTTGATCAACCTGCCGGTATGGGTGTTCCAAAGCAAGATCACCGGAGTTTCAGAGGTCGAAAGCAGCATCTGGCCGTCGTGGAGCCATTGGACAAAAACGGTGGATGTCGTGCGCAGATTGTTCTCCTGCGCGCGCTCCCGCACATCCCAAATCTTGATGTCTGCGCTCGACGCGACGGCCAGCCGTTGTTGGTCACGTTTCGGTGCCCACGCGACATGCTTGATTTCCGAGAATCCCTGGTCGCGCCAGATTTCCTGGCCGGTTTGCACGCTCCAGATGCGCAGGCAGCGGTCAAGACCGCCAGAGGCGAGCAGCCTGCCGTCGGGAGAAAAATCGACGGTGAAGACCGGGTCGTGATGTCCTTCAAACGTCCATATCGCCCGCTCGCGTGTGACATCCCACAGCTTGACGGTCTTGTCGGCGGACGCGCTCGCCAGGCTGCGTCCATCGGGCGACCACGATACGGTATAGACCGGGCCGCCGTGTTCATGCAGGACGATCGGGTGTGGGCGTCCAGGATGCCAGATATAGATGCAGTGATCGTATGAAGGTGCTGCCAAGAGCTGTCCGTCCGGTGACCAGGCCAGACGCCCGATCAGTTTTTGGGGTCCCTGGAAGGTTTGCAGCAGCCGAAGTGGGCTAACACTTTCCCTGAAGGCCATGGCGTCACGCATCTCCCCCCGATGGGATTTCGATTATGGAGATGATAGCTAAGTTGGTTTCAAGTTAGAGATTACAAAGTGCAAATCTCCGCCGTACACTGCGCAGTGTACAGCGGAATTTACATTGTTCACGTTTGCTGGCTGCTTGTACGCTCGGTTGCTGTCAGGTTCACACGTCGAGTTTACCGGTTCTTCGCATCCACCATTTCATGAAACGATGGCCGAAGTCGACTGGCGCATCATACATCATCGGGCAGCCGGTCGGAATGACACTGATGCCATTCGCGCGGCAGAATTCGACGGCGGAGTCGGACGTGCTGCGCACACCGTGGAAGAGCGAACAGTGCATCCACACGCGTTTGATGCCCGCCTCGGCGCAGTCACGCACGATCTTGTCCGTCACTTCCGGCTTGGTCACGATCATCACCGCATCAGGTTTTTCCGGCGTGGATTTGACGTCTGGATAGCAGGGTTCGCCGCCGATCATCTCTGCATTCGGGTTGATGGCATAGACGGTGTGCCCCGTCGACTTCAGCTTGTCGTAGATCAGGTTCGCTGTGCCCTCGCCTTCACGTGACACACCCGCGACTGCGATGCGCTTCTGCGCCAGAAAATCATTCACCAGTGCCTGATGGTCGTCATCAGATGCCCTCCAAAAAGAAAAGCGCGGACAGATGAATGCCGCGCTTTCATTCATAGCTGTATACGCAAGCAGGGCAGGCAAGTTGCAGCAAAGCGGATAACAGATCCTGCGACGCTCACTAGCTCAGCAGATCGGGGATTTCCTCGGGGTTGCTGGCGATGCGCACGCCCGCCGCACGCAGCGCCGTGATCTTCTCCTCGGCGGTGCCTTCGCCTCCCTCGACGATCGCACCGGCATGCCCCATGCGCTTGCCCGGCGGGGCGGTCGCCCCCGCGATGAAGCCTGCGACCGGCTTGGTCATGTGACGGCGGATGTAGTCGGCAGCGTCGATCTCGGCCCGACCACCGATCTCGCCGATGAGTACGACCTTCTCGGTTTGCGGGTCTTCCTCGAACATGCGCAGAACATCGACGAACGACGTGCCGATGATCGGGTCGCCGCCGATACCGATGCAGGTCGATTGGCCGATACCGCGCTGCGTCAGGGCATAGACGACTTCGTACGTCAGCGTGCCGCTCTTGCTGACGACGCCGACATTACCCGGCGCGGCGATATAACCGGGCATGATGCCGACTTTTGCTTGTCCGGGTGTGAGCAGTCCAGGGCAGTTTGGGCCGATCAGACGGCTATCGCTCTGCTTGAGGTAGTCGTAGACCTTTATCATGTCGCTGACGGGGATGCCTTCGGTGATACAGACGATCAGCGGTATCTTCGCGTCGATGGCTTCGTACATCGCGTCAGCAGCATAGGCCGCAGCGACATAGATGATGGTCGCGTTCGCGCCCGTAGCGTCAACGGCAGCTCTGACCGTGTCGAAGACCGGACGGCTGTGCACCCATTCGCCGCCTTTACCCGGCGTGACACCGCCGACGATATTGGTGCCATACTCGATCATCTTCTCGGTGTGGAAGCTGCCTTCGCGACCGGTGATGCCCTGCACGATCAGCTTCGTATTCTTATCGACCAGGATGGACATCTAGAGTTCTCCTTTGGCGGCGGCGACGGCGAGCTGTGCGGCTTCGGTCAGAGTCTGCGCGTAGCGGACATTGGGCAGTGCAGCGTTTTCGATGATCTCGCGAGCTTGTTCGGCGTTTGTCCCATTCAACCTCACCACCAGCGGCAGCGACGTGCCAACTTCAGCTAGCGCTTGTAAAATGCCTCGCGCGACCTCGTCACCACGGGTGATGCCGCCAAAGATGTTGACCAAGATCGACTTGACGTTTGGATCGCTTAAGATGATACGGAGCGCCGCCGCGACTTTGTCAGCCTGAGCGCCGCCGCCGATATCGAGAAAGTTCGCCGGGCCATAGGCTTCACCGCCATAGAGTTTGGTCATATCCATCGTCGCCATCGCCAGCCCCGCTCCGTTGACCATGCAGCCGATCTGTCCGTCAAGCTTGATGTAGCTGATTTCGGCTGCACGTGCTTGGGTTTCGGCGGGCGGCTCGGCATCGGTGTCGCGCATCTCGGCCAGCTCCGGCTGGCGGAACAGCGCATTGTCGTCGATCACCATCTTACCGTCGAGCGCGATCAGGCTGCCCTCAGCGGTAATCACGAGCGGGTTGATCTCCGCGAGCACCGCATCACTGGCGAGATAACACTGGTAGAGGGACTGTGCGATTTTGCTGAAGGCTCGCCAATGGACACGCGGGAGATTGATACCGCTGGCGAGGTTGCGCGCTTGATAATCACGCAGACCCAAGAACGGGTCGATATGCTCTCGGATGATGGCTTCGGGCTTTTCATGGGCGACGACTTCGATCTCGACGCCGCCTTCTGCTGATGCCATCATGACAGCTTTGCCGGCGCTGCGATCATTGACGATGCCCAGATAGATTTCGTTGGCGATATTGGCCGCCGGATCGATGAGTACGCGGCGTACCGGCAGGTCTTTGATGCGCATGTTCAGGATTTCATTTGCGCGCGCTTCCGCTTCATCTGGTGTTTGAGCGATTTTGATGCCACCCGCTTTGCCACGGCCGCCGACAAGTACCTGTGCCTTGACGACCACTTTGCCGCCGATCTCGCGCGCGATCTCGCGCGCCTCGGTCGCTGAGGTGGCGACTCGTCCCATCGGTACAGGAATGCCAAAGCGGGCGAACCGCTGTTTCGATTGATACTCGTGCAGATTCACGAATGCGCCTCCAATTGTGTGCAGTTCCTTGAGTCCGCACGAGTATAACCTACGATCCGGTGGTCACGCAGTGCGGGATACATCCATTTCGTTTGTAAAGACGATAGAAAACTCGCGGGGACGAGTCTGCGCTGCGCAGTGCTTAGCGCGGTGGGCGTGCTGACTGGACGCCTCACCGCGCATGGGCAGGGATGATCAGATGATCAACTGTCAGACGAAAGAGCGGCGGACAAATCCAGCTCGAAGCTCAGTGCGTCGATCAGGAGCTGCCGAACCCCGGTCTCGATTTGGGTCGTATTGGGGTTGACACCCGTGACCAGCGCACCCGATGCCAGCGCATCTTGAAGCTGAGCCACGATTTCATAATAAGCGGCCGGGATATCAGCGGCGTTCGGTCCTGCGAAAGTCATACCGCCGTTGGCGACATCCAGTATGTAGTTGCTGCCGCCAGGGAACGAATCCATGTCGCCCTCTGCGAGCGCCATGATCATGTCGTAAACCCCAACATCGACACGCTTGATGCCGCTGCTGATGATGCGGTCCGCGCCAGGACTGCTGCCGGCGCCGAACGTGGTGAAGTACTCATCTTGATCGACGCCGATTACCCAGATGCCAGCGCTTGCTGCGGCTGCAATCGCACCGGAGCCTGTCGGGCCACCACCGCCGAAAAGCACGTCTGCACCCTCGCCGACCATCTGAAGCGCAGCTTCTGCACCCTTAGCTGGCTCAATGAAACTGTCGAGATAGATGCCAAGGATGGTGATGTCTTTACCGAGCAGCAGCGCCATGAATTGAATGCCCTGCTCATAGCCATTGCGGAAACGCACAACCGGCGGGATATCCGGCCCGAATACACCACCGATGATATTGTCTTCCGTCACCAGAGCGGCCAGCGCGCCGACCAAGAATGCCGACTGGTCTTCGCGGAATTGAATGCCGACGTAGTTGGCCGGGCCGTCCATCACGAATTGATCGACGCCGATGAAATACACATCGGGGTTCGCCTGCGCGGCCGCAAGGGTCGCGTCAGCGATCAAGAACCCGACTGTGACGACGACATCAAAGCCTTCTTGAATGCAGGTATTGATGTTGTTCTGGTACTCCGTTGGCTGTTGAGTCTCGATGAAGGTAGTGGAGAGGTTAGCATCTTCGGCTGCGCGCATCATCCCCTCAAATGCGAATTGGTTGAATGTGCCGTCGTTGACACGACCGACATCTGTGACGAGGCAAACACTCTGCACGTCCATGCTTTGGGCAAGCGCCGGCGCTGCGCCCAGCAGTGAGAAGAGCAGGAGGCAAATGGCAAAGCGTCGGGTGAGTGTCGTCATTGCGCGTGACCTTTCTCGTGAGCGTTCCTATCACAAAGTGCGTGCAGGATTATAGCGCCAAAAATGCAGTTGGCCTTTCCCAGTCTGCACAACGGATTCTTTGCCTGTTTGTCGAGGCTTGCTAGTCATAAGATTTCGATCTGTTGATCAGTGATCTCAATTTCGCGGCAGTTCTGCTCGATCCAGTCGATGACCTTGTCGATCATACTGTTGGCATGCGCTGACGAATTGCTGACCGCCGCGATCGCGATGATGGCTATTTCATGCGTGTCCTGCTCATCGACCTCGGCGGCGGCGACGTTGAATTGGCTGCGCACACGGGTGATCACGGACTTGAGGATGCTGCGCTTCTGTTTGAGCGAGTCAACCCCGGTCAGGTCAAGCTCTAATGTACACAATCCGACGACGGCACGGCTCATTTTACCAAACACGCATGTTTTGTCCGCACAATGGGGACATTGTAGCGCAAATTGAGCAGATCTTGAGCGGAAATTGGTCGTAGAAAAAATGGCTAATCGTCATATGATCCGAATGTGCTGCGTCGAGAATGCTGTGCGAGTCTTACACAGCATGCACCTGCAGCGAGTAGAAATGATGAGACCTTTATTTACCCTTCACCCACATCGTCTCCACACTGAGTTTCACGGTCTCACAATCTATCTGCGCGGCTGAAAGCGCTAGCTGATCGGGCTTGAGCTTCTGGTGTCGGCAGACGCGGGCTGTTGTCCTGCGTGTGCGTTTTGGCGCACATATTATCCTTGTGCATCGCATTTGAGAGGATGAGCTATGCGTAGGTT
>CAYTME010000067.1:0-10827 GCA_964438415.1 uncultured Pleurocapsa sp. | reverse complement strand
TGGCGCTCGGTATAGTGCCGATGCTGATGGCCCAGGAGATGCCGCCTCTGCCGGGGGAACTCGTGATCGGTGAGCTGTCCGCGCCGCGCGGTGTCGCCTTCGATGCCGCTGGCAATCTGATCGTTGCCGTGGCTGGCAGCGGCGGAGAACAGCAGCTTGTCGCGCCAGGACCACAGGGCGAGATGACATTCAGTGTTGGCTTGAGCGGCGCAGTTCTTTCGATCGCTTCTGATGGTAGTTCGACCCCGCTGATTCAGGGTCTGCCGAGCTACGCCAGTGAGACGGAGACGACCGGTGTCTACCGCGCCATTCCGCATGGCGATGCCTTGTGGCTGTTGATGACCGCCAGCGGGCCTTTCTCACCGTTTGGCGACACCATCACAGAGATCGATATGATGACAGGCTTCCCGCGTCAGATCGTCAATCTGGGTGAGTTCGAGGCGCTCAACAACCCTGACGGTAATGAGATCGACAGCAACGTCGCTGATATCGCCTGGGCAGCAGATGGCACACTGCTGATCGTCGACGCGGGGGCGAATGCACTTCTGAGCTGGACACACGAAGGCGGCCTTGCCATCGTCGCCGTGTGGCCGGAGAACCCGGTACCGACATCGGTGGAAGTCGCTCAGAATGGCGATATCTACGTCGGTTTCCTCGGTGCAGGCTTGGCTCCCGGAGCGGGCAAAATCGAGCGATGGTCGAATGGGGAACTCGTCGAGACATTCGGTGGCTTAAATGCAATCAGCGATATCTTGCTCGATGGCGACATGCTCTACGCGGTTGAGTTGGTGCGCTTTGGTGAGCAGGGGCCTGGCCCTGGCGGTGTGATCATGGTGTCGGCGGATGGGCCGGTGCCGGTCGCAGACGGCCTGCCTGCGCCATTCGGCCTCGCCAAAGGCCCGGATGGAGCGCTTTACGTCAGCTTCGGCACGATTGCGTTCGCGCCAGATATGACCGGTGGCGTCGTGCGCATCGAGCCAGGCATGTAGCGCAGCGTTGTGGGCACGGGGAAAAGACCGCCCGTGCCCACAAGATTGAGGCCGACATGCAACGCATCATATGCTTCATCGTCTCATGCCTGACGGTGAGTGCCTGTACCTACAATCTGTCTGCCTGGCTGCCGCCGCCGCGTGCTGAGCTTGGTGATGCTGCGCGCGGGGGTGAAATCTTTCATCATGGGTCGAACGATGTTCCACCGTGCTCGTCATGTCATCAGACGGTGCTCGGCGCGACCGGTTTCGCTCTTGGACCCAATCTGGCAGACGTAAATGATCGTGCTGCGCATCGCGTGGCCGGGCTGACGGCTGCGGCATATCTGCGCCAAAGCATCCTCGACCCGCACGCGTTCGTGGTGCCCGGTTTTCGGGACATCATGTATGCGCAGTACGCCGAATACCTGACTCCACAAGCCGTCAACGACCTGGTTGCCTACCTGGAGTCGTTGTAACAGCCGGTCACTTCGTTTGCGTTCGGCTGCGCCGGCGCGTACAATCGGGGCGTTTGGCTATTGATTGGGGGGTCCCATGAGCCAGGTATTCGTCTCGAAGCACCCACTGGTGCTCCATAAACTGACCGTCTTGCGCGATGTTTCGACCGAGCATCGCGCATTTCGTGAATTGATGCGGGAACTGGCGATGCTCTTATGCTACGAGGCAACGCAAGATCTGCCGCTAACGCCGCGTACCGTCGCGACGCCGATGGGCGAAGCGCACGGGTTCAAGGCAACCGAGACGATCGGCTTGGTGCCGATTTTGCGTGCTGGCTTGGGCATGGTCGAGGGCATTCTCGAACTGCTTCCCAGCGTTCAGGTCTGGCATATCGGGCTGTATCGCGATGAAGACACGCTGCGTCCGGTCTCCTACTACAACCGTTTACCTGATGTGCCGACAGTACAGCTCTGTCTCGTGCTCGACCCAATGCTGGCGACGGGCGGGACGGCCGTTCACGCGGTCTCAACGCTCAAAGAGTGGGGTGTGCCGCGTGTCAAGTACGTCGGCTTGATCGCTGCGCCGGAGGGAATTGCCAACCTGTCAATGGCACACCCCGATGTGCCGATCCATGTTGCTGCGATCGACGAACGGCTCAACCAGGTCGGCTTTATCGTGCCCGGCTTGGGCGATGCAGGCGATCGCCAGTTCGGTACCTAAAACCGAGCTTGTTAGCTCATTCGATCATTTTGGGAGCCGGACGCGCATCGCTATGGGCGATTTCTTCGCATTTCTGATCACCTTTGCCCTCGGCTTGGGTGTAACACTGCTGGCGGTGCCGCTTTGCGATCGACTGGGGCGCCGAATGGGGTTGATCGCCCGTGCGGGCGGCCGGCGCACAAACGAAGGGGACTTGCGCGGCGTGAGCAAGCTGGGCGGCTTCGCGCTGGTGCTCGGTTTTGTCACGGCAGCAGTGGCCGCCCAGCTCCTACCGATCGAACGATTTGATCCGAACGAGATCGTGCGTTTCACCGGCCTGATCGTTGGAACCGTCTTGATGACAATCGTCGGGGTGCTGGATGATCGCTATGAGTTAGGCGCGCTGCCGCAGTTCGCGGCTCAATCGGCCGCGGCTGGCATCGCCATCGCGTTTCAGATCTTCATTGAGTACTTCAACAATCCCCTCACTGGGCAGCAAACCGACCCATTTCCCTTCGTGGTCACAGCAGCACTCAGCTACTTCTGGCTCGTCGTCATGATGAATACCGTCAATTTTCTCGATGGGTTGGACGGTTTGGCGGGCGGTGTCGCTGTGATCGCGGGCATCGTCCTATTCATCAACAGCGTCTTTCGACTGGGGCAAACGAGCGTTGGCCTGCTGCATTTGGCCTTAGTCGGCTCAGCCCTCGGCTTCACGTTCTACAATTTCCATCCGGCTCGCATTTTCATGGGCGGCAGTGCGGCGACCCTGGGTTTCATCCTCGGCGCGCTGAGCATCATCGGAGGGGCGAAAATGGCGACGATCCTATTCGTCGTCGGTTTGCCGCTCCTGGACGCGGTCTGGCAGGCGGCCGATCGCTTGCGGAAAGGGCGCAGCCCGTTTCGAGGAGATCGCGGACACCTGCATTTCCGGCTGCTCGATCTTGGCTTCGGACAGCGTCAGATCGTCACGGGGTACTACCTGTTCTGCGCGCTGTTCGGCGTGCTGACGCTCGTGGTGGAAAGCCAGTTCTTCAAGCTGATCGCGATGGCGGCCATGTTCGCGCTGATCGGTGTCGGCTTAGCGCTGGTGTCGCGATTCGCTCAACGCGATCATGTGACGTCATCGTCCTAGTCGTCGTAAGCCTCTTCTTCATCATCCTGGTCTTCCGCCATATCGTCCCACAGCCCCTCGACTGAGGTGGACTTGGGTGCTGCGCTGGGACGAGCTGCGGGCGGCAGACCCGCGCCGATCGGCGGACGCAGCGGACGGTCTTCGTCTGTGCGTGCGGTCTGCATTCGCTCGCTGTCATTGGGCTTTGGAGTTGTGCTGGGCTGCGTCAGCGGTGACCCAGGCGGACGCTGCGGGCTGACGCTTGGAGGCGTGGTCGGCTGCCCACTCGGCGCCGTTGGACGCGGTGTGCTGGGCTGCATGCCGGTAAGCGGAGGTCGCGCTGCCGCTGGCTGCTGGCCGGCTGCTGGTGGTCGGGTTTGTGGGGCTGGGGGTGCGCTCGGTAGCGGCGGACGCTGCCTGCTTGGAAGCGAAGGCTGTGGCGGCTGCTGGCTTTGCTGCGCAGACGGCGCAAGCGGAGAGGGCGTGGGGCGGACTGCGTCTGCCTGACCGGCATCCAGCGCTGGACTGCCCGCGATGAGCGTCCGCTGCTCGTCCCGGCGGATCGTCACGTTTTCAGCAGCCGGCTGCACGTCGCGGCCAGGCGCACCGGGGGTCGGCAGCGGCAGCCGGTAAATGCTCGGCGGTCCGGCTGGAATGGTTGGTTTCTTCTCGCGCGCGGCTTTTTGCTGTTTCGCCGCCTGTTCTGCAGCTTTGCGGCGCTGCTCGATCAGTTCGGCGCGGGTGATGGCGACCAACTTGCCGTTCTGAAAAGTGGCGCTGTCGCCTGTGACTCTTTCGATGATCGATTCGATCGTGCCCAGCGCAGCGGTGACGAGCACGTTGACCCCGATGATGACGAGGAAGACGCTGGAGACGAGGTTGACGGCTGTCCCGATCGGTACGAGGAAGGTTTCGATGAGCACTTCATCACCCACACCGAGCGCAAAAAGGATGACGACCAGCACACCCACCGCGATCAAAAGCACACGGACACCGCGCAGATCTTCCCAGCGGGGCATCATCGTGTTGCCGATCGTGAAGAGCAAATAGACCCATAGGAAGAAATCCGGTGTGCTGAACAACTGGCCGAGCGCGGGACCGAGGGCACGCACGCCTCGCTCGCGCAAGGCACCGGCAAAGGCTTCGATGCCGAGCTGGCTCTGGGCAACCCACCAGATGATCAGGACGCAGGCGACGAACGGCATGAGCGTGATGGCGGCGAGCCGGAGCCTGCCGATATTCTTGGCTACCTTGACGAAGTTGAGACGCAGCTCGGCCACCTGCTGGCTCTCAGGCCAGCCGAGAGAGCGCTCCGCCCGCACGTCGAAGATGCCCGCTGCCAGCCAGTAGAAGAACTCGAAGACCACGACGCCAGGTAGAAAGATGGTGTAAAAGAGGGCGGTTGTCGAGCGCAGGTTCTTCGTGAGCAGCCAGCCGACCTTGAAGATATGCTGATACAACCAGCGGCGCATCTGCCCCAAGATGTAAAGCAGCACGCCCACGACGAGGAACGGCCCCAAGAGATCGATGAGTCCCGGCGTCGGCGTGGGCTGAGCGGGCATCGGCGTCTAGAGTCCTTTGGCCTCAGCGGCGGCGGCGACAAGCTGTGTGAAGTCATCCACTTTGAGCGATGCGCCGCCGACCAACGCGCCATCGATATCGGGTTCACGCATGTAGTCGGCCATATTCTCCGGTTTGACGCTGCCCCCATACTGGATGCGCAGCTCACCAGCGACGGCGTCGCCGTACAGGTCACGCACAATCCTGCGGATGTGGCCGATCACCTCAGCGGCATCGGCGGCGCTGGCATTGAGTCCGGTACCGATGGCCCAGATCGGCTCATAGGCGATGACGACGGAAGCCATCTGGTCGCTGCTAATGCCTGCCAGCGCCGCGCGCACCTGCGCTTCGACGAACGGCAGCGCACCGCCGGTCTGACGGGTCGTCAGGCTTTCGCCGACAGCGATGATCGGCTTGAGCTTGTGCGCGAGTGCGGCGTGCGCCTTCTTATTGACCATTTCATCGGTCTCGCCTAGGTATTGGCGGCATTCCGAGTGCCCAATAATGACATACTCGGCCAGCCCGACCAGCATTTCGGGCGCGATCTGGGATGTAAAAGCGCCTTTGTCTTCCCAGTGCAGATTTTGCGCGCCGACCTTGATCGGTGTGCCGCGCAGCGCATCGGCGACGGCTGCCAGTGCGACGAAGGTCGGGCAGACGACGCGCTCGACGCCATCACAATCGGCGAGCCGAGGCGCGAGCGCGCGGACGAAATCGACCGACTCGGTGAGGGTCTTGTGCATCTTCCAGTTGCCAGCGATGATAGGGGTTCGCATAGTCACTCCAGAGCTAGGATGGACTTCCCGAAAGATTCTATCCCACTCACCGTAGAGCCGCGAACGATCAACTCGATGTTTCACCGAGCAGAGCCGCAGCACGCCGACGCACCCAGTCCGGGGCATCCTCCATCTCACGTACCTGCTCCCAAAGGCGCTGTGCCTCAAGCATGCTGCCGCGATGGGCGCTGATCTCGCCGCGAATGAGTACCGCCTCTGGCAAGTCGGGGGATCGGCGCAGCGCTGCATCGACCAGCATGGAGGCTAAGCCTGATCCACGATCGAAGCTGAGGAGCGCGCGCGCGGCCAATGCTAGCTCGATTGGCGTGCGCGACCGCAGCGCAGACGGACTTACCGCCCGCGCGCCTCGCACCTGGAAAAGCTCGACACCCCGCGGCGAAAGCGCAGCCTGGTAGAGAGCAAAACCTCCGTGCTCACGAAAGATCGGATAGCTTGGATCGTCTTGCAGTCGAGTCAGTCCATCGAGCAAGATCCGGAGCGCAATATCATCTTCAGCCTGCGCAGACGCAAGACTCGCGGCCGTAAGCAGAAAGATCGCGCGGTTTTCGCTGTGCACTAGCCCCGCCGCCAAGATCTGCGAGAGTGCCTCTGTCTGTCCTGCAGCGAGATCGGATCGGAAGCGCGCCAGATAGGCTAATGAATTCTCCGGTTCTGCGGCGACCAGTCGTTCGGCTGCCTCGATATCAAGCTCAGGAACTTCATACAGTGCGAGATCGTTTGGGGTAGGTTCGGCTGCTGGCTGCGCGCTCGTCGGCAGAGAGGCCAGCGTCGGGACGTCTGGCTCGTCTACAGGTCGTTGGCGGTTTGCCAACGCGCTCAGCGTCAGCAGCGCACCGCTGACCAGCAGGATGCCGATCGCCCAGGGCAGCCATCCGCGCCGTTTGACAGCGACCGACCGCTTGCGTTGTGGTCGCGAGCTGACGATATCCTGACGCCCAGCTTGTGCCGCACTTGACAAGATATCCGGGGGTGCTGTCATCGCTCGACGTTGGACGCCATTGATGAAAACCTGTGTCGGCGGTTGGGATGGCTGCGGTACTGCCGAGTCCGACTCGCCGCTGAACGCATCTCGGAGCGCAGCGACCAGCTCGCCCGCCTTATCGAAGCGCTGGTTTCGATCTTTGGCGAGTGCCTTCATCAGCACGGCTTCTGCTGCCGGTGGCAGATCCGGATTGATCGAGCGCGGTCTCGGAAGTTCGGCGTTGACCTGCATGTGAATGATCGAATACGGTGTCGCAGCGTTGAATGGGACACGCCCGGTGAGCATCTCGTACGCGACGATCCCCAATGAGTAGAGGTCAGCGCGGTGGTCGATGTCGTCATCGCCGCGCGCCTGCTCCGGAGACATGTAATAGGGCGTACCGATGAGCATGTCCACGCTGATGGTGCTGGTTCCGCCGTGAACAACCCGTGCAAGACCGAAGTCGGTCAAATAAGGCGTCGCGCGCGCGTCGAGCAGGATATTGCTGGGCTTGATGTCGCGGTGGAGGATGCCTTTCTCGTGCGCATAGTCTAAAGCGCTGGCGATGCCTTCAAGGATCACGAGGCATTCCCCGTGCGTCAGCCGCCGCTTGCGCAGGATGTCCTTCAGCGTCTTCCCTTCGATGTATTTCATGACCAGATACGGTTGGCCATCATACTCGTCGTAGTCGTATACGGGGACGATATGGGGGTGTTCGAGCCGAGCAACGATCTGTGCCTCGCGCTCAAAACGCGCGGTGAAGCCGATATCTTCAAGATGCTGCTTGTGGATCATCTTGATGGCGACGAGGCGGTCGAGCCGAGCATGATAGGCTTTGTAGACGGTCGCCATACCGCCCTGGCCGATCAGTTCGAGAATCCGATACTGACCGATCGTTGTGCTCTGCTTCACCACTGCTGCCCTCTGCGTTTGCCGGCAGTCTTCTAACTGCAATACGCATTATAGTCGCGAAACGGCGCAGGCAAAGCTCTAGGCCGATTTGCGATCGTGTAAACTTGTTCACCGCTGATGCACTGCGAGGGTGGTACTCATGAGGCGACTGCGTTGGGTTTTGTTGGTGTGCCTGGCTTGCGCGGTCTTCACGTCTGTGAGCGCACAGGTTGGGGATCATGCGTTCTGTCCTCCGGATTTTGCGGGTTATCTGCCGCCGCGCTTAGGGGTCGGTATCGTAGGCGACATACGACCTGACGGTGTCCCAAATCGTGTACGTGCCGAGCCGTCGCGTAGTGCCGCGTTCTTGTTCCAAATCGAGCCGGGGACGGCCTATACGGTCATTGGTGGGCCTACATGCAGTGACGGCATCGTCTGGTGGCGCGTCGATTACAATGGGCGCGTTGGCTGGACGGCCGAGTCGAGCGCTGTAGATCGGGTTTATTACCTTCAGCGCGCGGCATCGGGGGTCACACGGCGTGCGTTTGCAGGCAGTGACCGCCCACGCATCAGTCACGATCAGCTCGGCAGCCTGCGCTTGCTCGATACATCACGCCTGCTTCCCGGACGTTTTGCGGCTGCGCCGTATGCAAATCTGCTGGCGGTGCTGCCCGCCGGAGGTCGGTTCACGCTCTTCAATACCGCAGTGCCGTCGGAACCGCTGGCGGAGATCGTTCCCGAAGGTGTCCCGCAGTTTGTAGCCGTCAGTCCTGCCGGGCTGCGTCTAGCGCTGGGTCTGCTCGAGCCGGAAGCGCAAACTTACCGCGCTGCCATCTACCGTTACGATCCGACATTCGTAACACCGTTGGAGCCGCTCTCAGTCGCGATCGATCTGAGCCAAGAACTGCCGCTGGCTGCGCTGGCCTTGAGCCAGCCCTATCTGCTCACGGGGCATGGGATCCTCGGAGCCGGTGACGATGATGATCGGGGTGCGCTGATCATCTGGGACAGTGAGACCGGTGAGGAGCAGGGCCGGGTCGAGCTGCCGTTCGTGCCGACCGAGATCGTGATCGACAGCAGCGGAGCTGCAGCGTTTGTCAGCACGCGGGGAGGAGACGCGGCCGAGACGCTGCTGATCGACATCGAGACTTCAGCCGTGATCGCCGCGGTGCCGGAGCACGGGCCGCTGGGGCTGGCACCGGCATCGGGGCTGGAGATCAGCAGGCTGCTGATCGGCGGCTTGGATGGAAGGGTGGCTGTCTACAATTTGCTGAGGAGCGAACGAACGGACGATTTGCGCTCGTTTCGTTTGGAACGGTTGGGTTCGGTTGAGGTATTCGTCGGGCTGCCAAACTTGAGGGTTTCCGTTACAGCTCTGGCTGTCGATCCGACGGGTCATATGGCAGCCGTGGGCAGCGGTGTCTATGTTGACGACGCGCTGCCTGAAGATTACGCCAGCGCGACCGCGTTCATCGATCTGCGCACTGGGCTTGTGAGCGCGTCCAGCCTGCGTGACCCTACATGGGGGATGGTCTACGGACTCGCTTTCAGCGCCGATGGTACCGCGCTGATTGTTGGCGCATCCAATCGCGACGGGGTGCCGTTGGTGATGGCGTTCGGTATCCCAGAGTGAGAGAGGGACGTTCAATCGAGCGTCCCTCAGTGCCCTTGTGCCATCGCCAGTGATCGACGATCAGCGATCCTTGAGCGCCGCCAGGCCGGGCAGTGTCTTACCCTCCAGCATTTCCAGACTCGCGCCTCCGCCCGTGCTGATGTGGGTGATGTGTTCGGCGACACCCGCGCTCTCAACGGCTGCGACCGAGTCGCCGCCGCCGATGATGCTGATCGCGCCCTCACCGGTCCGCTGCGCCACCGCTTTGGCAACAGCAGTCGCCCCGCCTGCGAACGGGGCTTTCTCAAAGACGCCCATCGGGCCATTCCATACGATCGTCTGTGCGCTTGCGATGTGGTGACTGAACAGCTCGATCGTTTTGGGGCCGATGTCGTAAATGCCCCAGCCCTCTGGCACACCGGCGCTCACCTCGCTGATCTGCGTCTGCGCATCGTCGGCAAAGCGGTCGCCGAGGACAGCATCGACTGGCAGCACAAGTTTGCCCTCACCTACCGAGAGCAGGCGACGCGCTGTGTCTACGGCATCCGGTTCGACCAGCGATGCGCCTGTGGCATACCCCAGCGCGGCGAAGAATGTATTCGCCATACCGCCGCCGATCAGCAGCGTGTCGCATTTGCCGAGCAGCGACTCGATCACCGCGATTTTGTCACTGACCTTGGCACCGCCGAGGATGGCCACGAATGGGCGTTTGGGTTGTTCGAGCGCTGTGCCCAGGTAGTCGATCTCTTTTTCGAGCAGCAGGCCGCTGACAGCGGGCAGGAAGCGTGCCACCCCCTCGGTACTGCTGTGAGCGCGGTGTGCGCTGCCGAAGGCGTCATTGACGAACACATCACCCAGACGTGCCATCTGCTGCGCTAGTTCCAGGTCGTTCTTTTCCTCAGTCGGGTGGAAGCGTGTGTTTTCCAGCAGCAGTACGCCGCCTTCGGGCAGAGATGCGGCGGCCTGTTCCACAGCCTCGCCGACGCAGTCCTCCGCAAAAGCGACGTCGACTCCGAGCAGTGCCGCGAGCGCAGGTGCGACCGGCCGCAGGGAGTATTTCGGATCGGGGCCGCCTTTCGGACGTCCCAGGTGAGACATCAATGCGATATAGCGCGGCTGCTGTTCCAGGATCGCCTTCAGCGTTGGGACGGCGGCGCGGATGCGCGTGTCATCAGTAATGGTGCTGCCGTCGAGCGGCACATTGAAATCGACACGGACGAGCACACGCTTGCCCCTCAGATCGATATCACGGATCGTCATCTTGTTCATGGGTGTTTTCAGCCTCTAGTTGGGCAGATCGTTGCAGCGGGGATATCCCACTTGACCTGTGCAAGCAGTACTTACGTGAAGGTAAACCGCTCCCCTCTTCTGCCGCAGCGTCGAGGAGGGGAGGGTATGGATTTCTTCGCCCGTCTCAGCGAACTACAGCGCAGCGCCGATGTGTTTGACCAAATCGGCAACGCGGCACGAATAGCCCCATTCGTTGTCGTACCAGGTGACAACCTTGATGAAGTTACCGCCCATGACCTGACACGACTCGGCGTCGATGATGCTCGAACGCGGGTCACCCTTGAAATCGACCGAAACTAGCGGCTCTTTCGAAACGCCCAGGATGCCGCGCATGGGGCCGGCGGCGGCTTCGTCGAAGGCGGCGATCAGGTCGTCTTTTGTGGTCGAAGTTTCGACTTCGCAAACGAAATCGACCAGTGAGACGGTCGGCGTCGGCACGCGCACGGCGAAGCCATCGAACTTGCCCTTGAGTTCTG
>CAYTME010000066.1:16889-17910 GCA_964438415.1 uncultured Pleurocapsa sp. | reverse complement strand
GGGACGGTGAGCCGGACGCAGGACTGCCAGCGGCCGGTGGTGACGGTGGAGTCGAGCTGCGCGTACCCGCTGGCGTTCGTGATCCGGAACACGGGCGGAGACATGGTGACGGCGCAGAGCTACACCATCGTCGACGGCGCGGGGAACGATGTGACGCCGGCACCGGGGACATTCCAACTGGCGAGCGGCGGGGAGACGACGGTGACGCTGACGGGGCTTGACCCGTATGCGGGCTACACGCTGACGACGGACGGCTTCGCTGGGACGGTGAGCCGGACGCAGGACTGCCAGCGGCCGGTGCTTGCGATTGTTGGCTACTGCGAGCCTGCGGGCTTTGCGGTCACCAATCTCGGTGGTGTGATGCTGCTCGATCATCCGTATCGCCTGTTTGACGGCACCGGTTCTGATGTGACACCAAACGGTGCGACCGTGTGGCTGCAGCCAGGTGAGCGCGTGGTCATTCCGATGCCCGCTGGCGCAGATATCTACGGCGCAGAGATCCGGTTCGAGACGCTGTTCCTGTACGCTTCTGTGAACAACGGCTGTCCACGCCCGGTCGAACTGGCTGACGAGCTGGCACCTACCCCTGCTCCTGTCACACGTCCGCTGGTTGATGGTGTCGGCCTGCCGGATTGGGCTAACCAACCGGTCTGCGGGCACGGCTGCCCCGATTTCCGCCTCTATCACACCGATGAAACGGGTGACTGGGAAATCTTCCGCCTCGACAGCGCTAACCGCGAGATGCGGACGACAGAACGGCGAAATCTGTCGCTCGGTATGGGCGCAGGGATCGACGATATGTCGCCCAGTCTGTCGCCGAACAACCGGTGGATTGTCTTCACGAGCAATCGTGTGACTGAACCAGGCCAGCCTGACAACTGGGAGATCTTCGTCGCACCGACGAGCGGCGGTACCCCGGAGTCGGTTCAGCGCGTGACATTCAACCGGATCGCCATCGACACGGACCCGGTCTGGGGACCGAACAATTGGGTTGTCTTCGAGTCGAACCGCACCGGCAATT
>CAYTME010000066.1:9472-16872 GCA_964438415.1 uncultured Pleurocapsa sp. | reverse complement strand
AATTGGGATTTGTTTGCCGTCGATATGTCGACGGGACGCGAGTTCCAGCTTACCGATAATCCGACTGATGACATCAATCCGTTCTGGTCACCCGATGGCAGCCGCCTTGTCTTCCAAAGCGACCGCGATGGCTTCTGGCAGATCTATGAACTTGACCTCGCCAGCGGCAGGCAGCGGCGTCTGAGCGATGGCAGCGGCATCGATGTCGATCCCATGTACTCCTTCGGCGGCACGCAGATCGCATTCCGCAGCTACGAGCGCGAGGGCGAGAACAGCGTGATCTTCATCATGACGGCCAGTGGCACGAACCGCATCCCAGTTAGCGACGCGAACGGCGATGCGACCAACCACGCCTGGTCACCTAGCGACGCGCTGATCGCCTATCAGTCAAATCTTGATGGCGACCTCGATATCTATGTATACGAGGTCGGCACAGGCGAGACGCGCAAAGTGACGGATAATGATATCCCCGACTATGCACCCACTTGGCGTTGTGCGGATGACATCGTGATCTTCACCAGCGATATCGCGGGTAACCCAGATATTTATGAGGAAGAAGCACGGCCGATGACGAAGCCGCCAGTTTTGGTCGAGGTGGACTCCGTTCAGTTGACGTTCGAGGCTCACCATGACATCTATCCGCAGATGATGCCCTCTGAGGAGAATGCCAGCCAAGAAGGGCAAACTCCGCGCGGTGTCTTCGGGGAGCAGACCAGCTTCTTGCAGCCTCGCGTCGATCAGCGTCCTGTTGATTTGTCGATTGACGGCATCACGCGCGAGGAGTGGCGGGAGTTGAACGGCTGCTCGCTGCCCTAGCAGATCGAGCAGGAAGCAGTCAGTAGAGGGAGGCGGCCTCATAGCGAGGTCGCCTCTTTTGCTGCGCAGTCGGGGTCTCTAGATGATGCGCTGGCGGTTCTCGTTGATCGGTGTCCCGCTGAGGAGCCGCGCGGGCGAAAAGATCGATAGATCCAGTGTAGGCACCAGGCCCAAAAGGCATTCAGCCAAATAGCGCCCGACCGCATGGCATTGTTGAAAGCCGTGTCCAGAGAATCCGTGCACCAGGTAGAAGCCCTTGAGGAGCGGCCATTCGCCGATCAGTGCGTTGTGGTCGAACGTGTTGACGTCATACAGCCCGGCCCAACCTCCGACCACTTTGACCTGTTCGAAGGCGGGCGCATAGTGCACCAGGTCTTCCCACAGATAGTCGGTGAAAATGCTGCGGCGGAAGGTGAAATCGAAGCCGATCGGGTCGCTGTCGAGCGATTTTCCGCAGGTGAAATGCCCGTCGTGTTCGTGTATCAAGTAGAGGCCGGATGGGAAGACGATCAAGGGGGCACTGTCTGCAGGCCTGACCGTCGTTTCCAGGTGAAACACGTGCCTCATGACGGGCTGAATGGGCAGATCGATACCAACGCTGCGGGCGATCTCGCTTGCCCATGCGCCGCTGCTGTTCACGACCACGCCGCTGTTGAGGCTCGAGCCGCTGCCAAGATGGACGCCGAGCGCGCGTCCATCGTCAACCAGCACGGCACGGACTTCATCGACAATGTAGTCTGCGCCGAGATCGATCGCCTTGTTCTTGTAGCCGAGCAGGACTGCCTCAGGATCCATCGTGCCATCCAGCGGCCCCCAAGTGCCGCCCACAATCGTACTGCTGTCAATAAATGGATAGCGCGCCGCGATCTCGCCGGCAGGCAGCCACTCGACCGCGCAGCCGAGCGCCTGCTGCAGTGCGAGACCTTCGAGCGCACTCGCTTGGCCGTCTGCATCGGTCAGGAACAAGTTGCCCTGCTGTCTGAAGTCGATCTTTGGGCGGAAATCTCCGACGGCCATTTCATCGGCAAAGGTTGCCAGCGCATCCAAACCATACTTTGAAATGAGGACATTCTCTTTCAAATTGAACTGGATACGTGTGTTACCGTCCGAGAGGATGGTCGAGGATTGTGCGTAGCTAGGATCGCGCTCAACGATGGCGACCCTGACCTGCCGGTCGCGCTTGAGCAAGTGGTAGGCGGTGGCGCACCCCATCACGCCGCCGCCAATCAAGATCACGTCGTAGGAGGTCATCAGCTTTGACTCCTGCAAACCGAATTGACATCACATTGGGTCGAGGATTGTAGCGCGCAGACAGCATCCCAGAAAGCGGTCGAAACAGGCAGAGGCGCTGCAGCTAGCCTCATGTGGGGAAGTGCTGAATAACGCGGATACGACAGGTAATTCTCAGCAGGAGAATGCGATCCATATCCTCAAGATTCAGCACTCCCCTCATGTGGAACGGATTGACAACCAGCGGCGTGCAGGTTATATGTTGTGCAATTTCACTCCTGGCGCTCAATTGCACACAGACCAAACAGGTGAAGAAATTCGATGTCAACGAGAATCCCCATGCCCAAATTAGGAAACACAGTGGAGAGCGCGATCATTGTGCGCTGGCACAAACAGATCGGTGATGAAGTCCGTGTCGGCGACGTGCTGTGTGAAGTCGAAACCGACAAAGCGACTATGGCGGTTGAGAGTACAGGTGAAGGTACTCTGCTGGCACAGTACTACGCGGAAGGCGATGAAGTACCTGTTTTGGTCGATTTGGCGCTGCTGGGCGAACCGGATGAGGACATTTCGGCGTTCAGCAGCCCAGCCGTGAGCACATCTGCTCATACGCCAGTGCCAATGGAGACCTCATCGGCTCCAAACGCACAGCCGATGGAGCGCGAGAGGCTTCAGGTCTATGCATCGCCGCGTGCTCGCCAGCTTGCAAAGCAGCGTGAGATCGACTGGCGGACGCTGCGAGGCACTGGCCCGCATGGGCGCATTATCGAGCGCGATGTGAGGGCCGCGTTGAACGATCGTGTGCGCGTGACACCGGTTGCGCAGGCGATGCTGAATGCAGGCGATTACATCCTGCCAGAGCGTTCTGAGCGTGGACGCATTGGAAAAAAAGACTTGATACCGGTGACCCAACCGCACGCTGACGCTGCTGCGCCTCGTCCGGTGAATGATGGTGTCACGATTCTGCCCCTCAAAGGCCCGCGCAAGGTTATAGCAGCGCGAATGCTCGAGTCCATGCAGACGACCGCTCAGCTCACGCTCAATACGTCGGCTGATGCGCGCGTACTGCTTGATTATCGCCGGCGGCTGAAGCAAAGCCCGGTGGAGTTGGGTCTGCCGAGCGTGACGATCAATGACTTGATCTTGTTCTGCGTGTCCCGCACCCTGGTCCAGTTTCGCGACTTGAACAGTCTCTTGATCGACAACGCCATTCATCGCTACGCGGCAGTCCACTTGGGTGTGGCTGTCGATACCGATCGTGGCCTGATGGTGCCGGTCATTCGCGAAGCGCAGCGCCTGACTTTGAAAGCGCTGTCGGACGAGGCGCATCGGCTGGCCAGCGCCTGCGTCAGCGGCCAGATCACGCCGGATGAGCTGACGGGCGGCACATTCACGGTCACCAATCTGGGCAGCTTGGGCATCGAAAGTTTCACGCCGATCTTGAATCCGCCGCAGGTGGCAATCTTAGGTGTCGGGAGCATCTTCCTGAAGCCGGTGGATGTCGATGGTGAAGTCGCGTTCATTCCCCATTTGGGCTTGTCGCTCACAGTCAACCACCAGGTCGTCGATGGCGCGCCCGCGGCGCGCTTCCTGCAGGCGCTTGTGCGCAATCTCTCCCACTTCGAACTGCTGCTGAGTCTTTAGTCGATCTCAAGAGGTCTTTTCACCATGCCGAAGTCGATCGTCATCAATCCTGCTGATGTGCGCAAGCCGTCAACCATTGTCAGCCGCGAGATACCGATCAACGCCTACGTGAGCGACCCCGAAATCGAGGCCGCCACCTATGGTCGTGATGGTCTCGTGCGTATGTATCATGACATGGCGCTGATCCGTGAATTTGAAACAGCGCTTGATCTCGTCAAACGCGAAGGGAGCTATCGCGGCATTGAGTATCAGCACGGCGGGCCTGCGCACCTTTCGATCGGGCAGGAGGCCTCAGTCGTTGGGCAGGCGTATCATCTCACGCCCGATGACTTCATCCTCGGTTCACATCGCAGTCATGGCGAGATATTGGCCAAAGGCTTGTCAGCCATTGCCAAGCTCGATGACACCGATCTCTTGGCCATCATGGAAGGCTATATGGGCGGCGGGCCGCTGCGTGTCGTAGAAACGCTGCCAAACGACGGTAGTGTCAAAGATGTGGCGATCAACTATCTCGTGTACGGTACGCTGGCAGAGATCTTCGGGCGCGAGAATGGCTTTAACAAGGGCATGGGCGGCTCGATGCACACGTTTTTCCCACCGTTCGGCATCATGCCGAATAATGCCATCGTCGGTGCATCTGCCGATATTGCTGTCGGCATGGCGCTGTTCAAGCGTGTGAACCGTAAGCCAGGCATCGTGATCGCCAATATTGGCGACTCGTCGATGGGCTGCGGACCGGTCTGGGAGGCGATGATGTTCGCCGCGATGGATCAGTACCACACATTGTGGGATGAATCGCTGGGCGGCGCGCCGCCGATCTTGTTCAACTTCATGAACAACTTTTACGGCATGGGCGGCCAGCCGCAGGGCGAAACGATGGGCTTTGGCGTGCTGGCGCGCGTCGGCGCAGGTGTCAATCCGGACGCTATGCACGCTGAGCGGGTTGACGGCTACAATCCGTTGGCGGTCGCCGATGCGACCGCGCGTCAGAAAGCGATTTTGCTCGACGGACGTGGGCCTGCCCTGCTCGATGTGATCACGTATCGACTGGTTGGGCATTCCACTTCGGATGCTTCGTCCTACCGTGACAAATCGGAAATCGATTTGTGGCGTCAGCAGGACTCGCTGATCGCCTTCTCCGACTATTTGCAAGAACATGGCCATTCACAGGCAGAGGATTTGGAGTCTGTTCGCGAGCGCATCATCGAACGGATGACGGCGGTTATGCGCGCGGCGACCTCGTTGGAACTGTCACCGCGCGTTGCGCCCGCTCAGATCGGGCGGATGATGTTCTCTGATGGCTACCAAGACCGAATGGCGGACGGCAAACCCGAGACGCTGCTTCCTCTCGAGGAGACGCGCTTGAAAGTGACGCAGGAGAAAGCGCGCTTCGGTCTCGAAAATGGCAAGCCGCTTCCAAAGCTCAAGACGGTGACCTACGCAGAGGCGCTGTTCGAAGCGGTCATCCACCGTTTCTACGAAGACCCGACGATGGTGGCTTACGGTGAAGAAAACCGCGATTGGGGTGGGGCGTTTGGCGTATATCGCGGGTTGACGGAGGCGCTGCCATATCATCGTCTGTTCAACACGCCGATTTCCGAGGGTGCGATTGTCGGCACGGGTGTGGGCTATGCGCTGGCAGGTGGTCGTGCACTGGTAGAGCTGATGTACTGCGACTTTATGGGGCGCGCGGGAGACGAAGTCTTCAACCAGATGTCCAAATGGCAGGCGATGTCCGCCAATGTCCTCAAGATGCCGCTGGTGCTGCGCGTCTCGGTCGGCGCTCGCTATGGGGCGCAGCACTCGCAGGATTGGAGTTCAATCGTCGCCCACATTCCCGGACTCAAGGTGTTCTTTCCAGCAACGCCTTACGATGCGAAAGGGATGCTGAATCTCGCCCTGCGCGGTACGGATCCGGTCGTCTTCTTTGAGAGCCAGCGGTTGTATTCCGAGCCTGAGATTCTAGTCGAAGGCGGTGTGCCGACGGGTTACTACGAGATACCGCTCGGTGAGCCTGCTGTTCGGCGTGTGGGCAGTGACATCACGATCGTCACGATTGGGGCGACGCTCTATCGCGCACTGGAGGCGGCGAAAGCTCTGGAAAACTGGGGCCTCTCCACCGAAGTAATCGACGCACGCTTCATCAATCCACTCGATTATGGCCCGATCGTGGATTCGGTCAAGAAAACAGGCCGCTGCGTTGTCGCATCCGACGCGTGCGAACGCGGCTCATTTTTGCACACGATCGCGTCCAACATCAGCCAGCTCGCTTTTGACTATCTCGATGCGCCAGTTGCGGTGGTTGGGGCGCGCAACTGGATCACGCCGCCGGTTGAGATGGAGGCCGCCTTCTTCCCACAAAAGGAGTGGCTGGTCGATGTTATTCATGAGCGCATCTTGCCTCTGCCCGGTCATGTGCCGACGACTCCGCAGGCAGCCGACCAGATTCTGCTGCTCAATCGGGCAGGGGTGTGAGGAAGGGCATCGATTGACAAAAGAGACAAGAGCGGCGTACGCTTGCGCGTATGCGCGCGTATTGCGTGCAAATGCACGTGCGTGAGGTATATGGTACTCGATCAAGAAACCCATGAGCTGTTGGCGCGTGTCGCAGCGATGTATTACGAGCAGGACATGACTCAGAACCAAATCGCTGATGAGCTGGGTCTGTCGCGTGTCAAGGTCTACCGCCTGCTGCGTGAGGCACGCGCCACCCGTGTGGTGCAGATCAATATCGACTGGCCGATCAAGCGCGATCAGCATCTAGAAGCGGAACTTCAGCAAGCCTTTGGGCTGCGCGATGCGCGTGTGCTCAAGACGACGAACGAGCAGGCGGTTCTCCGTCAGATCGGCCACTTGGCGGCTCGTTACCTGGAGTCGATGCTCGCCCAGAGTGCGCGCATGGCAGTTTGTCTGGGTCGGACAACCTATGAGGTTATCCACGCGATCCGTCCCGACCTGCAGGCAAATGTGCAGGTCGTGCAGGCCATCGGCACGATGCCACACGCCTTTGCTGAGTATGACAGCACTGCTCTGGCGCGGCAGCTTGCGCAGAAGCTTGGCGGTCAGGTGATGTATCTACCGTCTCCGCTGATGGCCGACTCCGCCCATGCGGCTGCCGTCATTCGCAGCCAGCGTGATATCCAGCTTACCCTGGCGGCAGCGCGCTCATCTGATATCGCGCTTTTCGGCGTTGGCAATCTCGATCCTGCCTCATCGGGCTTCGTCCGCGCGCGCTTCTTGTCATCTCAAGATGTTGCCCGGTTCGTCGGCGAGGGGGCAGTGGGCGATATTGCTTGGCATATCTTCACTGAGGATGGTGAACTCTATCTGACGGAGTTCAGTGAGCGCGTGATAGGGATCACGCTGGATGATCTGAAGCATATCCCGACTGCGCTGGCAGTGGCGGTGGGCACGGCCAAAAGTCGAGCGATTGTTGGGGCACTGCGCACGGGTGTGATCGATGTGTTGTGCATCGACGATCAAACGGCGCGCAAAGTCCTGGAAATCGGCGAAAAGCTGGCATCAAGAGGATAGTTATACCTACCGCATGACGAGTACGCGGTACTGTAGATCGTAGAGCACCACGAGGAGATAGGTCGTGCAAAGCATACATGCTTTATCGCATCGACATGCTCAGCATATCATCGTCGACATACAAGCGCGGCTCGAAGCTGATCATGCGGATGCTGCGGTCGCAGTCGTCGATGCGG
>CAYTME010000066.1:6586-9392 GCA_964438415.1 uncultured Pleurocapsa sp. | reverse complement strand
ATCAACTGCCGCTGTCGGACGGCGGTCGAGGGATGAAGGTTGGCCGCTGTCCAACTTCGGCGATCCGCGTTACGTAAGTTGGGGCGGCGGACTCCCATTGATCGATGAGGGACAGGTGGTCGGCGCGGTTGGCGTCAGCGGCCTGCCTGAATAGATCGATATTGATCTGGCGGAGATGAGCGTCGAGGCCTTCCACAACAACATCGAGTCGACCATGAGCGAAGCGTAGCTTGTGGCGCGCCCGGAACACAGCTGGGATCGGCTTCACACGTTCATCGCTGAACTGCATGAGACACAAGCTGCCAGGTTGACCGATGAGTCAGGCTGGACGGTGAAAGATCACTTGATGCATCTCGCGATTTGGGAAGACAGCGTGAACGCGCTGCTGCAGCACGAGTCGCGCGCGGAGCGGGTGGGAGTGGCCGAGTCCGTCTGTGCCGCACGGGATTTCGATCAAATCAATGCCGTGATCCAGCAAACCCATCGCGATCGACCGCTGCCTCAGGTTTTTGAGTATTTGCGGACCGTTCACGTCGCATTGGTCGAAAAGCTAACTGCAATGCCAGAGGAAGAAATTCGCAGACCGTACAGCGCCTATGAGGCTGATTCTAGCCGCGCCGAGCCGATCATTGCCTGGCTCACCGCCATCTATGCTCATTACGATGAACACATCCCCTGGATGGAGGCAATCCTGAAACGTCCTCAGCAGCACTAGCAGCATGTCAAGCGGAGACGATCCGCGTCCTAGCGCGATCCTGCCGGATTAGCTCGTAGCCGTGTTCGACCGTGTTGGTTACCCGAATCAAATCCCGATAATGCGGAAAGAGCGCGACTCCAAGTTTGCTCAGGGTTACGAAAAGCGCACTGTCCGTCACAGCAACCAGCAGCTTGATGTTTCGTTCTACGGCTCGCCGAAATTCTATATCTGCATGTTTGATCGGATCGCCTGGTGGAAGTACGAGATTGCATTGTAATGCGATGACATCCCATCTTGCAGCAGGCTGTCTTTCAACGATCTGGAATGCGCGCTCGAAGTTCTCATGAAACTCTTGCCAGCTCCATTTGCCTTCATAAGACCAATACAGTGTGTTCGGTAGATGTTCGTCTAGGCGAACTGAGATAGGCATGAGAGACCCCCTTCGTGTGTGCCAACGCAGCGTATAACCCCTATAAGGTTATTCTAAATCCACATGCCGCGTGCCAAGCATGGACAAAAATCTCTGTATGCCGAATTCGCCTGCGATTGTTCGTTACAATGGGGTTTAGTCAGTTAGTTTCGGGGTGTTTATCGATGGGCAGAATTCGAGTTGCCAGTGTGCAGATGGATGCTGCACCCGCCCCGCGCGATGAGCGATTGGCGCGGGCAGCCCACTTGATTGAGGCGTCCGCTGCCAGAGGAGCGGTGTTGGTTGTGCTTCCGGAACTGTTCAACTGTGGTTATGCCTACAGCCAGCGCAATTTTGCGCTGGCTGAGAGCTTTGCAGACGAGACAGTCACCTGGCTGCGTGCGCAGGCGGCAGGGCACGGCGTTCATTTGGCGGCTTCACTGCTTCTGCGCGATGGGGATGAGGTCTTCAATGCGGCTCTGTTGTTCGCGCCGGATGGTCGATGGTGGCGTTACGACAAGCAGTATCCGTACGTTTGGGAACGAGTTTATTTCCGCGAGGGGCACGGGGTCACTGTAGCCGATACCGAACTTGGCCGCTTGGGACTGATGATCTGTTGGGACAGCGCTCATGCCGATGTCTGGGCACGGTACGTTGGGCAGGTGGATGCATTGGTGATCATGAGCTGTCCGCCGGCTTACGACCGGCTCGATCTGGTGTTTCCCGATGGTATGCGTCTCAATACTCGTGAGTTGAACAGCTTATCCGACAGATCGGTGAGTCGCCGGTTTTCGGTACTGATCTCGAACGACGCGCGGCCTGGCTCGGCGTGCCGGTTATCCAAAGCAGCGGCAGCGGTAGTGAGTTCCGGACGCATGTTCCAGCCGCCTTTGCATCGATGGCATTGTATTTGGCGTTTCGCCCAGGCCTATGGGGACGCCTACGCGACGCGCAGCGCATCCGGCTGGAAGGCTGCTTTTTCCGTGAGACGAAGGTGATCGATGCCAGAGGGCAGGTGCTCGACCGCGTGGCGCATGATGCGGACGGCATCGCCTTTGCCGAGGTGACGATACGGGGTACGTCGGTAAAGCCAAATGGCGTGCAGCCGCGCACGAGCATTCCCCAAATCTTGATGTGGATGCTTGATTACGCGCTGCAGCCGTTCCTGATCCCGCTGTACCGGTCGGGCGTGCGACGACAGTGGGGTGCATCAATGGCTCCGATCGAGCAGCGCACAAAGGTCTGGTTGTTTGTGGCAACCGCAGCCGCGGTGATCGGCTGGGCTGCAGGCCGGCTGGGTGCCCCCTAAGCCGACTCTTGCGCTGAGGTACGTTCCTTTTCAGCCAGGTCATCGCGCACACAGTTAGCTCTCGGAATGCCTTGACGATGGGCAGCCGCGGCGATCGCATGAGCCGCAACCGGCGTCGTGATGATGAGAAACAGCGCCAGGGCTGCGCCCTTGAGCGTCGTCTCTGGCATAAGGACAGCTACACCTGCGAGCAGGCCGACGATGCCTAAGATCGATACTTTGCCGCTTGCATGGAGGCGGTTGTACACGTCGGGCAAACGTATCATGCCGACGATGCCGACGACAGAGAAAAATAATCCAATCCCGATCAGGACGAGGCCGATGATTTCGCTGAGCGGCATTAGAACAGTCTCCTTTCTGAGATATAGCGCGCCAGCGCGAGCGTCGCGAT
>CAYTME010000066.1:0-6576 GCA_964438415.1 uncultured Pleurocapsa sp. | reverse complement strand
GCTGATCGGCGAGCGCGGTCGCGAGGCCCGCGAGTTCATCGAAGACGACCTCGGAGAGGAGGGCTTGCAGCGCAGAGTGGTGATCGTCTCGAGTGCCTGAAGACGATCAGTCGGCTCTGGGCCGACGAGCACGCGGTGGATGCATGGAACAAGCAGGATGATCAGGATTACGAGTGCTGCCTGCGTGAAGAATTGAGTTAGTTCTGTCATGCATCTCTCCCTGTGATACGCTGGAGCAGCCGCAAACGCCGCTGTTGAGTCCCCCGTGCTTTGGCCGCTGTTTCGTGTACATCCATCGCGTGAACGTACATGATGTAGTCATCTTCGATCTCGATCACCAGCTCGCCAGGCGTCAGCGAAATGGCATCAGCGCTGAGCGCCGCAATGATCTGGTCGCAGTCAGGATCGAGCGTTTCTACCGCCACTACGCCGGGCTGCAGCTTCATATCTGGGGAAAGCACCCGGCGAGCCACGTCGATGCTGGAGATGATGATGTCGTAGAACAGTAGGACGATATACTGAGCCGTGGCAGCCACCTGGTCCGGCAAGCGTGCGGCGCGGATCGTCGCAAGTGGTGGTCTAAAGCCGAGAGTCAGTCCAAGGCTGAGCAGGTAGCCCACCAAGAAGCCTTCTAGGGTGAGCTGGTTCGTCAGCGCCACCCAGCCGAACGCGAGTAGAAGCGAGTAGAGGGCGTAGTTCATACCATCATCCTCCTAGCACCGCGCGAATGTAAATCTGCGGATCGCCTAATTGGCTGACGGTGCGGCTGGCGATGTTGAGCAATGGCGACCCATAGATGCCCAGTACGACGCACACAGCGATCAGTAGCGTCGGCGCAAGCTGGCTGTCTCCGGTCTCTTTCGTTTTGACACCCTCTGCTGGCGGCTGCTGGAAAATGAGCTGCCATGTGCGCGTCATGTAGAGCAGGGTGATGATGCCTGCGCCAACGACCAGACCGATGACGAGCCACTGCTCGGTGCCGATGCCGCCCTGAATGAGGGCGACCTTGCTGATGAACCCATTCAAGGGCGGTACGCCCGCCAATGCCATGCCACCCAGGAAATAGAGCACTCCGGTGAAGGCCAGTTTCTTACCCACACCACCGATTTCGGCGATTGCGGCCGTCTTGTTATAAGTCCGACTGGAAATCGCGCCCGTGATCATCAGCAGTGATGACTTGATGAAGGAATGGTTGACAGCGTAGACGAGCGCGCCTGCCAGCGCCGCTGCCGTTCCCCAGCCAATGCCGACCAAGATGAACCCGATCTGGCCAAACGTCGAGTAGGCGAGCAGACGCTTGGCGTCATAAGTTTGCAGTGCACCGAGGCTGCCGAAGAAGATGCCGATCACGCCCAGGATGATGAGCAGGGTTTGGATCAAGGCCGCTTCGTCGGTGAACATGACGGTCATCATACGGATGAGACCGTAGATACCGACTTTGACGACTACAGACGAAAGCACAGAGTGAACAGGTGTCGGGGCGGTCGTATGGAAGTCTGGCTGCCAGAAGTGGAATGGGAATACGGCGCTCTTGAGTAGGAATGCGCACATGAGCATGACGGCGGCAGCCTGCGACAAGAGAGGACGTTCGCCGGTGGAGAGGAGCCGCCCGATATCGGCAATGTTGAGCGTGCCGAATGTGGCGTAAAGTGCCGCGATGCTCGCGAGCAGAAAGAGTGTCCCCATCGCGCTGATGAATAGGTACTTGATGGCAGCTTCAAGCCCAAGCCGGTTATCGGAGATGGCGACTAGCACCACCGACGCGATCACCATCAGCTCGATGAAAACAAACAGGGTGAACATGTCACCCGTGTAGATGGCTCCGCTCAGTCCCGCACCCATGCACAAGAACAGCGGCATGAAAGTCGGGTAGCTAACGACCTGATCCTTGCAGCCGACTGCGTACAGAATACCCGCTGCGACAACCGCTGTTGCCATGACAGCGAAAACCGACGCTAACAGATCACCGACAAGCACGATGCCATACGGTGGCGGCCAACCACCCAGATGGTACGTGAGCACCTCACCTTGCAAGTTGGCGATCAAGATACCGACCGCGCAAACACAAGCGAGCACGCCACCCAAGACAGACAGCGTGTGTTGGAGGGGGCGGTTGCGGCTCAACAGGACGCCAAGAGCAGCGAAGGCAAGGGGGATAAATACGGGGCCGAGGAGTAGGGCGTTCTGCATGGGCCTAACCTCTCAATTCGTTGACTTCGTCGCTGTCAACTGTTTTGAATCGGCGCGACGTGGCGGCTACAAAGCCGAGCAGCAGTGCGTATGCACCAAAGCTGATGACGATCGCGGTGAGGATCAAAGCCTGTACGGGTCGCTTGGCTGTGCGGAAATCTGGTTGGAGTCATCTGCATAGGCAGGTACTTGACCGTTAAACGCGCCGACAGCCAGGAACAGTAAGTTGATGGCTGTGAACATGATGTAGAAGCCCATTGCTGCCTTGATCAAGTCGCGGCGGAGCAGTTGAAATGTGCCGATGCCGAACATGATGCCTGTCGCAATCGCAAATAAGATGTTCATAGTGTTTCCGCTTCCCTTGGATGCGAAATCGCCTCGATTATGGTGCTGACGCCGCCAAAGACGGTCAGGAAGATGCCGATCTCGAACAATGTCGAAGACGCAAGTTTGATTTCGGCAATCGTGATGCCTTCAATCGGCGTGTGGGCAAAGAAGTCGCGCCCGAACAGCAGCGGTAGTACCGCATTGACAATGGCAATCATCAGGCCAATGCCGATTATTGGCGCCGGTCGCAGCCAGTTCAGACGCTTCTTGGTCTCCTCGTAGCCGTAGACGATAAACCACAGGGTCACGCCCAGGCCAGCAATCACACCCGCTGTGAAGCCATCACCTGCCTGAACGCCCGCATAAGCGACGTGAGCGACTGCGATCAGGAGTGCGATGGGCAGAACTAGGGCGGCCGCCAGGGCAGTGATGGGGTCCTTGAGTCGGGATTGGTAAAGGAGCGTGCCTGAAGGCTCCAGCTCTTCTTCACGGGAGCTGTCATCTCGTTGGGCTGGCGGCTCGATCGTCGGCCCGGACGCGCCTCGCCGCATCTTACGCACGCTTCGTCCCCCAGTTGGTCGTGTGAGGAGTGTCAGCACGCCGAGCGCTGCCATACCGAAAACGAAGATTTCAACCATGGTGTCTGTGCCTCGGAAGTCGGTGATGATGCCTGCCACGACGTCTTTGACGCCGACTTCCGGCAGCGCATTTGCTAGGTGCCAGTTCGCTATCGACTCTGGACGCGGGCGCGTGCTGACAGCCGCCAGTGCAAAGATCGCCACTGCGGTCCCTACTCCGGCCGCGATGAGTCCGTCACGCCAGATGCCTGTACGGGTCTGCACGAATACCTTGCGCATGGCGCGCTGGCGTTCCTCCTCGCTTGTGCGCGCCAAGATAAGCACGATCAAAACGGTGGCCAATGTCTCGACGATGAACTGTACCAACGCCACATCTGGCGCCGGTTCAAGCAAGAATATGCCCCCGACAGCATAACCCGCGACGGCAAGTGATAAAGCCGCCAACAGATGACGCTGGAAAGCGACGCTGGCGGCGGTAGTGATGAGCGCGAGCAGCACCAAGAAGCCTTTGAGCACATCGGAGGCTGTGTTGACTTCGAACAGTGGGTCGGGGAGCGTGAAGCGTAGGTTGAAGAGCGCGGTTGAAGCAAGCAGAACGACCGAGCCGAGGATGACGACCAGGTAGTAGCGGATCTTGCCACCTTGGGTCGTCAGGAGCAGGTCGCCGAAGCGCTCTACGAGACCTACCACCCCGCGCAGGACTTGTGCACCGGTGAAGAGTGGGCGCAGCGGCAGTGCGAGCCAAGTGCGGCGCATCGAGAACAGAGCTAATCCTACAGCCAGCGCGATCATACTGGCGATAAAAGCCTCGTTGATGCCGCCTGGAGGGAATAGATACAGGCTGATCGACTTGCCAACCGCTGGCTGCACGAGCGGCGTGATCAGTGGGCCGATGCCGATCCCTGCCACGATCGAGGTGAGTGCAAGGGCTGCTGGCCCAACGACCATGCCGCGGGGTAGGTCGTGATGCGGATGCCAGTCGTAAGCATCATCGCCTAAAGGATGGTGGATATCGTGCTCTTGGTGCTCTGGCTGCGGCAGGTTGCTGGGCTGCGGACCCATGAAGACATCCCAGAAGAGCCGTACAGCGATCGTAACAGTGACCGCAGCGCTGACGACAACGACTGCCAGTGCGACTGGCTGATCGATGAATGCTTCGAGCAGGGTTTCCTTAGCGACAAAATTGAACAAGGGTGGCACGCCGGCCATCGACAGCGTGCTGATAGCGGCCGCGCTGGCAAAACCAGGCATGTGCCGGCGCAGGCCGCTCAGTTCGTCGATATTGCGTGTTCCAGTGGCGTGATCGATCGCACCAGCGATGAGGAAGAATGCACCTTTGTAGAGCGCGTGTGCCATGATGCCGACCATCGCCGCTTTGAGACCGACCGACTCTGGAAGACCGATCAGGGCGACGAGTGCGCCTAGCTGGCTGATGGTCGTAAAGGCCAAGATGCCCTTGAGATCTCGCTGGCGCAGTGAGAAGAATGCACCGACTGCCATTGTCAGCAGCCCGATGCCTACAAGTGCCGTTTCCCACAACGTGGTTCCGCTGAGTACAGGATAGAAACGTGCGAGCAGATAGATGCCCGCCTTGACCATCGTCGCCGAGTGTAGGAAGGCGCTGGCGGGTGTTGGGGCGGACATCGCGCCGGGAAGCCAGAAATGCAGTGGGAACTGCGCACTTTTGCTGAAGCAGCCGATCATCACAAGTACAGTGATGCCGATGTACCAGGGGTGCTCACGCAGCAAATCACCACTGGCAAGAATTTCTGTGAACTCGAACGAACCGACCGCCGTGCCAGCGAGGAGGAGGCCGACGAGTAGCGCCAACCCACCGCCACCTGTGACCAAAAGGGCTTGTGATGCTCCAGCGCGCGCCTCCGCGTCCTTGCCTTTGAAACTGATCAGCAAGAATGAAATAATGCTGGTCAGTTCCCAGGCGATAAAAAGGGTCAGTAAATTGCCCGCCATGACCAACGCCAACATGCTGGTTGTGAACAGGAGCATGAGCGCGAAGAAACGACCCGACTGGATGCTGTCGTCGAAGTAGTAACCGCCGAAAAGCATGATCGCGCTGCCCATGCCCGTAACCACGAGGCTGAAGAGGAGCGCGAGGCCATCGACATACAGCGAAAGATTGAGATCGATCTGCGGCATCCATGGCACGATCAGACTGACTGCCCCTTGAGTGGTCACCGCCGGTAACTGCGCCAGCAGCAGGCCGAACAAGGCCGCCATGACGATCGCAAGCAGCCAACCCTGCTGCGCGGATCGCAGTTGGTGCCGTAGAAGAAAGATGACAGGCGCGATCGAAGCTGGGGCAGCGATGATGAGGGCTAATTCCATAAGGACTCCTCTTGAGCGATCGAGGTGGTCTGCTAGTGCGCCTAGTGTACCGCGCCTCGGATGCGTTTCATGGTAGTTTTGTACAGAAATCTCGGCAGTCGGAAAGGAAGATGAGGGCTGGCTCTGCTTATGAGCCACTAGCTATGATCTCTGATGGGGTGGCCGGCTGTCATCCGCGATTTGCCAGCCATTGTGCTTACGGGCGGCCACGGACGCAGTCTGCATCAAATGATGGGTGGGCGTGTTGGATGACGCGTTTATCCTTGAGCTTGTCGAAGTTTGATACATTTGCATGGCTGACCGCAGATGGTTCGAACTCCGGCATAAAGCAAAACTATAAACAGTAGGTCTGAAGCGGTCAACGCAGCCCGCATCGATTTCATCGAACACTAATGGCGGATTGTTCTTCTTGATTTCAGAAAAATCAAAGAATGCCATGCGCGCAGTCTGAGTGACCAAAATTTACCAGCAGCTAAACGAGTTGAGACGAGACGCGAACCCATCGCTATCGTCTCGGCGGGAAAATAGTACGCTGACGGCAGGGACTCCGTTCAAACTCATGCGCCTAAAGGCCTGAGCAGCAAGTGTTACCCGTGTTAGCGATCTGAACTTGTGCACCCAAACGAGTCCGCAAATTCCTGATCGCAGTTATAAGCGCATCGTATTCTTTGCTCACCTCAGCTAGGTATGCGCGCAGTAGATCCAAACTCGCTTCGTCGCCGATATCGCCGAGGATTCGGATCGCGAGAATCCTATCGAGCGGGTTTTGGGAGCGAAGCGCCTCAAACAGCTCTTGCAGTTCCTGTTGGCGTTCGATCTGTGTCATAAGCGTACCCTCGCACGCGCAGCACTTTTTGATGCTGCTTCACATGCTTCAGTGACTCTACACGCTGAGAACCGCGTTCACCCACCAAGTATTGGGGGGTTACCCCAGCACTGCAAGCGGTCAATTCGTATTGGGATGATGGCAATTCATGAGGTATTCCTCGATTGCGCAGCTCGACATCCTAGAGTTAACGGGTGGGCGCAATATCCCCCCAATAATAGGGGATACTTGATTTAGGTGTCCGGTGCTAATGTGCGGTAGTGCGGTGAGATTATCTCGCATCTGGCGAATTGGGTGGTGGGATGCGGT
>CAYTME010000065.1:8589-18157 GCA_964438415.1 uncultured Pleurocapsa sp. | reverse complement strand
ATTTCAGTGGGCCGAGCAGGACTCGAACCTGCGAAGGCGTGTCGCCATCTGATTTACAGTCAGACCCCTTTGCCGCTCGGGACATCGACCCAGATCAGGTTGTTTAGGTACCGAAGCAGAACAACTCGATCTACTTCGAAAGCCGCCGAAGGGACTTGAACCCTTAACCACTCGCTTACAAGGCGAGTGCTCTGCCGATTGAGCTACGGCGGCATAATTGTTCAGAGTATACCACGCAGCTCACAAGCATCAAAGGTTTTTTTGCCCTCACTGTATGCCATTGTAGATGACGGGCTGTGCGCTGTCAACGCTCGGTCAACGGAGGAGGATGGCTGATCTGCGCCGTGCCATGACAAAGGCCGCGTCATCCGCAGCCCAAATCCTCACGCGCGCCTCGTACCCTCGAAGCTTCAGCGCCTGCTGCGCAGCCAGATGCCGGGCAGACGGCGCAGTTTACCCCACGCGCTGATGTGAGCACGTCGCGTAAAGACATCGTAATCCGACGCTTCGATATCGGTCAGGATCGCACGATACAGCTCCGCCGCGGCCGTGATAGCAAAGCGGCCGTCCGCATTCAGGCAAGCGATCCCCGGCATCGCCTCATCGTAGAGCTGGCGCGTACGCGCGATTTGGTAACCCATGAAGGCACGCCAGCGCTCACCCTGACGTGCATGTGCGACCGCTGCCTCGTCCAGACCGAAAGCATCCAGTTCATCGGCGGGCAGGTAAAGCCGGCCGTTCGCCCAGTCCTCGCCGACATCGCGAAGGATGTTGGTCACCTGCAGCGCCACACCCAGCTTAATAGCGTACGGGATGGCGACCTCGCCCTGGTAGCCGATGATATGCATCGCCATCAGGCCGACGGTCGAGGCCACGCCGTAGCTGTACGCAGCCAGCTCGGCAAAGGAGGCATAGCGCGTCTTGTCGAGGTCTTGGGCCACGCCGTCGATCAACTGCTGTGCATACCCGGCGGGGATATGAAAATGGGCGCGCGCATCTGCCCAAGCCAGCGCCACCGGTTCATCGCAGGGCGGCGCGTCATCCATCGCCAGCGCGCGCCAGCGTTCAAGCGCGCTGCGCCGATCCTCGCTCTGCGGTGTATCGACCAGGTTATCGGTCACTCGGCAGAAGGCGTAGAGAGCGCGCGCTGCGCGGCGTTTATCCGGCGGCAGCAGCCCAGACGCCAAGTAGAACGTCCTGCTGTTCTCACGCGTGATTTCGGTACAAAGCTGATACGCTTCTTGGAGCGCGTCGTCGTTTGCGGGGCGCGCACGGGACGTGGGGCGCTGCGCCAGCGGCGCATACGCCCAGTCGAGCAGCATCGCCTCCCAGGCCGCTGATGGCTGAAGGCGGATGGTCATAGCATCCGCTCCGCCAGCAGCGCCGGCGTCTCGATGCGGTCGGCCTCGTGCTCATCCGCCCCACCGATCAGCCGCTCGACGATGATCGACGACGAGAGCACGCCGGGCAGCCCCGCACCGGGATGGGTGCCCGCGCCGACAAAGTAGAGGTTGTCGAAGTCTTCAGAACGGTTATGCGGACGGAACCAGGCCGACTGCGTCAGGATCGGCTGCACGGAAAAGGCCGCTCCCATGTAGCTGTTCAGTTCGTTCTGGAAATGGAGCGGGTCGATGTGGTGTTCAGCGATGATGTTCGCTTGCAGATCGGGCAGATAGTTCTCCTCCAGGAAGTCGATGATGGCATCGCGGTATGGCTTGGCCATCTTCGTCCAGTCCGTCCCACTGCCCAGATGCGGCACCGGAGAGAGGACGTAGAAGTTCTCGCACCCATCGGGCGCGATCGACGGATCGGTGATCGTCGGCATGTGTAGGTAGAGCGAAAAGTCATCTGCCAGCTTGTGCCGATTGAAGATGTCGCTCAGAAGTGCCTGATAACGTTCGCCTAAAATGATATTGTGGTGCGCCAGTCCGCTGTCGAGATAGCGGCGCTTGGTGCCGAAGTAGATGACGAACAGCGACATGCTGTACTTCATGCGCTCGATGCGTCGATCGGTATTCTTGCGCCGGTAGACTTCCGGGATCAGGCTGCGGTAGGTGAACGCGACATCGGCGTTGGAGACGATGTGGTCGGCGCGTTCGACTGTGCCGTCGGCCAGGCGGATGCCCGTCACTCTGCGTCCCTCGACCAGGATTTCCGCCACCGAGGCGTTCAGGTGTATCTTGCCGCCCAGCTCCTCGATCAGCCGCGCCATCGCCGCGACCAGCGCGCCTGTACCGCCCATCGCGTAGTGGATGCCCCATTCGCGTTCCAGGTAGTGAATCATCGCGTAGATGCTGGGCGCATCGAACGGGTTGCCGCCGATCAGCAGCGGATGGAATGAAAAGCAGCGGCGCAGGAACTCATTTTCGACGAACTGCGCCGCATAGCGATACACGCTCAGGTACGACTGCATCGCGATCAAGTCAGGCGCGACCTTGAGCATATCGGTGAAGCGCAGGAACGGCTTATCCGCCAGCTCGACGAAACCCTTCTCGAAGATCGGCTTGGTCGTCGCCATGAAGCGGCGATACCCTTCGCGATCAGCCGGGTTGAACTTGTCGATCTGCTCCAGGATGAAGGCTTCGTCCCCGTTGTAGTCGAAGGCCCGCTTGTCTTTGTCGAAGATGCGATAGAACGGATCGAGCGGACGGAACTCGATGTAATCTTCGCGCCTGCGTCCCGCCGTCGCAAACAGGTCATCGAACATGAACGGCGCGGTGATAACCGTCGGTCCGCCGTCGAACTTGAACCCGTAGACGTAGGCGCGCCCACCCAGCTTATCGCGCTTTTCGTACATGTGGACTTCGTGTCCCTGCGCCAGCAGACGTATCGCCGCGCCCAGTCCGCCGAACCCACTTCCGATCACGATCACTTTTGCCATTGGCCGCCACTTTCAATACGAGACCATACATGCAAGAGGAAACATACCCCATCTATCTGCATATTGGAATTGGCCTACATGAATGTGTGGTTAGCCGCTAATCATTGTTCTTTTAACAACGATCGGCGCGCGAGAAGCCGCTCAGGAGCGGCGCCAAGCGCGAATGCTTGAGTGCGCAAAGTCGAGGTGGAATATGAGCAGCATGAAAAACCTACATTTCCCGCAGAAGATCCACATGAATTTTTGAAAAGGGTTGGCGGAGCACTATAATTCCAAGGGTGTGATCCGTTGGGTTCACATGCTTGTAAAGTCGATCATTTTTATAAGGTCAAATGATGAAAAAGTTACTGCTCCTGATCGGTTTGCTCGTACTACTGCTCGTGGTAGTCGGGGGTGTCGGCGCGCAGGCGAGCACCCGTTCGTATCTGATACTCTCCAATGGTAACGCGCTGCCGAGCAACCTCGCGCAGCAGGTCGCGGCGGCGGGCGGCACCATCACCCGCATGATCCCAGAGATCGGCATGGCGGTCGCCGAGTCGGCCAACCCCAACTTCTCGAGCATGGTGCGCGGTGTGCGCTCCGTCATCCCCAACCTGAGGATCGACTGGAACCCCGGTGAACGGCTGGGCGAGGTGATCGAAGATTTCGGCAATCCGCCCAACAGCGGGGATGACGACACTCGCTTCGACCTGCAGTACGGTCATGACGCGGTCAACGCGCCAGAAGCATGGAATGCCGGTCAGCGCGGTCGCGGCGCAGTGGTGGCCGTGCTTGATGAAGGCTTCGACCTCGACCACCCCGATTTCGCCGGCCAGATCATTGCGGCTGTCAGCTTCGTGCCTGGCGAGGGACCGAGCTACGGCCTGCCCGATCCATTCAGCCACGGCTCGCACGTCGCCGGCACGATCGCGGCCGCCGATAACGGCTTCGGCGTGATCGGCGTCGCGCCTGAAGCAAAACTGGTTTTCGTCAAGGTGCTGTCGGAGTTCATAGGCAGCGGTGAATTCGACTGGGTGATTTCGGGCATCCTCTACGCGGCCAATCGTGGGGATGTCGATGTCATCAACATGAGCCTGGGTGCGGTCATCGCCAAGAACGGTGTCCCCGGTGAGTATACCGCTCGTGAGGCGGCGGAACTGCGCATTGCCATAAGCCGCGCCACGACCTACGCCTACCAGCGCGGGGTGACCGTCATTGCATCGGAAGGCAACGACTCGATCGACAAAGATCGCACCGGCCCGATCATCACGCTGCCTGCGGACGCTTCGCATGTGCTTTCGATCGCGGCGACGACCGCCATCGGCTGGGCGACAGGACGAGCGCCGGCTGGCAATTGGAACGGCAGCTTCGACATCCCGGCCAGCTACACCAACTTCGGACGCTCGGCGGTCGACTTTGCGGCGGTCGGCGGCGATGTCCTCTACTCCGGCAGCGAGAGCTGTCTGGTCGGCGGACTGGTGCGTCCGTGCTGGGTCTTCGACCTGGTCTTCAGCGTCGGCAGCAACCTGAACCCGGCGCTCGCCAGCTACTACTGGTCGGGCGGCACGAGCATGGCCGCGCCGCACGTGGCCGGTGTCGCGGCGATCATCATCGGCGAGAACGGCGGCAGCATGCATCCCGCGCACGTCGAACGTGAGCTGCGCCAGCGCGCCCGTTACCAGGGACGCGATCCTTTCTACGGCAAGGGCGTCGTTCAGACCGGCTTCTAACCGTCTGACGTGCATCATCGCCTGAGGAGAACAGCCCCGGCCGTTGACCGGGGCTGTGTGCTTCCCAGACCTCGTCCGTGATGCACACCGTGGTATGATGACAGCTGTTCGATCCCTATCCAGCAGGAGCGCGCAGCCCATGAATCCCAAGAAGCCCGATGACAACCGCCAGTACCTGATCGACAACGGCAAACGCCCCGGTGTGACCACGACGGCCAGCGGGCTGCAGTACCGCGTGCTGCGCGAAGGCAGCGGCGCGCAGGCGGCACCGCTGGCGGAAGTCGAAGTCCATTACCGCGGCAGGCTGATCGACGGCACGGTCTTCGACAGCTCGTATGACAGCGGCGAGCCGATCTCGTTCTTGCTCGGTCAGGTGATCGAAGGCTGGCAGGAAGGCATTCCGCTCATGAAGGTCGGGGCGCAGTACGAATTCACGATCCCGTTCGACCTCGCCTACGGCAAGCAGGGCATCGCGGGTGTCATCCCACCCTACGCGACGCTGATCTTTGAGGTCGAGCTGCTCAAGGTTTTCTGAGCGTCACACGTTTATCTCTCTCCGCGCAGAGTTGTGCTATAAAACAGGTGGTGTCCACGCAAGAGCGATTGGGGGTCGTATGTTCGAACGGTTGCGCGCCAGTTGGCAGCTCATCAAGGCGAGTTGGGCCGTCTTGCAGTCCGACAAGGAACTGCTCGTCTTTCCGATCATCTCTGGCATCGGCGCGATCATTATCAGCATCTTGTTCGCGGTGCCCTTCCTCACGGTCGGCATAGTGCAGGGCACGCGCGGTGAAGAGCCTGGCATCACCGTGCTCGGCTATGTGATCGCGTTTCTGTTCTACGTCGTCCTCTACTCAGTCACTTTCTTCTGCAATACCGCGCTCGTCGGCGCGGCCTTGATCCGACTGCGCGGCGGCGATCCGACCGTTAGCGATGGCTTCCGCATCGCCCGCGAGCGCCTGGGCGCGATCATCGGCTACGCGGCCATTTCGGCGACCGTCGGCGTGGTGCTGAACGCCCTCTCAGAGCGCGCCGGGCTGCTGGGGCGGATCGTCATCGGCATCATCGGTTTCGTCTGGAACGTCGCCACTTTCCTGGTTGTGCCCGTGCTCGTGATCGAGAATCTCGGCCCCTGGGAGGCGGTCAAACGCAGCGCCAGCCTGCTCAAGCGAACATGGGGTGAGAACATCGTCGGCAACTTCGGCATCGGCGCAGTCGCGAGCATCATCGCGTTCCTGATCATCATCGGCGGCTTGGGGCTGCTCTTCCTCGGCATCAGCATCGACTCAGTGCCGCTCGCGATCGGCGGCATGGTCGCGATGATCGCGCTGCTCATCCTCCTCGGCTTGGTCATCTCGGCGCTGCAGGGCATCTACCAGGCGGCAGTCTACCAGTATGCAGCAACGGGCGAAACCAGCGGTTTCTTCGCGCCTGAGCTTGTGCAGCAGGCATTCAAACCCAAGCGCGGCTGAGCTTGCGAATTCATCCCAGCATACAGTGCGCTCTTGAGGCCGGGGGCGCTCGCGTCAAGCGCTCCCGGCTGCGTTCTCAGCCCATCGTCTCTAAAAGCTTCTCTTTGCGCTTCTGCTCGCGCATGCGCAGCTCGTTGTTGAGGATGCGCTTGCGCGCGCGCAGATTGAGCGGTGTCACCTCGAGCAGCTCGTCTTCAGCGATGAACTCGATGTAATCGTCGAGCGTCATCTGACGCGCCGCTTTCAGACGCTCGTCCTCCGAGCGGTCGATCGTGCGCACCGAGGTCAGATTCTTGGTCTTGCACACATTGACGGCCAGATCCTCGGCCCGGATGTGCTCTCCGACGACCATGCCCTCGTAGACCTCCGCGCCTGGCTCGATGAAGAAAACGCCGCGCGCCTGTGCCGCCAGCATCGCATAGCTCGTCGCCGTGCCCTGCTCCCAGGCGACCAGGCTGCCGAACTGCCGCCCCGGGATCGGGCCAGCCATCGGCTCATAGCTGTGGAACAGGCTGTGAATCTGGCCCATACCGCTGGTCGCCGTCAGGAATTCGGTGCGGAAGCCGAGCAGACCGCGCGTTGGCACCAAATAGTGCATGTAGGTGGTGCCGTTCTCACTGCTCATGTCGAGCATCTGGCCGCGCCGACCGCCGAGCATCTCGATCACCGTGCCCGTCATACCGTCAGCGACCTCGATGTGCACATCTTCAAACGGCTCCAGCGTTTCACCGGTCTCCGGGTCTTTGCGGTAGATGACCTCCGGCTTACTGACCTCGAATTCGTAGCCCTCACGGCGCATCGTCTCGATCAAGATGCCCAGGTGCAGTTCGCCGCGCCCGCTGACGATGAACTTCTCAGGCGTCTCTCCATCGGCGACGCGCAGCGCCAGATTCGAGCGCGTCTCATTGTAGAGCCGCTCGCGCAGGCGGCGCGATGTCCCCCAGCCCGTCTTGCCCTCGCGCCCGGCGAACGGCGAAGTGTTCACGCCGAAGGTCATGCGCACCGTCGGCTGTTCGATGCTGATGGCGGGCAGCGGCTCGGTCACAGCGGGGTCGGCGATCGTGTCGCTGATGCCGATCTCATCGAAGCCGCCGAATGCGACGATATCGCCGGCTGTCACTTCGTCGATCTCTTGGCGCGCCAGGTTGGCGAAGGTGAACAGGTATTCGATCTTGCCGTTCACGCGCGTGCCGTCGGGCGTGATGCGCACGACAGGCATCCCCTTGCGCAGCACGCCGCTGCGCAGCCGGCCGACGGCGATCTGGCCTTTGTAGTTGTCGTAATCGATCGTCGTGACTTGCAAACGGGTAGGCGCGTCGGGATCGACCTGCGGCGGCGGCACCGACTTGATGATCGTCTCGAACAACGGCGATAGATCGGGCTGGAGCGCGTTGGGCGCGTAGCCGGCCACACCCTGCAATCCGATAGCGTAGACGACCGGGAAATCCGCCTGCTCATCGCTCGCACCCAGTTCGATGAAGAGGTCGAACGTCTGGTTGAGCGCCTCGGCGGGTGCTGCGTTGGGACGATCGACCTTGTTGACGACCACGATCACGCGCAGTCCCAGCTCCAGCGCTTTGCGCAGCACGAAGCGCGTCTGCGGCATCGGTCCTTCGACAGCATCGATCAGCAGCAGCGCGCCGTCGACCATGTTAAGCACACGTTCGACCTCGCCGCCAAAGTCCGCGTGGCCGGGCGTATCGACGATATTGATCTTGATATCGTCCCAGATGATGGCCGTATTCTTCGCCAAGATCGTGATGCCGCGCTCACGTTCGAGCGTATTGCTGTCCAAGATGCGCTCCCCGGCGGCAGCGGCATTGCGGAACACCTTGGCTTGTTTCAACATGCCGTCGACCAGCGTCGTCTTGCCGTGATCGACATGCGCGATGATCGCGATATTGCGGATGTCGGAGCGTACCTTGCTCACGTGGATTGTCCTCTGACATGCTTGTGCGGCTTACGACTGCATTGTAGCAGGGGTGTGTTAAGAATTGAACCGGAAACAGAAAAGAGCAGGTAGGGGCTGCTCATTTCCCTACCTGCTGGGAGGAGAGTATGGGGACGCCTTTGGGGCCGTCCGCCCGATGTCGAGGGAATGGCCAGTGCATATATTTTAATTAATTTGGGAGGTGGCCTTCCTCACATCCAATCCCATCGTAGCGCATTCATAATTTGTGAAAAATTGCACAATGTAATCTCTCACATATGCCAATTGTCACTTATTTCACAAATGAGCGGACGACAAGCTCAACTGTGACAGTTTGCCCTTCTGGCGGGTGACTTCTGTAACTCACACCTCACGTCGATTCATGCACATGATTAGACGTACCATTTGCGTATACGACTCCGCTGCTCGTTCACGCCAGATGATGCGCGCTGCTCGACGTGTCGTCTGTCGATCGCATTCTTTCGGAAGGATTCAACATGACTACTCCGCACGACGGTCAGGGAAGCGAGCTGCTGCGCGATCCATTGACCAACAAGGGCACCGCCTTCAGCGAAGCTGAACGCGACCGCCTCCATCTCCGGGGGCTGCTCCCGCCGCGCGTCTTCACGCTGGAAGAGCAGGTCGAGCGCGTGCTCGACAACCTGCGTCGCAAGAGCACGCCGCTGGAGAAGTACATCTTCCTGATGAGCTTGCAAGACCGCAATGAAACGCTGTTTTTCCGCGTCTTGATCGACCATCTCGAGGAGATGATGCCGCTGGTGTACACACCCACCGTCGGCCAGGCCTGTATGGAGTACGGACATATCTACCGCCGACCGCGTGGTCTGTTCATCTCGATCGAAGACCGCGGGCGGGTGCGCGAGATCTTGGACAATTGGGATGCAGCCGATGTGCGAGTCATCGTCGTCACGGATGGAGAACGCATCCTCGGCCTGGGCGATCTCGGCGCGCAGGGTATGGGTATCCCGGTGGGCAAGCTGGCGCTGTACGTCGCCTGTGCGGGCATCCACCCAGACGAGTGCCTGCCGATCACGATCGATGTCGGCACTGACAACAAAACGCTGCTCGAAGACCCGCTCTACATCGGCCTGCTGCGCCACCGCGAGCGCGGCGAAGCCTACGACGACCTGATCGAGGAATTCGTCAACGCCGTGCAAGACCGCTACCCGAACGCGCTGGTTCAGTTCGAGGATTTCGGCAACACCAATGCGTTCCGCCTGCTGCACCGCTACCGCGAGCGCATCTGCACCTTCAACGACGACATCCAGGGCACGGCAGCGGTGACGATGGCCGGGTTGATGGGAGCACTGCGCATCACCGGACGTTCATTGGCCGATCAGCGCATCCTGTTCCTCGGCGCGGGCGAAGCCGGCATCGGCATCGGCGATTTGATCGCAGCGGCGCTGGTCAAGGAAGGAATGCTGGCAGCGGAGGCGCGCCAGCACTGTTGGTTTGTCGACTCGCGCGGGCTGGTCGTCGCCAGCCGAACCGATCTGGCGGAACACAAGCGCCCCTACGCGCACGATCATGCAGCCGTGCTGACCTTCACCGAGGCGGT
>CAYTME010000065.1:0-8539 GCA_964438415.1 uncultured Pleurocapsa sp. | reverse complement strand
GAGTCTCTGGCCAGCCGCAGACCTTCACGCCAGAAGTGCTGCGTCTGATGGCGGATATCAACGAACATCCGATCATCTTCGCACTCTCCAACCCGACCTCCAAATCGGAATGCACCGCCGAGCAGGCCTACCATCTGACCGAGGGTCGCGCCATCTTCGCCAGCGGCAGTCCGTTTGATCCTGTGCTCTACAATGGGCGCACCTACATCCCTGGACAGGCCAACAACGCCTACATTTTCCCTGGCGTCGGGCTGGGCGTGACCTCGGTGCGGGCAGAGCGCGTGACGGATGAGATGTTCTCAGCGGCGGCGAGCGCGCTGGCGCAGCTCGCGACCGACGACGATCTGGCGCAGGGGCGCGTCTTCCCGGCGCTGCCGCGCATTCGCGAGGTCTCGCTGGCGATCGCGCAAGCCGTCGCCGAGGTCGCCTATGCGCAGGGCATCGCGCGCGAGCCGCGCCCGGACGATCTGCGGTCGTTCATCCAGGCGCGCATGTATCAGCCCGTCTACGCGACCGAGGGATGAGACCGCACGCTGACGGACTCGATCCAGCGGCGTGCCCACAGTACAAACCTCCAGCCCGCAGAAAGGGTGTATCCAGTTTTTGGGCATTCGCCCATCGCACAGGAGTGCTGTTCCCAAATGACCTGCCAGAGGGGCGATCCACCGGTCGCCCCTACAGGCGCGGCGGCACATCATCGCATTTCCAGACATAAGTCACCCGTGCGGAAGTTTGCGCTCAACTCGCGTTGTGCACTATGATGGTATTGGATTTCAGCTCGACAGTTTTGTCGTCCGGACGTCGCAAGCCATCTCGCTCCGCCCACAAACATCGAATACCGTCCTGCCCGATGTAGCCAAAGAGGGTCATGTGAAGAACACAACGCTTCGGATTGTGCCGATCTTGATCTGGGCAGCCGCCATATTACTCAGCTTCGACAATCTTAAAGCCATCGGTCACGCACTGGCCGCTACGCCGCCGCCTGCCAACCGACTGACGGTCAGGTATCATGACGGGCAAGCAGAGGTGAATGACCTGGTATGTTCCTATGGCACCGCCAATTTCTACGATGGCGAGCGCCTCTGGCGGTTTCCCTGTTCGCTCGCATCGACAGATGCCCCTGTCATCGTCGCGATGGATTTCGCACAGGGCAGCGCTCAGGTTTGGCCGCTTCCGCCAGAATACGAGCACTTGAGGATCGAAAGCCGCAGCGAAAATTTGATGAACGCTGCATTCGTGCCGGACGGCGAGCAAACCGGGCAAATCTTCATTTACACACAGACTAATAGCTTTGAGTCGAGGCGCACATGGGAGCAGGAGACCTTTTATCTGCTGCTCAACCGCACAGGAGGCTCCGTGCAAGCGATCCCAGCGCCTCCAACGGATGTGCAGCCAGAAGTGCGAGGCGTCAGTTGGGTGGACGGCCAGCCAGAAGTGGTCATTCAGATGCAGGCGGGTGACGGATTAATCGTTCAGCGCTTTCGCTATGCGGGCGCGGAGTGGTCAGGAGCAGCGGTAGCTGCGCCAGATGGCTGCACGTCGTGCCTGCTCCAGCTCGCCTACCATGAGAACGGGGCATGGCGGTACTTGTGGCTGGATGTTCCGCGAGCATCGGTCGAAATGAAAAGTGACTGGGGGGACAGACAGATCACCCCAACTGTCCTGCCTGTGACGTCCGCTGTATTGAGCGATGAAACTGGCGCGCGTCAGCCGTTAACGCTGAGCGGCGTGGAGCAGGAAGACCTTTTGCTGGCCTTCGATGGCGTATTCGACACCTCACCAGGCCATATCTTCTACTACGCCGATATGATCACGCCAGTGTCTGCTCATGCGCCGCGGGAAGATGCTTCTGATGGAGATATGCACACGGTACCTGCGCGTCACTTCCGCTACCGAAATGGTGTATGGAAAACGATCGAAATCCCGGCGGCAGAATTGACGAGTCCGGATGTTGAGTTCCTTGCGCATCAGACTTCTGGTGTCCAAGCAGTTTACGACGACCATCTCCCCTGGCTTTTCACGATGCTTGCGTACAGCACTCGGGCTTCTTCAAGCGCTTCTGCCAGTACTTCAACAGAACAACGCGATCTCAATTATTCTCAGCTCACGCTGATCGGAGAGCAGGACTGGCTGGCAGCCCGTCTCCTCCCGGGGAACGTGCCGGGCGGCGAATTGGACAGCCTAGCGCGCTTAGCCCTCGGAGTCGAAACCGTGAGTGAGTACATTAACGCTTGGGACGGCCTGCTGCTTAGGACGTCTCAGACCTCCTCAACCTTCGCCTACGCAAAGCTGTTTTTCTCTCCTATCGACTTTGTGTACCGATACATACTAGCTGTGCCAGATCGATCAAATGGCTATGTGTTTACTAACAGTACATTTCAAGGTCGGCCGCGGTATTTGCGTCTGGATACTGCGCTGAATCGAATGGACGCCCCCAACGCACTCCAGCGTCTGCTGATGATCGGCGGGAACTGGCTTGTCTGGCCTGAAACACGCGCAGTCCTACTCGCGTTCATCGGCATGCCGGTTCTGCTGCTGTTGGCGGTCGTCCTGCGGGAGCGCTTGTCGTTATGGGGATGGGCCTACGTCCCCGTGATCTTCATCGCCCTGGCTGTCTTGAGCAGGCAAGACCTGGCAGCGTTCATCACGTGGGTTTAAAATGCAGCGGCGTCATCACTTGCGAGCACAGCCCATATGAGCACCTCTCACCTCGAACGCGAGATTTACGAGCAGCCAGAGACGCTGGCACGCCTGCTGGCAGAAGAACATGGTCACATCGCCGACCTGGCAGGCTTGATCCGCGATTTCGACCCGGCCTTCGTCCACATCGCCGCGCGCGGCACATCGGATAACGCGGCGCGCTATGCTCAGTATGCGCTCGGCATCGAGGCCGGGCTGCCCGTGGCGCTGGCCGCGCCCTCGATCCACACGCTTTACGAGGTGCAGCCGCGGCTGGGGCGCGCGCTCGTCATCGGCATCTCGCAGTCTGGACGCTCGGAGGATGTGCGCCGCGTCGTCGCCGACGGCCGCGCACAGGGCGCGCTGACGATCAGCATCACCAACGCGCCCGACTCGCCGATCGCCCAAGCGGCCGAGCATCACATCTGGCTGCGCTGCGGCGAGGAACGCGCCGTCGCCGCGACCAAGACGTACACCGCCCAGCTCCTGGCCGTCGCCATGCTCGTCAGCGCGCTGACCGGCAGCGAGGACAAGATCGCCGCGCTGCAGACGGTGCCGCTCTGGGTCGATGACACGCTGTTGAAAGCGAAGGATATCGCCCGTTGGGCTGAACGCTACCGCTACGCGGAACACTTCGCCGTGCTCGGACGCGGCTACAACTACTGCACAGCGTTCGAGATCGGCCTCAAGATCAAAGAGATGAACGGGCTGGTGTGCGAGCAGTACAGCGAGGCCGACTTCCGGCACGGCCCGATCGCGATGGTGCGCCCCGGCTTCCCGGTCATCGTCATCGCGCCGGGCGGCAGGACCCAACCGCTGCTGATCGACTTACTGGATAAGCTGCATGAGCGCGGCGCGGAGCGCATCGTCATCACCGACGATCCGACGCTCAGAACCGCCGAGCAGCGCGCCCTGCTGCCTTCTGGCATCCCTGAATGGCTCAGCCCGATCTGCACGGTCATACCCGGACAGGTGTTCGCGATGCGCCTGGCGGAGACCAAACGCCTGCCGCTTGACCAGCCGGTCGGTCTGACGAAGGTGACGGTTACCCTCTAAGTTCAGCTCAATCCAACACTGCCTGCTCAGCAGCAGCGTGGACGCCGATCATCGCCGCGATCTGTGCGCTGAAGGCCGCCGGATCGCCGCTGGTGATGTAGCGGTGCTGCGTCCGGCCGTCCGATGCCCGCCCCTGCACAGCGGCAGCGACCCGCCCGACCTGCCGCGCTACCGATGAAGATGGATCGACCAGCGCAGCGCGTCCGGCGATCACAGCCTCGAGCTGCGGCGCGAAGAATGGAAAATGCGTGCAGGCGAGCACGATCTGATCGGCGTGAGCGCTTAACAACGGCTCGACATGCTGGGCGATGCGCGCGCGGCTCTCCGCCGTATCGGGTGCGCCCTGCTCAGCCAGCGTAACCAGATCGGGCGCGACCCGCGTGAGCACGCGCACATGTGCAGCGTGGCGCTCGCGGACGCGCCGGTAGAGCGCGCCGTCCGCCGTCGCCTGCGTCGTCAGCACACCGATCACGCCCGTCTGGGTGCGCTCTGCCGCCGGTTTGACCGCCGGTTCCAACCCGACGAACGGCACGTCAGGGCGGCGCGCCCGCAGCGCGTGCAGCCCGGCAGCGCTGGCGGCGTGACAGGCGATCACGATCATCTGCGCGCCCTGATCGATCAGGTAGTCACTGATCTTTTCGACGTAATCACGGATCTGGGACTGCGGGCGCGGCCCGTAAGGCAGATGCGCTTGGTCAGCGTAGTAGAGCGTGGGATGATCGGGCAGTTGGGCATGAATCTCGCGCAGGATCGACAGTCCGCCGACGCCTGAGTCGAGCACGCCAATGACCGGTCGCATTGACCTGGCCGGGTCAGGAGCGAATGCGCTCGCGGGCGGCAGCGACGAAAGCATCGAACAGGCGCTGGTTGGCCTCATCATCGGCGGCCAAGTCCTCGGGATGCCACTGGACGGAGAGGACGAAGCGCTTCTCGGGCATCTCCAGCGCCTCGATGACGCCATCGGGCGAATAGGCGGTGGCGCACAGGCCGGGCGCGGGCTGCTGCACCGCTTGGTGATGCAGGCTGTTGACCTCGACCCGCGTGCGCCCGATCAGGCCGGCGAGCTGGCTGGCCGGATCGATCTCGACTACGTGCAGGCGGCGGCTGCGCGGCTCCGCGTCCGGCTGATCGTGCAGGACGGTGGTATCGAACTGCGAGGGGATGTCCTGGATCAGCGTGCCGCCGAGGGCGACATTCAAGACCTGATGTCCCCGGCAGATGCCGAACAGCGGACGGTCATCCTCCACCGCCCAGCGCGACAGGAGCAGTTCGAGCGTATCGCGCGGAGCGTCGATGCGCCCCAGACGCGGATGATGATCTTGGCCGTAGTAGCGCGGATCGACATCCGGCCCACCGGGCAGCAGCACACCATCGAGCCGCTCGTAGATGGCGCGGATGGTCGCGTCTTGCAGCCCGGTCGGGATGATGACCGGAAGGCCGCCAGCGCGCTCGACACCCAGGATGATCGGCGTATAGGCGCGGCTGTACGTCCAACCCGTGTCCGGGTTGACCTGCGTCGCCGCCGTGATCCCGATCAGGGGCGGCATCGCTCAGCGGCGCTCCTTGAGGCGAGCGGCCTTGCCGCGCAGATCGCGCAGGTAGTAGAGCTGGGCGCGGCGGACCTTAGCGCGGCGTACGACCTCGATCTTGTCGATGCGTGGGCTGTTGTACAGGAACGAGCGCTCGACGCCGATCCCGTGCGAAGCGATGCGGCGCACGGTGAACGTCTTGTTGTTGCCGCCGCCGCGGTAGCGGATCACGACGCCCTGGAAGACCTGGATGCGCTCGCGATCGCCTTCGACGACCTTGATGTGCACCTTGACCGTATCGCCGGGACCGAACTCAGGATGATCTGGAGGAGCCACCTCCAGCGCCTTGAGCAACTCATGCATGATGACTTTTCCTTCCAAAAAAAGAGACGCCGGGGGCGTATCTCATGCGCGGACGAAAGTGATCGGCATTATAGCATGGCGCGCTCACCGGACAAGGGGCGGATGTGCGCGCTTGCGTTCACCGATGATGGTTGTCCTCGTCTGTCGGCGCGGGCGGAGCGAGCCGCTGCTTCGCAGTCGACACTGCCGCTGCCCGGCCTGCGCGCTCAAGGTAGATAGTACGTCATCCGCTGCAGGTGCAGCACCGGGTCGATGTACTGGACGTGGACATCTTCCGGCACGTTCAAGTTGATCGGCGCGTAGTTCAGGATGGCGCGCACCCCCGCCTCGATCAACTGATCAGCGACCTCCTGCGCGTGCTCGGCGGGCACAGCGATCATCGCGATCTTGATGCCGCGCGCGCGGATCGTTTCGATCATCTCCGAGACTGGCTGCACCGTGAAGTGATTGATCTGCTTCCCGATCTTATCCGGCCCGCTGTCAAATACGCAGGTGATGTGAAAGCCGCGCTCGCTAAAGCCGCGGTAGCGCGCGACCGCGCTGCCCAGATCGCCCGCGCCGACCAGCGCGACTTCCCATTCGCGCTCGACTTTCAAGACCGAGCGGAGCTGGTCTTTCAGGTACGCGATGCGGTAGCCCGTGCCCTGCTTGCCGAAGCCGCCGAAATGCGACAGATCTTTGCGTATCTGGGCGGAGCTGATGCCCAAGCGCCGTCCGAGTTCCTGAGACGACGTGACCTCGAATCCTTCTTGCACCAGCCGGTCGAGCGCGCGCAGGTAGATCGGCAGCCGGCTGATGACGATATCCGGAATGCTGGAAGAAGACATAGCTACCCCTCACCCCTGTGAGGTGAATCGCATTCGTGAAAACCGCTACAACCCAATCATATCATCCGCACAAAAGTATCGCCATACAATGCTTAACAATGCTCGCTGCGGATGAGAGTCCGCTGAAGAGCGCGCTTTCATGCCCCGTCCTGCACGTACAATGAGATAAAAGAAGAACGTCGAAACGGCCTCGACCATCCTTGTCGGGGCGAGGATTGGTTGCCTTGAAACGTCCTGTTGGGTGTTCCCTGCTGCTGTTGGCGCTGCTCATGCTCGGCCTGCCGGTGCTGATCTTCGGCGTGCGCGCCCGCCAAGCTGAACAGCAGGCCGCTCGCCGCGCAGCCGTCGAGCTGTACACGGTCGGGCGTGGCGATGTCGATGTCTCGGTCAGCGCGCTTGGCAGCATCGCGGCGGAGACGACCGCCAGCCTGAGCTTTGCGACCGCCGGGCGCATCGCCGAGGTGCGCGTCCAACCTGGCGATGCGGTCGCTCAAGGCGAGCTGATCGCTCGGCTCGATGACCGCGTGCAGCAGCTCGCTTATGACCAGGCACTGCTGACGCTGCAAATGGCGGAGCTGCGCAAAACGACGCTGTTGGCCGGACCGGACGAAGGGCAGATCGCCGTCGCCGAAGCCAATATCGCGGCCGCGCGCGGGGCGTACTTCAGCCTTGCCAATGCTGTTTCGGCGGATGACATCCGCGCCGCCGAGCTGGCGGTGCAGCAGGCCGAGACGGCGCTGGCTGATGCGCAGCGGGCGCGCGCGACCGCGCCTGGCGACCAGCCAGAGGCGGCCTATGCACTGCTAGATGCGCGGGTTGGGCAGGCGTCCTTCAACGTCGAGATCGCCCGGCTCCAGCTCGAAGCGCTGCGCGGCGGCAGTTCTTCACAGCTCGGCGCGGCCTACGCGCGCATCGAACAGGCGCAGGCGGAACTCGAACGCCTGCTCGCCGGCCCGACGCAAAGTCAGATCGACAGCGCCGACGCCGCTATCGCCCAAGCGCAGGCGGCGGTCGATCGCGCGGCCAGCGCGCTGGCGGATACCTTGCTGACCGCGCCATTCGACGGCGTCATCACCAGCCTGACGGTTGAAGTCGGCGCGCTGGCTGCACCTGGCGTCGCCGTCGGCGTCATCGCCGACCTGCAGCCGCTGCGCATCGAAGTCAGCGTCGATGAGATCGATGTGCGCCAGATCGCCGAGGGGATGTCGGCGACGGTCAGCTTCGATGCGCTGCCCGATGTCCGCGTCAGCGCGCAGGTCGAGCGGATCGCGCTCATCGGCGTCGAAAGCGGCGGCATTATCAGCTACCCGGTCGTACTGCGGCTGGCGGAGGACGCGGACGCGCGTGTGCGCATCGGTCTCACGGCGGAAGCGCGCCTCATCGTCGAGTCGCGGCAGGATGTGCTGGTCGTCCCCAACGTCTACATCCGCCTCGATCGCCAGCGCGATCGAGCATTCGTCAATCGAGTCGCGCCCGATGGCACGCTGGAGGAGATCGAAATCACGCTCGGTTTGCGCGGCGATGACGTGAGCGAGGTCATCGCTGGCTTGGAGGCGGGTACGGTGATCGCCGTCGATCTGGGCGGCGACCGAATCCCGGCATTTGGAGGCTGATCTAATGAGACGAACAGTCCGCTGGTTGTTGATGGGAGGATTGGGCGCTGCGCTGGCGCTCGGGGCCGTCTTCGTCCTGCGCGGGCAGGGCGATCCGGACGGGCAGGCGGAACCATCGAGCGAGGTGATCGGCTCCGCGCTGGTCGAGCGCGGCACACTGCGCGTGGCCATCGGCGCGACCGGTGCCGCTGCGCCTGTGCGTCAGGTCGGCCTGTCGTTCGAGCTGCCGGGCATCGTGGCCGAGCTGCTGGTCGAAGAAGGGGAGACGGTCAGCGCCGGTCAGCCGCTCGCCCGACTGCAGGCCGATGCGCTGGCCGCCGCCGTGCGCGATGCCGAACTGCTGCGCGACCTGCGACGCATCGCCTTCGACGCGCTGACCACCCCACCGCGTGAAGTCGACATCGCCGCCGCGCAGGCCGTGGTGGACGCTGCGCGCGCTCAGCTCGCCGCGGCGTACAGCACCGCCAGCCCT
>CAYTME010000064.1:0-18164 GCA_964438415.1 uncultured Pleurocapsa sp. | reverse complement strand
CCCGAATGGGAAGAACTCGATCCCGAAGACTTGCAGCTCGCGCGCATCGTCCCGGTCTATTCGCTGACGGAGGGACTGCGTGCGCGCCAACTGCGCGAGGCGATCAAGCAGACGCTCGACTTTTACGCCGACCGCATTCCCGACTATGTGCCGGAAGCGACGCTCGAACGCGCGGATTTGGCCGACCTGGGCTGGACCCTGCGCAATCTCCATTTCCCAGAGAGCTGGGATCATCTCGAGCACGCGAAACGCCGCTACATTTTCGATCAACTGCTGCTGCTGCAGCTCACGATCCTGGCGCACCGGCGCGCATGGCAGTCGGTGCCGGCGCATCAGCTCACCGTCAGCGATAAATTCCTCGCCGATTTCGAACAGGCGGTATTCCCCTATCCGCTCACTGGAGCGCAACGACGCGTGATCCGCGAGATCCGCGAGGATCTCGCCAAGTCCATCCCGATGAACCGCCTTCTACAGGGTGATGTTGGGTCGGGCAAAACCGCCGTCGCGGTCACCGCGATGGCGATAGCTTATGCCAGCGGCAAACAGGCGGTGCTGATGGCACCGACGGGTATCCTGGCAGAGCAGCACTTCCGCAACATCAGTGCCAGCCTGGCAAAGATGCCTGGTGAGCAAAAACCGACCCTCGCACTGCTGACCAGCGCGCTCGCCCCGTCGGAACGCGACCGCGTCTATGCGGGTCTGGCGGATGGCAGCATTCACATGGTCATCGGCACACATGCCATCATCCAAAGCGGCGTGCAGTTCGCCGATCTCGGGCTGGCCATCATTGATGAGCAGCACCGCTTCGGCGTTGCACAGCGCGGGGCGCTGCGCGGAAAAGGCAGCAACCCCCATCTTTTAATCATGACGGCGACGCCGATACCGCGCACGCTGGCGCTCACCATCCACGCCGACCTCGACTTGTCGGTCATCGATGAGATGCCGCCTGGACGCATCCCAATCAAGACCAAAGTCATCGAGCCGACTGGGCGCGAACGTGCCTACGCCTTCATCGAAGAGCAGATCGCTCTGGGACGCCAAGCCTTCATCGTCTACCCCCTGGTCGAAGCATCGGACAAGATCGAGGCGAGTGCTGCAGTCGAGGCGTTCGAGTCTCTGCGCCACATCTTTTACCGACACAAGGTCGGTCTGCTGCACGGTCGGATGAAGCCGTCCGAAAAGGACGCGATCATGGCCGACTTCGCGGCAGGCGGTTTCGATGTCATGGTCACGACTTCGGTTGCAGAGGTCGGCGTCGATATTCCGAACGCGAGCGTCATCATGATCGAGGGTGCCAATCGGTTCGGACTGGCGCAGCTCCATCAATTTCGCGGTAGGGTCGGGCGCGGCGGCCATCCCTCGTACTGCTTGCTCATATGCGACTCCGAGGTAGCGGAAGCACGTGAACGATTGACGGCGCTCGAACAATTCCAGGACGGCTTTCGACTGGCGGAGATCGATTGGAAACTGCGCGGGGCGGGCGATTTGGTAGGGACACGCCAGAGCGGACAGAGCATCCTTCAGTTCATGGACGACATGTCTCCGGAGTTGGTTGAACTGGCACAGCGCGAAGCCCGCACCATCTACGCCGAAGACCCGGTCCTCGAACTAGAGCAGCATCGCCTGCTGGCGCAGCGCGTCAACATGCTGCGCGACGATCAGAGCGATTTCAGTTAAGTTTCGGAACGGCCGTTCACCAACACGCGATCCAGCCAGCTTTCGGAGATCTCAGCCATGCGCGCACTGTATCCCGGCTCCTTCGACCCAACCCACTACGGGCACATCGACATTGCGCACAGGGCAGCGCGCATCTTTGATGAGGTCATCGTCGGCGTCTATGACCTTCCGAAGAAAAAGCTTCTCTTCAGTCTTGACGAGCGCGTCGCCCTGGCCCAAAAAGCCTATGAACATGCAAGCAATATCCGAGTTGCGCCATTTTCAGGATTTACTGTAGACTATGCAAGAGAAGTGGGTGCAACCGTGATCGTCCGCGGCTTACGCCTGTTTTCTGATTTCGAGTTGGAGTTTCGGATGGGGCTGGCCAACAAGAAGCTCGCGCCTGAGATCGAGACCGTTTCGATCATGACGGACGTGATGCATGTCTACATCAGCTCTACCACTGTTCGCGAGATCGCGGAACTTGGCGGCGATGTTTCGGGCATGGTACCGCCCTACGTTGCGGAAGCCCTCACCCGGCGCTTCAACGAAGTCCGTACCGACCAAACCTATCGCGCCTGAGTCAGCCTGCGTGAATCGGACAAGCACCGTCGGAAGGGGAAGCAGATGGACATTCAGCATCTTATTGATCGGTTGGAGGATTTGATCGACGAAGGGCGGCACATGCCTTTCAGCAAATTCACCCTGATCGATGAAGAGCGCGCGCTGGAAATCATCGACCAAATGCGCATCTCGATCCCCGAAGAGATCGAGAAGGCGTCGCGTGTCCTGACCCAGCGCGACCGTATCCTGGCTCAGGCCAATGAGGAAGCAGCGCGTATCATTCAGCAGGCGCGCGACCGCGGTGAACAGCTCATCGATCGCGAGGCAATGGTGCAGGCAGCACAAAGCCGAGCCGCCAATATCATCGAGCAGGCACGGCAGGAAGCGGAAGGCATCACCGGGGACGCCGATAAATACGTGCTGGAGAACCTGGCTGCACTCGAACAGCGCCTGACCAAACTGCTTTCTGAAGTGCGTGCTGGCATTGCCCACGTGGAGGAGTCGGGGGCTGCTGCTGGCTCGCAGCCGATGACTCAATTCATGCCGCCGATGCGCGAGAGCATTTCGGTCAGCCGCAGCGCAAACGAGCAGGAACAAGGCTGAATACGGCTGCACGAGTGAGCATGAGAGTCGGTTTCGGGCCACCACCGAACATTCAGGCTTAGGCGGGTTAACGGGCGATCCGAAATCTAGAGACAGCACATGCGCCTGGTTTATGTCGCGATCGTCTGGTGCACTGGCATTCTGCTCGCCGCCAACAACCGCCCAGGCAGTCCGGTGCTGTGGGGTGCGGCGTCCGCTCTGGCGCTGGCTGCAGTGGTGCTCGTTTGGCGGCAGCGCCCTCGGCGTCATCTTCACCTCCTGATCGCGGTGCTCATGCTCGGCGGCTGGCGTTTCACAAGCGTGCCGCTGTCCTCCCCATTGGCCGCCTATAATGGGCGCGGCGGAGTCACTGTGGAGGGCACGCTTATTTCTGCCCCAGTGCTCCGCGGTGAACGCATGCAAGTCAGGATCGCTGCCGAGCGCGTCGAGACTGCGGGTCGTGTGCAGCCAGCCAGCGGTGTGGCGCTGGTCGAGACGCCCATCCGCACGGGCTTCAGCTACGGCGATCGTGTGCGCGCCACCGGCGATCTGTTCACGCCGCCCACCTACGACACCTTTTCTTATGCCGATTTCTTGGCGCGCAGCGGCATCTACAGCTTGATGCCCAACGCGCACATCCAAGTCGTTGAGTCCGAACACGGCTTCTCGGCCATGTCGGCGCTGCTCAGCCTGCGCCAAACAGCCCAGGCGCGAATCGCGCGCGCGATGCCGGAACCCTATGCAGGGCTGCTGACAGGCATCTTGTTGGGCGATGAGAGCGGCATCGCGCCGGAAATCGAAGATGCCTTCGCCGCCACGGGTGCAGCGCACGTGATCGCCATCAGCGGCTACAACATGGCACTGCTGGCAGGGATCATGATCGCAGTCTTCAAGCGGCTTCGCGTACAGCCGAGGCGTGCTGCTGTCTTCAGCATCGGCCTGCTCGCAGTCTATACGGTGTTCGTAGGCGCAGCGCCAGGCGTAGTGCGCGCGGCCCTGATGAGCAGCCTCTTGATCGTCGGCGACTTGATCGTGCAGCGCAAGACTTTTCTGCCTGCCTCGCTCGCCTTCGCCGCGCTGGTGTTGTCCATCATCAATCCGATGGTACTTTGGGATGTCGGCTTTCAGCTCAGTCTTTTCGCCACCCTCGGCATCGCCCTACTCGCCAAACCCCTGACCACAGTGCTGAGCCGGCCGCTCGAAAACTGGCTGCGGCCTCGTCCGGCGGCGCTGGCGATCGGCATCCTTGAGCCGACGCTGGTCGTGAGCCTATCCGCGCAGGTGCTCGTCCTCCCACTCATTGCGCTCTACTTCGAGCGGCTGTCGCTGGTGTCGCTCGCTGTCAATCTGCTGATCGTCCCGGTACAGCCGCTCGTATTGATCTTGGGCGGTGTGGCCACGCTCATCGATCTGCTCGTGCAGGGTGCAGGACAGCCGCTCTATTGGGCTGCCATGATCGCGCTTGCGTGGACGACCGAGGTCGTGCGCGCATTCGCTGAACTCCCCTTTGCTGAGATCGTCGTTCAGCCGCACCCCAATCTGATCGCGGTATTCTTCGTTAGCTTTATCGGAGCTGCCATGACCCAAGCAGCAAAACCGGAATGGATTGAACGCGCCGCCGGTTGGCTCCGCCGTCGCACGATGGTTGCGGCACTCATCGGAACGGCGGCGGCGCTGAGCACGCTGCTGGCCGCGATCATCACCAGCCGGCCGGACGGACGACTGCATATCTGGCTGCTCGACATGGGGCACAGCCACGCCGTATTGGCGCAGACGCCGGGAGGCGCACACATCTTGATCGACGGCGGCCGCTTCCCGACACGGCTGCTGCTCGCGTTGGGCGATCGGCTGCCATTCAATGACCGCGAAATCGAGTTGATGGTGATCACGCAGCCTGATTTTTTCGAGATCGGTGCACTGCCGGACGTGCTTGCCCGCTACACGACCGGCTTGATCGTCACCAACGGCCAGCCCAATCTCAGCCCCGCGTATACGACCTTACAGGCGGCTTGGAGCGACAGGCGGACGATGACCGCGCAGGCCGGGCAGCGCATCCTTTTCTCGGACGGCGCGGCGGTCGATGTCCTGCATCCACCCAACCCACCCATGCTGAGCGACCGCCTCGATGACGGTGCTCTCACGCTGCGCTTGAGCTTCGGAGATGCGTCTTTCCTGATCACATCAGATGTCAGCGGGCGTGCGCAGGCGCGAATCGCAGCCGAAGGACAGCTCCAACCTTCGGCAGTGCTCATCCTGCCTCAGCATGGGGCGGCGGGCGCACTCGATGACACCTTCTTGACGGCGGCGAGTCCACAGGTGATCCTGCTGCAGGCGGATGCAGCCAATCGACTCGGACATCCTGACCCAGACACACTGGCAAAAGTGGCCGATCTCCCGCTGTTTCGCACAGATGTCAGCGGAACGCTGCACCTCTACACCGACGGCACCACGCTGTGGATCGAGCGGGCGCGGGGAAGCTGAGCCTCTGTCAGCATTCGACCGGCAGCAGATGCGCGCGTACCTGCTGCGCGATATGCGTGAAATCCTGTTCACGAGTCGTGAAATCCAACCTATCCATCTGCAGGCGCAGCACAGGGCTTGCCGTCCAGCCGCCGATCCATTGGTCGTACAAGCGGTTCAGACGGAACAGATATTCAGGCGCGATGCTGCGCTCGTAGTCGCGGCCTCGGCGGTCGATATGGGCGAGCAGCGTCTCAACGCTGCTTTCGAGATAGACGATCAGGTCGGGCGGCGGCAGGAAACTGCTGACCGCGCGATACAGCCGCCGATAAGCATCATAGTCGCGCTCGGACATCGAGCCTTGTTCGTAGAGATTGCGCGCGAAGATCTCGGCGTCCTCGTAGACGGTGCGATCTTGCAGCACGCTGGCGGGATGATCGACCAGCAGCCGGTGCGCTTCCAACCGCTTGCCGAGATAAAACACCTGCGAGTGAAAGCTCCAGCGCTGCATATCGGCGTAGAAATCCGCCAGATAGGGATTTTCGACGTCGGCCTCAAAGAAAGGCACCCACCCAAAGTGCTCTGCAAGCCTCCGCGTCAAGGTTGATTTGCCCGCGCCGATATTGCCGGCGATGGCGACAAAATGCTTTCGACCGAGCGTCACTGCGTTGTCTCCGTTCGTTGATCAGGTTTCGTTCAGCGCAGCGTGACCGGGACTCTTGCCAGGATGATCGCGTCGCCAGCCGAGGCAGGTACGTAAGACGCGACGATCTCGACCTCGCCGCGGAAACCGGCCAACGCCAGCGATGCCGACCAGGGCACCATGAGCGCGCGATCCGATGCGGCGAGATTGATGATCTGACGGTTCAGCGTCGCGCCCGCTGCCGAACGTAGATCGAGCAAAAATGTCCCCTCCGGCAGGCCTCCCGCCATCCCCCTGACTTGGATGACATCGCCCCCGAGCGCTGCTCCAGGTGCTGGAACCTCGATCGTCACGCTCGGGGTGCTCGCTCGCTCGATGGGCGCATCTGCGGAACTGGAAGCGATCACGATCGAAACCGAGGCGGCGATGAATTCGCGTCCACTGCGATTGCGCGCGACGATGCGGATCTCCGCCGGACCGGTATACCCTGTAATGAGCGACGCTGACCACGGAATCTCGACTGCACCGGACGGATTGCGCAGCGTGATCTCCTGCCGGTTGACCACCCTGCCAGACGCGTCGCGCAGTTCTATGTTGAAACGATCCTCGGCAAGACCAAACACGGTGCCCGACAGTTCCAGCGGGCTGCCGCTCACAGTGCTGCCCGCTTCCGGGCGCACGATCACCGCGCTGCGCGGCGTCGCAGGCAAAACCGAGGTGGGCTGCGGCTGTGTCGGCATCAACGTGAGGGATGGGGTCAGCTCCCCTGCGTCTGGAGTCTGCGTTGGCGTGCCGACGTTCACAGGTGTCATGGTCGGATCAAAATCTTCGACCGCGGGGGTAACCGTCTCCGCCGGCGCGTTCGTCAGATTACAAGCGGCCAGCAGTCCAGCGCAGCAGCAAGCGATCAGGCACAAGAGACTTTGTCGCAGGCTTTTATCCATCGCCAACCGCCTTGAGCCGGACATCAGCCGCTCGTGTTATACTGTCGGCATTCCAGTTTGCCAACCCCGAACTTCAAGGACATGCTCGTGACGAACTCTCGCCATCTGGAAACACTGGCCATCCATGCTGGGCAGCAGCCCGACCCGGCAACCGGCGCCATCATGACCCCGATCTACCAGACCTCGACCTATGTGCAGAGCGCACCAGGCGAGCACAAAGGCTACGAATACAGCCGCAGCGGCAACCCGACACGCACCGCACTCGAACAGTGCATCGCAGCCTTGGAGGGGGGCCGGTATGGGCTGGCCTTCGCCAGCGGCCTGGCTGCTATCGACACGGTTATGCGCCTGCTCAACCCCGGCGATCACATCATCGTGGGCAATGATGTTTACGGCGGCACCTACCGCTTGTTCGAACAGGTCTTGACGCGCTACGGCCTGCGTTTCACCTGGGTCGATCTGACGCATCCGGAAGCGATCGACGCTGCGCTGACGCCGCAAACACGACTCCTGTGGCTTGAAACGCCGACTAACCCGCTGATGACGTTGGTCGATATCGCGGCGCTGGCGGCACGCGTGCCAGATGGGGTCTTGGTCGCCGTCGACAATACGTTCGCCAGCCCGGCGATCCAGCAGCCGCTCACGCTCGGCGCGCATCTCGTCATGCACAGCAGCACCAAATACTTGGGCGGGCACAGCGATGTCGTCGGAGGACTGCTCGCGCTCAACGATCAGGGCCTTTACGAACGCCTCAAATTCTTGCAGAACGCAGTCGGCGCGGTGCCCGGACCGATGGACTGCTTCCTCGTCCTGCGCGGCATCAAGACGCTTGCGCTGCGCATCGAACGTCATAGTCAGAATGCGCTCGTCTTGGCGCGCTTCTTGGAGGATCAGGCGCAGGTGAAGCGCGTGCTCTATCCCGGCTTGGAGAGTCACCCCCAATATGAGCTGGCGCAGCGGCAGATGCGATACCCAGGCGGCATGCTCAGCATCCTGCTGCAAGACGCTGAGCAGGCGCGAGCATTTGTCAGCAGAACGCGCCTGTTCGCGCTGGCGGAAAGCCTGGGTGGCATCGAGAGCCTGATCGAACATCCTTACAGCATGACCCACGCGAGCACAGCCACTAGCATCATCGCCGTCCCGAATGAGCTGGTGCGTCTGAGCGTCGGCATCGAGCACGTTGATGATCTGATAGATGATCTGCGACAAGCGCTCCGCTGAAGCGCTGCGATATCAGCGGTTCGCCAGGAAATCAAGCAGATCGATCTTGGTGATAATGCCGACGACTCGCTTGTCCTCGCCAGTACCCGACGGCTCGGTCACAAGCGCGACCGGTGTCGTTGCAAAGATACTCATGACAGCTTCGATCGGCGTTTCCGGATTGAGCGTCTGCACGCTGAAGTCGATCACGCCCGCATCTTCGATCGGGGTGCTGGAGACGCCGCCGTTGAGCAGATAGTTCAACAAGCCGACTTCCGTCACCAAGCCCAAAAGCTGCTCTCGGTCGCCAATGACCGGGAGCTGCGAGACATCATTGGCTTTCATCATGGCGATCACATCGCCGACCGTTTGTGTGCATCGGGCGAGCACAAGCGGCTCGCCGATCTTCCGCTGCATGACTGTCTCGACACGCGACTCGACCCATTCATGCTCGAGGAAGCGATTCTCGCGCATCCAGTTGTCATCGAAGATTTTGCTCAAGTATTTCGCACCGCCGTCCGGCAGCAGCACGACCACGAGACTGTCTGCACCGAGGTCGCGCTCGGAGATATAGTGCAGCGCACCCGCGACCGCCATGCCGCACGAGCCGCCGACGAACAAGCCTTCCTCGCGGACGAGACGACGAGTCATCAAGAACGACTCCTTGTCGCTCACGCGCACCGCATCATCGATCACGGAGAAGTCATAGACGCTGGGGATGAAGTCTTCGCCGACACCTTCGACCTTGTAGGCATGCGCCTCGGTCATGCGCCCGGTCTTAACGTAATCGTACAGGATTGACCCGACCGGATCGACACCGACGATCTGAACTTTCGGGTTCATCGCCTTCAAATACCGTCCGACACCTGTGATTGTGCCGCCTGTGCCCATGCCAGCGACAAACACATCGATCTTGCCCGCCGTCTGACGCCAGATCTCAGGACCAGTGGTCAGGTAGTGGGTCAGCGGGTTGACAGGGTTATGGTACTGATTGGCGAGCATGCTGTTGGGCGTTTCCGCCACCACCTGCCGCGCGACGCTGTAGTAACTGCGCGGGTCGTCGGGCTCGACATCCGTTGGCGTCACGATCACGCGCGCGCCGTAGGCTCGCAGGGTGCGGATCTTCTCTTCAGACTGTTTATCGGCCAGCACAAAGACGCACTTGTAGCCCTTGATAGCAGCCGCGATCGCCAGTCCGATCCCGGTATTTCCGGAGGTCGCCTCGACGATCGTGCCGCCCGGCTTGATCAGGCCGCGCCGTTCGGCATCCTCGATGATCTGAATCCCGATGCGGTCTTTGACGGAACCGCCGGGGTTGAAATATTCAACCTTCGCCACGACTTGGGCGCGAACACCGCGCGCCGCTCGGTGAAGCCGCACGAGCGGCGTGCTGCCCATCGTATCCAGAATGCTATCGAGGATCTCCGGCGCTGCCGGAAGTTCGACCTGGGGGGGAGGGATCATCTCCGCTTCATGTGCGGCCATCTTCATTTTGCTCCAGTATCCACAACCGGCTTCATGATAGCACTTCGTCGCGCGACCAGGTCGGAGGCCTTCCCTACCCCTCATGCAGCGCCACTGCGCAGGCGTGACAGCCGCTCACCGGCTGCGCGCAGCGTGTCATCGTGCTTGCAGAAGGCGAAGCGCGCGTACTTGCGCCCGAGATGGGCGTGCTCAGGGCTGTAGAACAAACTCGGTGGGATGCAGGCAACACCGATCTCGCGAGTCAGATAGCGCGCAAAGGCTAGGTCATCGCCGTCGAACAGGTCGCTGAAATCGGCCATGACGAAGTAAGTCCCCTGCGGCGCAGAAGCTGTCAGCCCAGCCGTCTTCAGGGCCGCCATCATCAGATCGCGCTTGACGGCGTACATCGATAAGAAATCTTCGTAGTACGTCCCCGGCAGATTAAGCGCGTGAGCGGCCGCCGTTTGGGCTGGGTGGTGCGCCGCAAAAGTGACATACTGGTGCGCCCGCCACACCCCGCTGATCAACGCCGGTGGGCCGTAGACCCAACCGATCTTCCAACCGGTGACGCTGTAACTCTTGCCCAAGCTGCTCACCGTCACCGTGCGCTCGAACATGCCCGGCATCGACGACATCGGAATGTGACGCGCTTGACCGAAAACCAGATGCTCGTAAACCTCGTCCGAGATGACGAGCGCATCATACTCGATGCACAGGTCGGCGATTAGCTTCATTTCGTCGTAGGTAAACACGCGCCCAGTCGGGTTCTGCGGCGTATTGAGCAGGACAGCGCGCGTCCTCGGCGTGAAAGCAGCGCGCAGTTCCTCGGGGTCGAGTGACCACGTGGGCGGATGGAGCGGCACATAGACTGGCTTGGCATTCACCCACAGTAAATTGGGGACATAACTGTCGAAATACGGCTCGATGACGATCACCTCATCACCGTCGTTGACCAAGCCGAGGATCGAGGAGAAGATGGCCTCGGTCGCGCCCGCAGTGACGATGACACCGCGCTGCGGATCGACATCCAGGTTGTAGAAGCGACCCGCGTGGTCGGCGACTGCCTGCCTCAGCGTCAGGGTACCCAGGCCAGGTGCATACTGATTGTGGGCACCATCTTGAAGCGCAGCGACCTCGGCAGCGATCACGTCCGCCGGACCGTCGAAATCCGGCCTGCCCTGCCCCAAGTTGATCGCGCCATACTGCTGCGCCAGCTCATTGATTTCGCTGAAGATGGTGGTTCCGAATGCGGCCACCCGGTCGGCAATCGCAGGCATCGAACGTTACTCCAAAAAGCCATTTCGAGTGCGGCACTGTGTGATCGACTAGTCCGATGATAAACGCTGTTCACGCGCTTGAGTCGCCAGCTTATCGACTCGCTCATTGTAACGATTACCGGCGTGACCACGCACCCACACCCAACGGATGTTGTGCTGCTGCGTTTGCGTGAACAACGCGCGCCACAAGTCTTGATTTTCGACCGGTTTGCCGGCAGAAGTGCGCCAGCCGTTGCGCTGCCATTTGGCGAGCCAGGATGTGATCCCGCTGCGCAGATAGGTCGAGTCGGTATGGAATTCGACCAGGCTCGGCTGCTTGAGCGACTCAAGTGCGCGCACGGCCGCCGTCAGTTCCATGCGATTGTTGGTTGTCGCCGGGTCGTAACCGAAGATCGCTTTCTCCGTATCGCTGTGAATCAAGAGCGCCGCCCAGCCGCCGATGCCGGGGTTCGGCTTGCAGCCACCGTCGGTGTAGATCGTGATCGGTTCTTTCACATGACCTCATTGTAAGCTGAGACGTCAGGCAAATAGAGCGCAGGGCAGGGTCATGCGCCCTACCCCGTTCACATGAGACTACTGAAGGAATCTGCGCAGCACCGTCTGCAAGATGCCACCATTGCGATAGTACTCGACTTCGACCGGCGTATCGATGCGGCAGATGACCTCGAATTCTTTGACCACCCCGTCGGGCGCGGTCGCGCGCATGGTCAGCATCTGCTTCGGCTGCAAAGCATCCGTCAGGCCGAGGATATCGAGCGTCTCGTGGCCGGTCAGCCCGTAGGTCTGGACACTCTCGCCTTCCTTGAACTGCAGCGGCAGGACGCCCATCATGACGAGATTGCTGCGGTGAATACGCTCGAAGCTGCGCGCGAGCACCGCCCGCACACCGAGCAGTGCCGTCCCCTTGGCCGCCCAGTCGCGGCTGCTGCCCGTGCCGTACTCCGCACCAGCGATCACCATGAGCGGCGTGCCGGCCTGGATGTACCGCTGCGACGCCTCGTAGATACTCATCTGCTCACCCGTCGGCAGGAAGAGCGTCACACCGCCTTCTGTGCCGGGCGCAAGCTGGTTGCGCAGGCGGATATTGGCGAACGTCCCTCGGATCATGACCTCATGATTGCCACGCCGCGAACCGTAGCTGTTGAAATCCGCCTTCTGCACACCGCGTTCGAGCAAGTACTGTCCTGCAGGGCTGTCGAGCGCGATATCTCCCGCAGGCGAGATGTGATCGGTTGTGATCGAGTCGCTAAGCAGCGCCAGCACACGAGCGCCATGGATGGGCGCGATCGGCTGCGGTTCCGGAGTCATGTCGAAGAAATACGGCGGCTCCTGTACGTAGGTGCTGCTGGCATCCCAGGCATAGACCTCGCCGCCGCTGGCAGGGATCGCGTTCCAAGTCTCGTTGCCGTCGTAGACATTGCCATACTGCCGGTTGAACATCTCCGGCGTGACGACACGGTTGATCTCCGCCATGATTTCATCCTGGCTCGGCCAGATGTCGCGCAAGAAGACCGGATTGCCCTCGCGGTCATGGCCGATCGGCTCTGTCGTCAGGTCGATATCGACCGTGCCCGCGAGCGCATAGGCGACCACGAGCGGCGGAGACGCCAAATAGTTCGCCTTGACCAGCGGATTGATACGCCCTTCAAAGTTCCGGTTGCCGCTGAGCACGGCGGCGGCCACCAGATCGCTCTCCTGAACCGCCTGCGCCACCTGCTGCGGCAGCGGACCGCTGTTCCCGATACAGGTCGTGCAGCCATAGCCAACCGTGTGAAAACCGAGCTGCTCCAGATAGGGGGTCAGCCCAGCGGCATTCAGGTATTCGGTGACCACGCGCGAGCCGGGCGCGAGGCTGGTCTTGACGTAGGGCTTCCGTTCAAGACCTTTCTCCACAGCCTTCTTCGCCAGCAGACCGGCACCGATCATGACCTGGGGATTGCTCGTGTTGGTGCAGCTCGTGATCGCAGCGATGACGACCACGCCATGCCCGACCTCGGCACTGTGGCCGTTATCCTGCACGGTCGCGCGCCGCGCGAGTGCGTGGGCGTCAAGCGAGAAACCCCGCTGATCTAAGGGGGCGGTCAGAGCGTGCTCGAACGACTTCTTCATCTCGCGGAGCAGCACCCGGTCTTGCGGCCGCTTCGGCCCTGCCATGCTCGGCTCGACCGTCGACAAATCAAGCTCGAGCGTATCGGTGTAGACCGGATCGACGCTGTCGGCGGTGCGGAACAAACCCTGCTCCTTGCAGTACCGTTCCACCATCTGCACCAGAGTCTCATCGCGACCGGTGCGGCGCAGGTAATTGAGGGTCTCGTGATCGACCGGGAAAAAGCCCATCGTTGCACCGTATTCTGGTGCCATATTGGCGATCGTCGCCCGGTCGGCCAGCGACAAGCTGTCGAGACCACCGCCATAAAACTCGACGAATTTGTCGACGACGCCCTTCTTGCGCAGCATCTGGGTCACTGTTAAGACCAAATCAGTCGCAGTCGCACCCTGCGGCAGATGTCCGGTCAGCTTGAAACCGATCACCTGCGGCATCAGCATGTACACGGGCTGGCTGAGCATGGCAGCCTCGGCCTCGATACCGCCTACGCCCCAACCGAGCACGCCGAGCCCATTGATCATGGTCGTGTGGCTGTCAGTGCCGACGAGCGTATCCGGCAGCGCCACTAGTTCCCCATCGATCTCGTAGAGCTGGACGACCTTCGCCAGGTACTCGAGGTTGACCTGGTGGACGATGCCCGTTGCAGGCGGAACGACGCGGAAGCGGTCGAAAGCTTGTTGTCCCCAATGCAGAAACTCATACCGCTCACGATTACGTTCGAACTCGAGATTGGCATTGAAGACGATGGCATCAGGCGAAGCGAAGCGATCGACCTGCACTGAATGGTCGATGACGAGATCGACCGGGACAGTGGGGTTGATCTTGCGAGCGTCGCCTCCCACGCGCTTCATCGCACTGCGCAGCGCCGCCAGATCGACCACGACGGGAACACCCGTAAAGTCTTGCAGGACAACACGAGCCGGTTTGAATGGGATCTCGATCTGACCTGGATCGGGTGCGTTCCAGTTGGCGATGGCGACGACGGCATCTCCCGTGACTTCATAGTTATCGAGATTGCGCAGGGCGTTTTCGAGCAGAATGCGAATGCTGAACGGCAGTCGATCGATATGGCCGATGCCGCGCGCAGCTAACGCCTCCAGGCGATAGATGACCGCGGAACCGCTGCCGGTGTCGAATGTCGACTTGGCTCCAAAAGCGTCGATACGTTTGTGCATATGCCACCCCTGTAAAACTGAGGCAAATTCACCGCTAGAAAGGGTGTTGGCGACCTAAGCTCGATCGGAGATATCCCCGTATTCTACTGGATCAGCGGTCAAATACATAGAGACCGAGACCATCATTCTGCTGACAGTCCGCCTGCTGGTATAATGCGGGTGCAAGAAATACTATCTGCAGCACACTTCCGGATGGTTCATGGATACTCTGTCGGCACTGATTGGCAGTTTGGTCAGCGTCGGTTTTGTCACCCTCACGATCTACGTGGCAAACCAGGACGACGCAGCCTCTGCACGCGGTACCCGTGTTCGCTGGCTGCTCTATCTCACGTTGGCCGCCAATGCGATGCTGGGTCTCGGCGGGCTGACCGCGCTGCCGAGTCCGGGTGATCCGGCTGCTGAGGACACGCTCAGTACGTCCCTGACTGCCAGTGGACTGCCCGGACTCGCAGTGACTGCGGTCAGCAGCGGCGCTGGCTTGATGGTCGTGCTATCTGCGAACATGCGGCGGCGCATCCGCCAGGTCGTCGGCAGTGCCGGTACCTATGATCCGGACTCACAAGTACACACGACCGCGATCGTGCTGGCGCTCGTCCTCGTGTCGATGACATTAGTTTCGTTCTTTCAATTGGGCGGCATCGAGGGGCTAGCCCAGCAGATCGCGTCTGACGGCATCCCCATAGGCGATGTGCTGGTTCAGCAGGTGCTCTGGATCGGATCGGCTGTCCTGGGCGTCGGCTGGCTCGTCCGCCGGCGTGGACGCGCGATCATCGCGCGGCTGGGGCTTCGGCTGCCGACACGAGACGACTGGGTGGCCGGCATTGTCGCAGCGCTGATCGGTTACGGCTTGATCATCGTCGCCAGCACGATCTGGGCGCTGCTCGTCTCGCCGGAGGTGCTGCAAGAGCAGACCGCCGCCAGCAGTCAGTTCAGCGCCGCATTCACTTCGCTGCCACAAGCGTTTATCGTCGCGCTGGCGGTGGCCTTCGGCGAGGAGATCTTCTTTCGCGGCGCATTTCAGCCCGTCTTCGGCAACTTGATCACCAGCTTGTTCTTCGCGGTCGTCCACGCTCAATACACACTGACACCGGCGACAGTGGTCATCCTAGTCGTTTCGATCGGCTTCGGCTACTTGCGCGAACGCTACAGCACAACGAGCGCCATCATCGCACATTTTCTGTACAACTTCCTCCAATTGGCATTGGCGCTGCTGGCGACCGATCTTTTGAGCGGGGCATCATGAGCGCGCGCCGATTTTGGATCGTCTGCGCAGCAATCTTCAGCCTCGCCACGGCAGCGCAGGCGCAAGACGTCGACATCACGATCGCGCCGCCTGTGCTGCCAACAGCCACGCCGACTGCCACTTCGACCATCACGCCGACACCAGTCCCGACCTTGGCCGTCACGCTCGAAGGTTTGTTCTTCGATGCACGTGCCGAAGTCATCTTTCCTGCAGGCATTTACTTTCAAGCCGTGATCCTACGCGCACCCCAAGACATCGCCGCTTTGACGCTCACGATCGCCCAGGAAAACCGGGCGATGCAAACCGTGATCATCGACCTAGAGCTGGCGGAGCTGACGCCAGAAGGTGCGGCAAAAGTCGGCTACTTCTGGCCGATACCCAACGACCAACCGCCGCAGCTTTTTAGTGAGATCGCCTTTACTTGGGATGTACGCTCACGTTTCGGCGAAAGCGCCCAAGCCAGCGGTGTAATCCAGTTCACCGACAGCCGCCTGATCTGGCGGTCACGGGTGGACGAGCAGCGGCGCTTCGACCTGACGCTCCCGGTTGGTCTGAGCATCAATGCGCTGGGGCAAAGCCTGGACGCTGTTTACGATCTGCTGGCCGCGAACACCGGGCAGCAGCCCGCGCTGAACATCTTGCTCTACGACGAAGCGTTTCCGCTGAACCCCTGCATCGAAGATGCCGATGGCCGTCGGGTCTCCGCTGGTCCGCTCACTGGGGTCTTGGTGCCGTGCGGAGATGAGACCCTGGCCGAGCGCATCATCAGCGCCAGCGGCTTCACGCTGGTGACCGGACGAGCGTTCGTCTTCTCCGATGCCCAAGACGTGCTGAGCGATGCGCTGTTCGAAGCGTTCTACACCCCACTGTGGGAAGGACACAGCATCCCTGCGTGGTTCGAAGCTGGCCTGCGCCGTGTCTACCGACCGACATCGAACGCAGATCAGCTCGCGCCCGCGCTGGCTGCGGCTCGCAGCAGCACGCTGTATACACTGCCTCAGATGCAGTCCGGCCCACCCTATGGTATCGAGGCGCAGCGCTTGTGGGAGGCACAGAGCTTCGGGATGGTGTTGTACATCGCCGATACAGCCGGGCTGGAGACGCTGTACGAGATCGGGCGCACCTTGAGCAGCGGGCAGTCGTTCGCCAACATCTATCAATCGGCCGTCGGTCAGCCGCTCGAACGCCTAATCGCGAACTGGCGCGACTGGCTCGTGAGTCCGCGCGGACAGGCGGCTTACCGTGTATCGGTGTACAACCCCGCAACGCCGACGCCGACAGCCAGCCCCACATTCACACCTTTCCCACCCACACGCACGCCGACACCTATCCCGTCGGTCACACCGACACCGACGACGACACTCTCGCCAACGCCGCGCCCGACGCTCACCTCAACGCCCAGCGTTACACCGCGCCCGCCCGGCAGCCTGGACACGCCCACGCCCATGCCAGCCGTGACGAACGCACCGCTGATCGATACCGGCTCGCAGACAAGCGTTGTCGCCTTCTTGTTGATCGTCCTGGCGATCCTTGTCATCGCCTACACCCAGGTTGGCCGACGATGATCGATCTCTACACGCTCACCCTCGAACAGATGCACGCACTCTTGGCCGAATGGCACGAAGCCGCCTTCAGAGCTAAACAGCTTTGGGAGTGGCTGTATGAGCGGCGTGCCGCCTCGTTCGAAGAGATGACCAATCTGCCTAAGACTCTGCGCATGCAGCTCGCCGATAAGACGCGGCTGGGATCGCTCGAAAAAGCGGCCGAGCAGCAGAGCAAAGACGGCACGGTCAAGCGTCTCTATCGGCTGCACGATGGTCAATTGATCGAAAGCGTCCTGATGGAGTATGACGATCAGCGGCGAACCGCGTGCATCTCGACCCAAGCGGGCTGTGCGATGGGCTGCGTCTTCTGTGCCACAGGTCAGATGGGTTTCGCCCGCCAGCTAACGGCGCACGAGATCTTTGAGCAAGCGATGCTGTTTGCTCGCGACTTGGCCAAAGAAGGCGACCGGCTGAGCAATGTCGTCTTGATGGGCATGGGTGAACCCTTTCACAACTATGACGCATCGCTGGAGGCGATCCACCTGCTCATGTCGCGCCTCGATATAGGCGCGCGTCACATCACGATCAGTACGGTGGGTCTAGTACCGCAGATTCGGCGCTTTGCCGACGAGGGACTCCAGGTCAAGCTGGCCGTCAGCCTGCACGCGGCAACCGATGAGGAACGCAGCGCCCTGCTGCCGATCAACAAACGCTACCCGCTCAGCGACCTGATCGACGCCTGCCGAGAATATGTCGAAAAGAGCGGAAGGCGCATGACCTTCGAATGGACGGCTATCAGCGGCCAGAATGATACACAGGAGCAGGCGCACCGCCTCGGCAAGCTGCTGCACGGCCTCAAGTGCCACGTCAATATCATCCCGCTTAATCCGACCCCTGGCTATCGCGGTGACCCGTCGGCACTGGCGCGCATCGATACCTTCATCGCAGTTCTGGCTCAGTACGGCGTTCCAGCGACCGTGAGAGTGCGGCGAGGCATCGATATTGCGGCCGGCTGCGGTCAGCTCAAATCCGAAGTGATCAGCCGGCAGAAACGCACCCCCAACGCTGAGTTACCAGCTCAACAGTAGAGGATGACCCGGCCTTTCGAGGACACGCCGCGCATTCGCAGGCGAATGGATCCCCGACACAGCTGCGTTATTCTCGATTGACAATCTCTCTGGCGCTGGAATTGATAATGCCCTTTGCTTACGTGCGCGATCTGACCGACAAGACTCGGACGATCAAAAAGCAGGGTAGTCATGTGAGATTATCTCGCACCTGCAGACGAGAAGAGCGGCGTGAGCA
>CAYTME010000063.1:12091-18314 GCA_964438415.1 uncultured Pleurocapsa sp. | reverse complement strand
ATAGGCCCGGTAGTTCAGCGCTGGCAGCGGCAGCCGCTGCGTCAGCGCCGGCGTGCTCGCAGGCCGACTCACCTTTTCTGAGACCTCAAACAGACTCAACTTCAACATCGTGCCCATCCCCCATCTTGAGCTTGCTCGATTTCAATCGCTCGTTCGTAGATGAGGATAGGGGCTGTCCCTATCATGCAGCTAAAGCGTCCAGGGCAAGGCTGCCATTTATAGGCTGTTTTTTTTAGGTTTGAATATGATTGAGTTTGAAAGGTAAAGAAAATCAGGACTTGCGCCTAACAAACGTAAACTAGAAACGTAAATTATAAAGGCGGATGTATTGTTAGGTCGAACCTGACACACAAGCCCTAAATCCCTTGCAAGCGCAGCCACTGTAAGCCGATCAACGTCTTGGCATCGCTGATTTCGCCGTGATCCATACGTCGAAAAGCTTCCGAGATCGTCAATTCGACCAGCCGGATGTCCTCCCCTTCATGTGCCAGACCTCCGCCGTCGGCCACTTTGTCTGTATCGTTGACCATGATGTAGTAGAGGTGGATTCGCTCTGAGGTGCCGCCGGGACTCACGTAGAAGGTCGCGATCAGATGGAGTCCGCCGCTGCGGTACCCGATCTCCTCTTCCAGCTCGCGCAGGATCGTGATGCGCGGGTCCTCACCGTCCTCCACTATGCCTGCCGGCAGCTCAAGCAGCCAGCCAGGGCCTTTTTCGTGAGCAGCATAACGAAACTGCTCAGTGAACAAGAGCGTGTTGTGATCGCGATTGTGCACCACCGCCGCCGCACTGTCACCGCGATCGAGATTGAGGCGTGTGACTTCGTGCATTGCACCTGCGTAGCTTTCGTAGCGGAAGGTGACTTCATCGATGCGGAAGATATATTTTTCGAACACGCGGTTCTTGCTGACGATCTCGACTCGGCGTGGCATGAGGTGTCCTTGTGAGTCAACGGATGTTACAAAAGTGCAATCATGAAAGGCGCTTTCAGCTTATTCGGTTCCAAGCATACCACAGAATGTGAGCGCACGCGGCAAGCCCAGCTCAGTGCCGCCGGCGCAGCCAGAGGCCGAAGACAAACGCAGCGCCGAGCAGCGGCCACAGCCAGGCTAGGTCTCCCAGTCCGCCCGGCCCATGTACGGGTTCTCCCCGACGGATGCGGATCAGGCGGTAGCTGGCGGTGGCGGCGGCCAGCTCTGTCTCCGGCCTGCCGCCGGGGTCGACGCCTGCTGCGCGCGCTGCAAAGGCGCTGGCGACCAGCACCGCGCGCAGATAATCCAGCCGCCGTGGATCATCGCTGATGTCCTCTGCTGTGCCGCTGTAACGCCCGTCTGGCAGCCAGATTTCGACCTGCGGCCTGGCAAGCAGGTTGCGATACCAATCGGTGACCGCACCGAAGCCCGCCGCGCAGTAGATCGCGCCATCGATCTCGACGTAGTTTAGCGGTGTCAGGCGGCGTAGACCGCTCTTATGCCCGGTGTGCACCAGCACCAGATAGCGCCCCATCCGCCCTGGCGCGCTGTTGAGCCAGCCGCCCAGTCCCAGCCGCCACAGCAGGATCATGAACTGGTTCAAGCGTTTGAAGCTGCGGCGCGCAGCCTGTTGGGTTTCGCTGCTCTGCATGTTCGACGCTCCCCTTTCGTCTCATGCTCCCATTGTGACTCCGATAGTGAGGTAAAGCACAGATCTACCCAGCCTTTCGGGGTGTGTTTCGCTGGCAATGGGCACCGCAATGCGTTATGTTCGAGGCCAGATCGCAGGCGGCGCGAAATCGTGCGTATGATCCCGGTACTATGTCCGGGAGATCGCTTCACACTCCGCTCAACCAATCCGAAGGGACAAGACATATGGATCAATTGCAACCGCTGATCGACGCCATCGCGGCCGCGGCCGCGGGCAGCGCCGAAGCCCGCAGTGCCGTCGAGGGGTTGTTCGCTCAGCTCGGTTCGAGCGGCTTCATGATCGAGCAGCCCATACGCCGCATCTGGGCTGGAGAGCGCGATCGCGACTCGCTGACTTCCGGGCTGGATGACACCGACCGCGCCATCATCGAGGCGGTGCTAGATCGTCTCGAGGGGCGCACGCAGCCGTCCGTAGGCAGCAGCGCAGCCGGGAACGGCGGTGCACCCGAAGCGGGCAGCGCTGCTGAAGCTGTGCAGAAGTTCCAGCCGCTGATCGACGCGATCGCTGCCGTGGCGCGCGGACAGGCCGGAGCGGAGGTGCGCACGCAGATCGAAGGCATGTTCGACACGCTGACGCAGAACGGTTGGGACATCGTCAATGCGATCAGAAGCATCTGGGACGGCGAGCGCGACGCACAGGCACTCACCGCCGGAAAAGACCCGAACAGCAGTGCCATCATCCGCGCAATCCTGGCAGCAGTCGCGGGTCAGCCGTCGAGCGTCGGCTCACAGACGGACGCCCGCATCGCCGAGGCGCTGGAGAAATTCAAGCCGCTGATCGATGCCATCGTTGCCATCGCCCGTGGTGAGGCGGATGATGAAGCGAAGGCACAGGTCGAAGATGTGTTCACCACACTGACCCAGAACGGCTGGATGATCGCCGAACCTGTGCGCCGCATCTGGTCGGGCGAGCGTGATGCTGCCGCCCTCACATCGGGTTTGGATGCGGTCGATACGGCGCTGATCGAGGCGGTGCTGGCAGGTGTTGAAGGCCGCGCATATGCTGCGCCATCGACCGCCGAACCGAGCGACCCGATCGCGCGCGTGCGCTCGCAGTGGAAAGATACGATCGACAAAGTCCTCAAGGCCCGCCGCGGCGATATGAACGCCCTGCGCGAAGTCACAGCGTTGATCCAGCGGCTCTCCGCTCAGGATGATTGGAAGCAGCTTTCCGGCGTGCTCCGTAAGATCATGGCTGGCCAGAAAGGCCTCGATCTGCTCGATGGGCTGGATGCGACCGATACGGTCGTCGTTGGCGATATCCTGCGCGGGCTGGGCGTCAGCGGTGTGCCGGAGCCGCAGGTCGGCGTGGGCGCTGAAGGCGGTGGAAGCGGCATCACGCTCGATCAACTGCTGGAGCTGGTCGGGCAGGCAGCACAGCCAGGTGCGCCCTCCGAGCTGCGCGCGTCGCTGAAGCAGGTGGCAGGGCAGATGGCCAACGATCAGAGCATTCCGCCGGAAGTCCGCAAGTTCGGCGCGGTGCTGCTGGCGATCATGAATGGCGACCGTCAGCCCGATCTGGCAGGTCTGCCCGATGAGATCGCCGCCAAGATCCGCCAGATGCTGGCAAGTTTGGGTTAGATCGCGCTCGGTCTGCGCGGCAGCGGGGGCGCACATGTGCGTGCGCCCGGCTGTCCATCGGTCTGAGGGCGGGTGCCTAAGGCGGCGGCGGAGAATAGCGCGTCACACGCGGCACTTCGAGCGAAATGTGGTACGCGCGGTCGTTTTCGATCAACTGCACATCCGGCGGTGAGGTACGCACCAGATTCCAGATCACGCGCGAGAGCGGCTCGGTCACCCAGCGGCGCTGACCGCTAGCCGCCAGCTCCGCCAGCGCGATGCCCGCCGCCGCCGCGTCCCAGGGATAGGCAGGCTTTTGCAGATCGTAGGGGACTTCCAGGACGGAGAACCAGCCAGCACTCGGCTCGAACAGCACGGGGGTCTGGCTGATCGTGCGGCAGCGCTCGACCACGCGGTCAAAGTAATTGGCAGGCCAGCCCGAAAAAGCATCGGATTGGAAGCTGCTGCCGCTGACATTGATGCTGATCTGCTCGTAGACCGGGACGATGCTGCTGGGGAGCTGGAGTTCGGCGCGCGCCGGATAGCTGAAAAGCCGGTCGACGACGGTCAGCGTTTCGATGAACAGCCGAATCGCGTCATCGCTGACCTGATCGAACAGCACCTGCTCGTTGAAAGCGCCCAGCTCGTTCGTCCAAACGACGCGGTTATCGCCGTAGACGGTGCACGGGGCGATGTCGTCTCGTGATGCGAATTCGGCTTCGCGCCCGCCGCCGACGATTTCCGCACGGAACACGACCGCATCGGGGCTGCGATCCCAGTTGATCGATGCATTGGCTCCGAAATCGTCGGTCGGCGGGATCGCGAGGTTGGAACCGCCGCAGCCGGCCAGCAGCAACGCACAGGCGATAATGACGAGACGCACATGCATGGGCAGCTCACTCCGTCATCTTCCGGTCTATGCGCATTGTAGCCTAGATGTGTACACGCGGGGCGTGAGATCGCTCACGATCCTGCGCGCTGTAAACGTCCGGCAATGATCTCCAGGATGTACTGCTGCAAATCCCACATCAGGAAGTCCGTCCACAGCGTGCCGTAGGCATTGATATGGGTACTCAGGCGGTAAAGGCTGCTCAAGTGCAGGCGCGTCAGTCCATCCGCGAGCGGTTCCAGCCGGTAGCTGGCCTCGTAGACCTCGAACGGACCGCCGAACTGGTCGAACGGGGCGGGTAGCTCGCGCGGATCGACCACGCGGATTGTGAAGCGGTAGAGCGACGGCGGCTGCCAGTCGATGACCGTTTCCTCGAAGCGCAGACCGTTGTCATACGAGGCTTCGCGCATCCCGCCGACGCCGTCTTGCGAGAGTGTGGCCTCCAGCGGCTGCGGGATGCCGACCAGATGGGAGAGGCGTACCTGCCGCTCGTGCGGCTGGATGGCCGGCACGCGCACAATCTGCGGCCAGATCGCCTCGGCGCTGGCGTCGATATCAATGTAATTGTGGACTTCACGCACGGCGGCGGGCGGCGGCTGGCGCACCTCAAACGGACTGAGCAGATAGGGCGCGATCAGGAGCGCAGCCAGCAGCGATGAAGGCGAGTGTCGAGCGTGGGCGCGCCGCCGTGCATAGCGGACGACCGCATCCATGACCAGGCTGCCGATGCCGACGGCGACGAGGAACAGCGGCAGCACCATGATGATGCAGATCATGACTTCGATGTTGAAAACGACCACGCCGGCCAGGAAGATCAGCCCCGCGAACAGCGGCGTCGTGACCGCTGTACCCCACGACCAGGGTTCGATGCCGAGCGACTCGCGCCGCCGCACCATGAAGGTCGTGATCGCGCCGATGACGACAGGCACGAGGCAGAGGAAACTGTACGACATGGTGGAGAGAAAACTGCTGGCGAAGCGTGTACCGAAGATCAGGCGGGTGACCAGGCCGTAGCCGATGGCGAGCAGGAGCGTGGTGAAAAACAGGACGTCGAAGCGGAACAGCGGCTTGCGTTTCTTCGGTTTGAGCGGAAACTCCTCCATACGCGCACCTCCGTTCGTGGGATTTATATCATTCAGTTTGCTCTAAATTTCACAATATAATACTTTCGGGCCTATGTCAAGCATCTCGTCGCCTAGACGCAGTGAGCGACGATGTTATCGCGATAGCGACCCTCTGATAGAGCTGCCGTCTGTCGCTTCAGCCTGCGCAGGCTTTCGCGCTGCCCAAGTCCTATGATAAAGTCACGGTCAGTACACAGAAACAGGAGATTCTATGCCCAGCGATCCCTTGGCCGGGAAACGGGTGGCTGTGCTCGGTTTTGCGCGACAGGGGCGGGCGTTGGCGCGCTGGCTTCCCAAAGTCGGCGCGCGCGTGCGGGTCAGCGACGACAAGACCGCAGCTCAGCTCGGCCTCAACCCCGACGAATTCCCCGGTGTCGAATTCATGCTCGGCGGCCAGCCGGAAGACTTCCTGGACGACATCGACGTCTTGTGCGTCAGCGGTGGGGTGCCGTTGACACTGCCAGCCGTGCAGACGGCGCACAAGCGCCGCATCCGCCTGACCAATGACGCTCAGTTGTTTCTCGAGCGCTGTCCCGCGCCGGTCATCGGCATCACAGGCAGCGCAGGCAAGACGACGACGACCACGCTTGTGGGCAGCATCGTCAAACAAGCTGGCTACACGACTTGGGTCGGCGGCAACATCGGTGATGTGCTGCTCGACGTGCTCGACCAAATACAACCTGAACATCGAGTCGTCATGGAGTTGAGCAGCTTTCAGTTGGAGTTGGTGCGTCGCAGTCCGGCCTATGCAGCCGTGCTCAACATCACGCCCAACCACCTGGATCGACATGGCACGATGGAGGCGTACATCGACGCGAAAGCGCAGATCCTGCTGCATCAGCAGCGGGATGATGTGGCCGTACTGAGCAAAGACGACTTTCACAGCCGCACGTTGGAGCTGCGCGCACCAGGCCGCGTGGTCTGGTTCAGCGCGCGCGAGATGGTGACCGACGGCGCATTCCTGATCG
>CAYTME010000063.1:11804-12024 GCA_964438415.1 uncultured Pleurocapsa sp. | reverse complement strand
GCGCGGAGACCACAACCTGCTCAATGTGCTGGCCGCCTGTGCGATGACGGGAGCGGCGGGCTGCCCGCCCGACGCTATGCTGGCTGCGATCCGAGATTTTCGCGGTGTGCCGCATCGCTTAGAGATCGTGCGCGTGCTCGACGAGGTGACCTATATCAACGACAGCATCGCTACCGCGCCGGAGCGCGTGGTCGCAGCGCTGCGCAGCTTCGATGAGCCG
>CAYTME010000063.1:6346-11794 GCA_964438415.1 uncultured Pleurocapsa sp. | reverse complement strand
ATCCTGCTCCTGGGTGGCAGGGACAAAGACCTGCCTTGGGATGAGGTGATGATGCTGGCGCTGGCGAAGTCACGACATATCGTCGCCTTCGGTCCGTCAGGCAGCAAAGCGGTTGCCGACATCGTGCAGGAGAAGGCGTCGGCGGTTGGCGCGGCATCGGCGGTCACGCGGGTGAGCGGCTTGGCGGAGGCGGTCTCGGCGGCGCGTGGGCTGGCGCGGCCTGGCGATGTTGTCCTCCTCTCGCCGGGTGGCACAAGTTTCGACTCGTATATCGATTTCGCAGCGCGGGGTGACGATTTCCGCGCGATCGTCAATGCGTTGTAGATCTCACGAGACCGCCCTGGCGGACGGCGTCCCCTGCCAGCCGGGCACGGCGATCAGCACGCAGACCGCCGCCAGCATCAGCAGGAGCGCACCCGCCCAGTATGGAAAGGCCGCGCTGATGCGTCCATAGGCGAAACCGCCGATGGCCGGACCGATGACGCGCCCAAGCGCCTGCATCGATTGACTGCCCCCCTGCACCCGACCCTGTTCGCGTGCGCTGACCGTCTCCGAGATCAACCCGGCGAGGGCGGGCGTGACCAGCCCATTGCCGACCGAAAAGACGATCGTGCCGGCGACGAGCAGCACGTTGCTGCGAACGGTGGGGATGAGCGCCAGCAGCGCGAAACCGATGGCGAAAATGACCGCGCCGCCGAGCGTGAGCTGTTTTTCGCCAAAGCGCTCCTGCAGCGGGCGGATCAGGCCGCCCTGCACGATGATGCCGACGACGCCGACGATGGTGAAGATCGCGCCGACATCCTGCTCGCGCGAGCCGAGAAAATCACTGCCGAGGACAGGTAGATTGGCTTGCAAGGCCGCGAAGGGCAGCATCCACATGAATGTGGCGATCAACAGCCAGCGTAATTGGGGTATGTGAAAGCTCTCTGCAAGCTGGCTAAATGGGTTGAGCTGCGCCAACCGGATGTCGTCGCTGCGATTTTCGGGCTTCAAGCTCTCCGGCATGACGAAATAACCCCAAACGACATTGAGCAGCGACACGAGTGCTGCAAAGAAGACGGGGGCGGTTTCGCCGCCAACCGCGGCCAGCGCGCCGCCGACGGCTGGGCCAACGGCGAAGCCGAGGCCGAAGACCGCGCCGAGCAGACCGAAGTAGCGCGTGCGCTCCTGCGGCTCCGTCAGATCGGCGATGTAGGCGAAAATCGTGCCGATGTTGCCGCCGGTGACGCCGTCGATGATGCGGCCCAGAAACAGCACCCACAGCGCGCCGCCGATGCCGAACAGCACGTAGCCGACCGCCGATCCCAACAGGCTGATCAGCAGCACAGGGCGGCGTCCGTAGCGGTCGCTGAGCGCGCCGAGCGCCGGCACGGCCAAGAACTGGAAGAACGAATAGCTTGTGAAGAGCAGACCAGTGGCGATCGCGACCTCCGCGGGGTCGCGCACATAGCGTTCGACGATGAACTTGGTCACCGGGCCGATGAGGCCGATCCCGGCGAAATTGAGAAATCCGGTGATGAGGATGAAGGTCAGTGCCCGGCGGTCGAGCGAGGAGTTGGGCGAGGCTTTCGACTTCATGTTGACCACCTCATGGACGAGACAGCCCTTCAATTCAATCGCAAAGCCCACCGCAATACAAGGGTGGGCTTTGCATTCGACAGCGCTCGAGTCACGGCAGCGTCAAACTGCCGTCGGGTCGCTCAGGTATTGGCGCGGACGGTCGGCGTCGGCGTCACAGGCTGGAGCTGGCGCCGGCTGCTTATATCGAGCGTGTACCCGCCGCCTGATGCATTGTCGTAGCTGCGCACTTCGATCATGTAGATACCATCGGCATCTGGTGTGAACTGGACGCGGGAATTCGTGCGTTCGAGCGCGGTGTCCGCCACCGTCTCATCGTCGTCATTTTCGGCCACGATCGCGCCGTCTGGCCCGCGCACGATCACATAGGTATCGTACAGCTCCCGTTCGACGCGCTCGCGTACGCCGGACTGAACGCCGGCAGGGCGGTCGGCCAGCACGCGAATGGTGTAGGGCTGGCCAGCGCGCGCCGTGAACATCCAGATTTGGCCGCCGCCGACCTCGATCGCACCGCGATTTGCGCCAAGTACAGCCTCGGCCGCGCGCACAGGCGTTGCCGTCGGGGTCATGGTTGGTACAACGCCGAGGGCCCAGACGGTGAAATCGCGGAACTCAGTGAAGGCGCTCTGCTGTTCGGTGTCGATGTACATCCCTGTGCCGATGGCGATATCGCCGATGTCCCGCACCTCGCTCAGGTCGAGCAGCGGCCCGGTCTGACCATTGACGCTGAAGATACCCTGCGGCCCGTTGGCGACCAAACGCAGCCGGTTCTCTGCACCTTTTTCGGTGCGGATGGCATCGAGCGTGCCGCTGTCAATATCGATGAATTCGTTGTCGCGCACCAATGTGAGCACCCAAGTCTGCGTGCCGTCGATGACCAGGCGATACTGGTCGATGTCATCGCGGAAGAGCAGTCCGTGGCTCCAGTTCGTATCGTTTGGCGAGAAAGGATTGACGAACGTGACCTCGACGACGAAATCAGCCACGCCGACATCCGCGTAGATCACTGAGATCTGAGTATCCGTCGGGTCGTGCGGCAGGCCGCCATCCTCTGGGCCGTGAATCGGTCTGCCGCCAAAATCGCCGCTCAGCCCTGCTTGCAGCGTCGGTTCAATGCGCGGCGTCGGGGATGGCGTCGGCGTTGCGCTGCCCTGCTGCATGGGGTGCATCGGTCGATTGGCCGCGCTGGCGGTAAATCGAGACTGACTGGCGAGCGCCAGCACGACGATCAGGATCAGCATTAAGACAAGAGGCAAACGTCCGCGTCGCAGCATGAGCAGTTCTCCTCACTTTGTGGTCAGATTCGGCGGTGTGAAGACCACACCACCTGCCGGTCATTATGATCGCGAGCGGGTAATGCGTGCAAGTCAAGCAGACTTAACCCTCATGTTTTCCGGCTGGCCTGCGCTATAATCCGAACAAAATTTCCGCTCACCAGCTCAATTCAGATGGTCAGCTCGTCATGTCCTTCACACCGTCCGACCACATCCAGACGATCCTGAAGAATCTGCCGATGAAACCCGGCGTCTACCTGATGAAAGACGCTCGCGGTGAGATCATCTACGTCGGCAAGGCCAAGAAGCTGCGCAACCGCGTACGCAGTTACTTCAACGCCAGCGCCGAGGGCAGCCTGAAGACGCTGCGCCTACGCGAACAGATCGCCCATATCGATTTCATCGTCGAGGAAAGCGAAGTCCGCGCGCTCATATTGGAAGAGACGCTGATCAAGCGCCACAAGCCGCGCTACAACATCAGCCTCAAAGACGACAAGCGTTATCCGTACATCAAAGTTTCATGGCATCGCCCGTTCCCGAAGGTCGAGACGACTCGCCGCATCGAGCAGGACGGCAGCCGCTATTTCGGGCCGTATGTCGCCATGTGGGCGGTGCAGAATACGCTGCAAACGCTGCGCAAAGCTTTCCCGTATCTCACCTGTGACCGCGAGATCACCGGTCGCGATGCGCGCGCCTGCCTGTTTCACGATATCAAGCTGTGCAGTGCGCCCTGCATCGGCGCGGTCAACCAGGAGCAGTACCGCGCCATGATCCAAGAGCTGATGGATGTCCTCAGTGGGCGCTCTGAGGATGTCGTGCGCCGTCTGACTGATGCGATGAACGCCGCAGCCGAGTCGCTCGACTTCGAGCGCGCCGCCTCGATCCGCGATCAACTGCGCGCCATCGAATACATCACCCAGCGGCATAAGGTCGTCAGCCCCGGCTTTGCCAATCAGGACGTGATCGCGCTCGCGAGAGAGAACGGCGATACCTGCGTGCAGATCATGTTCATCCGCAACGGCAAGCTGATCGGCAGCGACTCCCGGATGCTCGACGGCACCGAGGGCGAAAGCGATGAGGAAGTGCTGGCCGAATTCGTCAAGCGCTTCTACGCGGAGAGCGCCGAAGTGCCCAACGAGGTCGTGCTGCCGCAGAATATCGAGGAGGCGCGCATCATCGAGCGCTGGTTGAAGGACAAGCGCAGCGGTGAGAAAGTCACCATCAGCGTGCCGCAGCGCGGCGATAAGCGCCGGCTGGTCGATCTGGCATCGGAAAACGCGCAGGAGGCGCTGCACATGATCCGCGCGCGTTGGGAGGCCGACACACTCAAGCAGGAGACGGCGCTGGCGGAGCTGCAAGCGGCGCTCGATCTGCCCCGTCCGCCCAACCGCATCGAATGCTACGACATCAGCACGACGCAGGGGACGGCCATCGTCGCCAGCCGGGTCGTCTTCGTGCAGGGCGTGCCGCGCAAGAGCGAATACCGCAAGTTCAACATCCGCACGGTCAGCCACGCCGGTTCAGACGACTACCAGTCGATGCGCGAGGCGCTGACGCGGCGCTTCACCCGCTGGCAGCAGCTGCAGACCGAGGAGATCGCGCCGCGTCCGCCGGGCGCGAAAGAAGATCGCGACGAGACATGGCGGCTGCTGCCCGATCTGCTCATGATCGACGGCGGCAAGGGGCAGTTGAACGTCGGCGTGGAGGTGCTGCGCGAATTTGACCTGCTCGACCGCGTCCCGGTCGTCGCGCTGGCCAAGCAGTTCGAGGAGCTGTATCAGCCTGGCAGCGGCGCGCCGGTCATCCTGCCTCGGCGCAGCAATGCGCTCTACCTGGTGCAGAGGGTGCGCGATGAGGCGCACCGCTTCGCCGTCACCAGCCACCGCCAGCGGCGGCAGAAGATCGGCATGGTCAGCCGTCTGGAGGCTGTGCCGGGCATCGGGCCGTCGAAGCGCAAGGCGCTGCTGAAAGCTTTTGGCAATTCGATCGACTCGATCCGCAGCGCCAGCGTCGAGGAGCTGGCCGCCGTGCCGGGCATCACGCGCAAGCTGGCCGAGGCGATCAAGGAGACGCTGTAGGGGGTTTCGCGTTGGAGGCGAGGTGGCCGCGAGCGGAGCGCATAGGGGTTGAGGTAGAAGACTCGACGGACGGCGCCCTTAGCGCACCAACCGACGTGGCTGCGCGTCTTGGTCGAGATCGTCGATCCTGTCCATGTCATCGGGCATCGCGTCTTCGTTGGCGCTCCGCTTGCGTTTGGCGCGCAGCGCGACCTCGTCTTCGACCAGGAGATGACGGAGCAGACGATCTTTTTCCTCGGCATCCAGCCCACTGAGTGCCTGCTGCACCCGGTCGCGCCGCGACCAGGCGAACAGGTAGGCCGCGATCGCCATCGTCGCGATCGTCAGCAGCATGATCTCGAAGGGATGTGGATACAGTTGTCTCCATGTGCCATGTTGGTCGATCGTCCAGGCATGTGGGCCGAACACGCGCGTGAGGAGCACGATCCAGGGGATCGCCGATACGACCAGCGCGATCAAGAACCGACGTCGTTTGTGATTCATCACGTGATACCTCTGCTCTTGAATATCCTCCCGTA
>CAYTME010000063.1:4813-6336 GCA_964438415.1 uncultured Pleurocapsa sp. | reverse complement strand
CTTTCTTCGGAAACGGATCCACAATTCGTTTGTCCCACGCAATGTAGCACAGCATATGACTCCACAGGCACGTTCCGTGGATGAAAATCGGCTTTGATTGCGTCCAGCCCGGCCACTATTCTTGCGCCCCTATCTCATGAAACCGATCACGATCGCTGAAGTCAAGCTGCACGAGATCGCGCTGCCGTTCGTCGAACCGCTGCGCACCAGCTTCGGCGAGGAGCCGTTCAAGGCCGCCATCCTGGTCGAGCTGACCACCGGTGACGGCGTCACTGGGTGGGGCGAAGTTTCCGCCGAGATCCACCCTGGCTACAGCAGCGAGACGATGGGTACTGCCGCGCACGTGCTGCCGGAGTTCCTGCTGCCGCTCGTCATCGGCCAGACCGTCGCCAGCCCGACCGATGTCCCTGCTCTGATCGCGCCGGTGCGCGGCCACCCGATGGCCAAACACGGCTTGGAAGCCGCCGTTTGGGACGCCTGGGCCAAGACGAACGGCATTGGACTGGCGGAGGCATTCGCTGCTCATCTGTCTGCGGGTCATGTGCCGCGTGGGGCAGCCACTGTCGGCGTCAGCATCGGCATCAAACCGTCGGTCGAGGCGACATGTGCGGTCATCCAGAAGCGGCTCGATCAAGGCTACCGGCGCATCAAGCTCAAGATCGCGCCGGGCTGGGATGTCGAGCTGGCGCGCGGTGTGCGCGAGCGCTTTCCCGATATCATGCTCATGCTGGACGCCAACAGCGCCTACACGCTGGCGGATGCTGACCTGCTCAAACAGCTCGATGCTTTCGATCTGCTCATGATCGAACAGCCGCTCTCCTATAACGACATCTACGAGCATCGCCTGCTGCAGCCGCAGCTCCGAACGCCGATCTGCTTAGACGAGAGCATCTTGAGCGCTGATGATGCGCGCATGGCGCTCGAGTTGGGCGCGTGCAAGATCATCAATCTGAAGCCGGCGCGCGTCGGCGGGTTCACCGAGAGCCTGGCGCTCTATCGGGTCTGCGTGGAGGCGGGCGCGCCGCTCTGGATCGGCGGCATGATGGAGACAGGGGTCGGGCGCGCGGCCAATCTGGCTTTCGCCTCGCTGCCAGGCGTCACGCTGCCGTGCGATATCTCCGCGACCGACCGCTACTATGACCCAGACGTGACCGAGCCGCCGTTCCTCATCCGCTCAGATAGCACGATCGCGGTCGCGCCGGGCGCAGGCATCGGGGTCTCGGTCGTGCGCGAGCGGCTAGCCGCCGCCGCCGACCGCTGGCAGTCCGAGTACCCGTACCGGCGCAGCGCCGTCTAATCCAGAACGTGTCCACCATGCCCACACCGCCAGCCGGTGAGCCGGATATCGAAGGCGCGATCGCGCTGCTGTCCTCCGAGGACGATCAGGTGCGCCAGTTCACGGCCTATCTGCTCGGCGAGGCGCGTGCAGCGCGGGCGGTCGATGCGCTGATCGGCTGTCTTCACGATCCGCATGTCGGCGTGCGCGGCGCTGCCGCCAACGCGCTCGGCAAGATCGGCGATCC
>CAYTME010000063.1:0-4755 GCA_964438415.1 uncultured Pleurocapsa sp. | reverse complement strand
GAAGACAACCGCCAGCTCGTCGTCTGGACAGCATTCGCGCTCACACGGCTTGGTCGGGATTTCTTTCATGTGCTCGTCAACGCGCTGCGGGCGGATGATGTCGCAGTGCGGCGCAGCGGCGTGCTGGCGCTGCAGCAGCTCGGCGATGCGCGCGCCATCCCGCACCTCTTGAAGCTGCGCGACGATCTCGAGCGCCGCTTTGATGGCGACACGACGGTCGGCCAGGCGGTCGTCAAGGCGCTGGACGCGCTCGGCTACGCGAGTCCTGGGTGAGCGCGCTCGCCTGCTCCAGGAGTCTGAAGCTTTGATCGCTGTGGTGGAAAGACTGTATCGCGCCGCAAGATCGGTGTGAACTCGCCTGTGATATACTGATTGTATTGAACGTGCACCGCCCGAATCGTTCGTCTGCCATGAGTTCCCCCAACCTGAACACCGCCGCTTTGACGCCGTTAGGCTGGCTGCTCCACTTTCTGCGGCGGCACCGGCGCGCTGTGCTGGGCGCGCTCATCTGCGGCTTCATCGGCGGCGCGGGACAGGCGATCACACCCTATCTCGCGGGTACCATCGTCGATCAGGTCGGCGCGGGTGCCGATGCCGGCCTCATCCTAGGCGAGATTGGGTTGGTGCTGCTGGTAGGCGCGATCATCGTCGTCGCGTTTTACGGCCAGCGCTATTACAGCGGCGTGATCGCCTATACCATCACGTATGACATGCGGCGGGCGCTGTTCGAAAATCTGCTGACGCTGGAGCAGTCGTTCTTCCAGCGCTTTTCGACCGGCGATTTGCTGTCGCGGATGCAGAACGATATCGACGTCGTCTGGCGCATGTTGGCACTCACGTTCATGCGCGGGGGCAGCGCGCTGTTTGCGCTGCTGCTGACGTTCGGCCTGCTCGGCGCGATCAATCTCCCGCTCACGCTTGTTGTCTTCGTCGTGCTGATGATTTCAACGGCTCTGCAGGTGCGCGCTGGGCTGCGCATCACCCCGCTGTTCGAAGACTCGCAGGCGCAGGCCGGCGTGTTGAGCGGGTTCGTGCAGGATATCTTCAGCGGCATCTTAGCCATCAAAACATTCAATCGCGAGCAGGGCGCGGCTGCGCGTTTCGCCGAGCACAATGAGACCTACCGTCAGAAGTGGCTGCGCTTCAAGCGCCGTAACGAGCCGATCGGGATGCTGCCGAACATGATCGCGGAGTTCACAGCCGGCGTCGTGGTCGTCGCAGGCGGCGTGATGACGCTGCAGGGCACGCTCTCGCTCGGCGATTTCGCGCGCTTTCTGATCTCGCTCAATCTGATCAGCTCGGTTCTGCTCAACTTGGGCATGATTTACCAGCGCAGCCAGCAGGGGCGCGGTGCGTTGGCGCGCTTGGTGCCGCTGATGCAGGCAGCGGCGATCACTGACCCCGGCTCAGCGCATGCACAGTCGGAGGACACATCAGCGCGCGGCGAGATCGCGTTCGAGCACGTGAGCGTCAAGATCGGCGACCGCTGGGTGCTGCGCGATGTCTCGCTTCACGTCCCGGCGGGATCGATCGTCGGCTTCGTCGGCGCGACCGGCAGCGGCAAAACGCTGCTGCTCAATCTGATCGCACGCGCGTCTGACCCGACCGAAGGCCGTGTCCTGCTCGATGGGCAGGATGTGCGCGATCTATCGCTGCAAACGCTGCGCGCTGCCATCGCGTATGTGCCGCAAACGACGTTCTTGTTCAGCCGGCCTCTGCATGAGAATATCCGCATGGGGCGTCCCGATGTCGGTGACGAGGAGCTTGAGCGCGCAATCCACATCTCGCGCATCAGCACCGATCTGCCGCAGCTTCCGCTCGGTCTGGAGACTTTGGTCGGTGAACGGGGTGTCATGCTCAGCGGCGGGCAGAAGCAGCGCGTCGCCATCGCTCGCGCCATCGTGCGCGATCCGGCGGTGCTGATCCTGGATGACGCGCTCTCGAGCGTCGATACACAGACGGCGGCGGACATTCTGCACGACTTGCGCGATGTGCTGCGCAGCCGCACCAGCTTGATCGTGGCGCACCGGCTGGCGACGGTCAAAGATGCGGACTTCATCGTGGTGATGGACAACGGACGCATCGTCGAGCAGGGCAGCCACGCAGAACTGATGGCAATCGGCGGCCTCTACGCGCGTATGGCGCAGCGTGAGGCGCTCGGTGAGGGGCAAGATGTCGAGCAGCTCCTCGATTTCGCCGGCGATTAACCGGTTGGCACCTATACCTTTGGGTAGTTCTCGTCCATTTGCGCAACATCGTGTGCCTTGAGTGCGTACATCCTCCACGTACACATGAAGTGAAGTGGAGAGATACACATGTACGGCAAGACTCACGGACATCATGGTTGGCAGCATCACTGGCATCGTCCGCCGATGATGCATGGCGGGAAGTGCGGCTGGGGCTTTCGTCCTTGGCTGCCGCTGCTGTTCCTGTTCGGCTTCGCGTTCTTCGCGCTGCCTAAGCTCGCCTTTCTGCTCCCATTCTTGGTCATCGGTGGGGCGCTTTGGTGGATGATGTCGCCCAATGCGCGCCGCTGGGGTCACGGTGCGTGGGAGCGCATGGAACAAGAATGGTCGGAAAAACCGAAACGTGATGGCGAAAGCGAAGACAAACCCAAGCGCGACAATTACATTTAGGGCTTTGCCCGCGCTATGTCGGTTCGCCAGGCCATGTGCGAACCGACCACTCCCTTTTGTCAATCCGCGCGAGCGCCGCTGCCCGTGAGGTCAGCGAGGCCGTACTCAGGACGACCAGCGCCAGCAGCAGCGCATAGCTGAGCAGAAGATCGGGTACCAGCACGAGGGCGAAAACACTGGCGTACAGCGCTGCGCCGTAATATCGGCCGATCGGGTCATAGATGGGGCGCTGTCGGCGAGACGTCAGCACGAACTGCGCGAACATGGCACCGATCAGCAGCAGCAGCCAGCCTGGATACACACCGCGCGCGACCAGAACCCCGTAGCTGGCGGCCACGAGCGCGAAATCGGCGGCGGCGTCGAAATACGCGCCGAAGGTCGTGCACGCCTTCAACCGCCGAGCCAGCCAGCCGTCGGCCAAGTCGCTCAGCGCTGCCAGCAGCAGCAGTCCGAGCGCCTGCGGACGGTCGTAAGCCGCGAGCGCGGCGCACAGCGGCACGATCAGCACCAGCCGTGCGCCGGTCACCAGTGAGGGTAGCCAAGCGCGGATCATGACTCTGCACCCGGCAGTACGAGCGACTGTGCCACCTGCCGCATCGCCTGGTAAGGATCGTCGGTGCCATAGAGGTTGTCGATCGGGCGGAGCTGCCAGACATTGTAGATGTCGATCAACCGCCCACCATGCGCCGCGACCAGCTCGCGCATGACGCCGTTGGCCGGATCGGTCTCTCCCAGACCCGACAGGATGGCGACAACCGGCATCTCGTCCAGGCTGCCGAGACGGCGCAGGTAATCTTGCACCGGCCGCGCGGGTGCCCAGGTGTATGACTGCGCGCCAATGACAAGCACGTCGTAGCCCGATAGGTCGGTCGGCGTTTCATCGCTGGCCGTCGTGAGGGAGACACGCCAGCCGCTCTCCACCAGGCCGTCGGCGAAACCGCGCACGGACTGCGCTTGCAGATCGCTGCGCCCTGGATGGTAGACGATGAGCGCTGTGCCAGTCTCGCCATCTTCCCCGAGCGTCTCGATGGCACTGACGACCGGCTGATTGGCCCAGGGCATCAGCACCAAGATCCAACCCGCCGCAGCCAGTGCGCAGACGATCGCGGTCGCGAGCAGTGCGGGTCTCAGCGCCGTCCGCCGCCTCAGCCACAAGACGAGCGCGGTTATGAACGCCACCGCGGCACTGACCGCCGAGATGGCGGCGTTGTAGGGGTAAACCAGGACGGCGAAGCATACGCCGAGGGACATGAGGACAACCGCCAGCGCAGTCATGGAGCCAGCCTTTCTTCAAGTGCGATCGTGATCAAGACTTTGCCTACCGCGAACGCCGCACGTTTTTCGGGCGGAATCTGCTTCGGATACAAACGGCCGACTGCATCGGCGATCAAGGCCGTGTCGGTCGTCGTCTGCGCGTATCCTCGCAGCGTTTGACCGCGCAGCCGCAGCTCGATAGGTGCGCCATCGCGCAAATTCTTCCACCAGGTGTAGCCCTGGCTGGTGACGACGGTCACAGTGTCGCCTTCGAGCATGTACTGCACGGGTGTCGTGTAGCGCCGTCCCGTCTTGCGACCGGTCACGGTGATCAGCATGTAGATGCGGCTGACGAGACCGTGCAGCGGCGAGCACAGCAGCCGTTTCATGAACGGATTCTGAACTTTCATGAACCAGCGCCAAAGCGCTGGCGGCCTGTTTCGAGCGGTTGTTGTCATGACCTTACCTCTTGAGCACCACGTACAAGATGTTCACCGCCGAATCGCCAGAGCACCAGCGCCAGCACCGCCAGCAGGATGAAGCTGTTGTAGGTGAAAATCTCGGCGGGCATGACGAGGATGCGGCTGGTCAAGTTGATAGAGAAGTGCAGGAGGATGATCGCCAGCACGCTGCGCGCGTTGTTGTTGTACACCCACGTGAACAGCACCGAGTAGATGATGACCACGTACAGATAGCCAGCCAGGAACACTGGATCGTGTCCATTCTCGTACAGGAATGAGCCTGTCACTGCCAGGAGAGGCAGATGCCACGCCCACCAGATGACGCCGAGGATCACGCTGGATACGAACGCGCTGTAGCGCGCTTGGAGCCAGTCCAGTGCGTAATCCCGCCAGCCCAGCTCTTC
>CAYTME010000062.1:17554-18347 GCA_964438415.1 uncultured Pleurocapsa sp. | reverse complement strand
AGGTAACTGGCGCAGATGCACTTGGCGCGGCACTGCGCTTCCTCGCGACCGTGCAGGCAGCGGAAGGGGTTGTTGTACGGGATGTGATAGACGCCGGGGACGAAGGGGAAAAAGCCATCGCGCTGGACGACCTTGCTCGCCGTGAGCGAGAGCGCGCCCATCGTGCGCCCGTGAAACCCGCCAAAGAACGCGATCACATAGGGGCGCCGGGTGTGGTAGCGCGCGAGCTTGACCGCGCCCTCGACCGCCTCAGCACCGGAATTGCACAAGAAGACACGGGCGTTTTCCTCGAATGGCGCGATGCCTGCCAGGCGCTCGGCGAGGCGAAGCTGCACGTCGTAGTAGAAGTCCGTCCCGGCGATGTGCAGGAACCGGTGCGCCTGATCGACCACCGCGGCGACGACCTCCGGGTGACAGTGCCCCGTCGCGGTGACTGCGATGCCCGCTGCCAGGTCGATGTATTCGTTGCCATCGACATCCCAAACATGCGCACCCTCACCGCGTTCGATGACGAAGGGATAGCGCGGCGTCATCGACGTGGACATCACGCGGTCGTCGCGGGCGATCAATGCCTGTGACTTCGGGCCAGGGCGCACCATGTGATCGACTGTCATCGAAGATAACTCCAGTGTGACTCTTGCCTGCATGGCGCAGGCGGCGGCTGTCTATATTGGCAGTATAGCATTTGGGCACAGGCGCTTCAATCGAGCCAAGTTCGGCGCGGACTGATCCTCACCCAGCGGGTCTGAGCGCGATCAGGATGGCGACGCTCACGGCCAGCGCTGCCGCATAC
>CAYTME010000062.1:16055-17544 GCA_964438415.1 uncultured Pleurocapsa sp. | reverse complement strand
GTCACATCCTGACGCAGATGGCTGTGATCGCGCACGACGATCACGCGCTGCTCAGCGCGCGGCGGCACGATCGCATAACGCGCACCCGCCAGCGCCGCCAGCCCCAGCCCAGCAAGCGCCCCGCCGATGTGCGCCCAATTATCGACCCGCATGCCGCTGCCGAAGCCGCTGGCCAGACCGAAGAATAGGTTGAAGATGGCGAAGCGGATCAGGCTGCCGCGCAGCGCACGCCCGCGGTCGCCGAGCAGTTCCCGATGGCGGTAGTAGAAACTGAACTCTGCGCCCAGGACAGCCATGACCGCGCCCGACGCGCCGACCGACAGCCCCACCCCCGAAAGCGCGCTGACGAAGGAGGCCGTCAGACCGCCCAACAGGTAGATGAGCGTGAAGCGTGTATGCCCGAAGAAGCGCTCGACCGTGCCGCCCGCCGAGTACAGGATGACCATGTTGAACAGGATGTGGATGGCATTGCCGAAGACGAAGCCGCCCTGATAGTCGTTGATGCTGGCGTGCAGGAACATCGACGTGAACAGGCGCCAGACCTCACCCGCGCCGAAGACCGCCGCACCGCTGTTGGCCCCGCGCAGCAGCCAGTCGAGATCGAGCGCAGGCGACAGCGAGCGCAGGACAAAGATCGCGACATTGACCGCGATCAGCGCGTAGGTGACATACGGTGTGCGCGTTACGCGGCGGAACAGCAGCACGCGGGGTGCCGGCTGCGGGGGAGCTGCCCGCCGAGCCTCCTGCACCCGATCCTCGAAGCTTTCGAGCGGATGCGGTTTACGTTGGGTGGTCGGGGGCGGTTGCGACATGACAACGGCAGTCTTTCGATCAAGCGGTGCGCTAACGCAATTTCGAGGTCTGTATTCTATACTATCTGTCGAGCGTATCGGAGTCGGGAACGTGTGAGGTGTGTCGATGCCCACCTATGAGTACCGCTGCAATCAGTGCGGCCGCCAAGTCGCGCTCTTCTACAAGACCTACAAGGACTACGATGCCGCGGTACCCACCTGCCCAGACTGCGGCAGCGGCGATCTGACGCGCGTGATCACCCGTGTGAGCGTCCAGACCGGCACCCGCAGCTACCAGGGCATGTCATCTGGCGAGATGCTGTCGGTGCTGGAGGGCGGCGACGCCGGCGAAGTGCGCGAGCTGTTCCGCCAGTCTGGCACGGATGAGCGCAGCGTCGTGTCGCAGGTCGAGCGGATCAAACGGCTCAAAGAGGACAGCGGCGGGACCGGCCAGGGCGGCTCGTCCGCTGCGAAGCCGGACGAAGGATGAAGGGGCGGCCATCATGGGCGATTTTGACGATCTGAAGGGACATCTCGACGAGGCAGGCCGGCTGACGAGCTGGCCATCACCGCGCCGGGGCAAGGGTTTGCAGGAGCTGGCGCTCGAATACCTGGCGCAGCGCTTCGAGATCGGGCGGCACTACAACGAGCGCGAGGTCAACGAGTTGCTCAATGCCCATCATACCTTCGGCGACCCA
>CAYTME010000062.1:3170-16003 GCA_964438415.1 uncultured Pleurocapsa sp. | reverse complement strand
AACGCGCTACTGGCGGGAAGCGGACGACGACGGCACCAGCCGCGGCAGCCGCGGCTTCGGCTAACCCGGCGCGCCGGTGGCGATGCTGCGGATGAGCACGCCAGCCAGCAGCGCGAAGCCCCACATGTAGCTGCCCATCGCCGGGCGCTTCTTGGCCGTCGTCTCGACAAAGATGAAGAACGGCAGCGCCAACACCGTCCCCAGACCGTAGATCAGGTGGACTTCCTCGTAAGGCCGCCCATTCATGGCGTACATGAGCAGGCCGGTCAGCGCCTGCGCCACCATCAGCGCGGCCATGCCGTAGACTACGCGCCGAAACCAGGTCGTCACGTCGCCGCGGCGGATCAAGCCGATGTAGACGGCGAGGGCGAACATGGCGACCGCGCCGGCCAGCCCGATGCGGCTGAGCCAGTAGTGCACCTGGTCGAATAACGGGTAGAGATGGTACGGCATCAGCTCCCCACCGCTGCGGCGCGCCGCGGGGCGGCCTCGTCTTCCGGCACATGCGTCGCCAGCCAGAAGCCGGCGAAGATCAAGATCACCCCCAGCATCTCGCCGACGTATTTCAGCTCCGGCACACCCAAGCGGATGAGCGCGCCGCCGAGCGCGGGCAGCAGCCCGCCCGCCGCGATCAGCCAATTGCCGACGACGCGGTTGCGCATGATCTGCTTGCGCCGGAACAGATAGGCCGAGTAAAGCGCGCCGCCGACCAGCGCGACCGTGCCCCAGACGTTCATGATCGGCGAGAAGAAGCGCACCGTCCCACGCGCGCTGCCGCTCATGATGCCCTCGCGGATGACACTGCCCGCCGCATCCACCTCATCGCGGTAGATCTGCGTCATGTCCGCGCCGGGGTGCCAGGCGGCCTCGTTGAACGGGGTCAGGAAGAGCGTCCAGGGCAGCGTCATCGCACCGACCAGGATGAGCGCCATCTGGATGTTGCGCGCGATATTGCCGCGCCGCAGGAGCAGATAGACGGTGCCCTGCCCCAACCAGGGCGCGACCATGAGCGCACCCGCCCAGTACCACAACCCGAAGAAGAACGGACTCCAAACCAGCGTCAAGATGAGCTGACTGAGCGAGCCGGCGAAGTAGAGCGACAGCCCGATGCCCCAGGCCAGCAGGTGAGGACGACGCTTTTCCCACCAGCGGCGCAGCACCAGCCCGGCGAAGACGCCGCTGACGAGCGCGGTCACAGCGGACAAGATCAGAGGGAGAGTCAGCACCGGCAGCGACATGATCGCGACGATCCTTGGTCTAAATCTACAGAAAGCTGCAGAATTATAACAAGCATATGGCCAAGCTGTAGGGGTGAGCGAAGACCGTTTGCGCATTCGGGCACAAACGGCGTTACAATGATACTCATTCTAGATCGCGATCAGGGCTTTTTTGAAGAAGATGATCATGAGCGAACAAATCTACGATTACGTCGTCATCGGTTCCGGCTTCGGCGGCAGCGTGTCGGCCATGCGTTTGACCGAGAAGGGCTACAAAGTGCTCGTGCTGGAGCGCGGCAAACGCTACGCCGATCAGGATTTCCCGCGCTCGAATTGGAATCTGCGCAAGTATTTGTGGTTCCCGGTCGCGCGCTGCTTCGGCATCCAAGAGATCAGCTTCATGAACGACATCATGGTCTTGCACGGCAGCGGCGTCGGCGGCGGCAGCCTGGTGTGGGCCAACGTGGCGATGGAGCCGAGCGACAAGCTGTTCGAAGCGCCGGGCTGGCGCGATCTGGCCGATTGGAAGACGCTGCTGCAGCCGCACTACGTCACCGCCAAGCGGATGTTGGGCGTGGCGGCCAACCCGTGCATGACGCCCGCCGATCATGTGCTGCAGTAGATCGGCGAAGAGATCGGCATGGCGCATACCTTCCGCCCGGCCAACGTCGCCATCTACTTCGGCGAGCCGGGCAAAACGGTGCCCGATCCGTATTTCGGCGGCGAGGGACCGGAACGCACCGGCTGCACCTTCTGCGGCGGCTGTATGGTCGGCTGCCGCTACGGCGCGAAGAACACGCTGGTCAAGAACTACCTGTATTTCGCCGAGAAGTGGGGGGCCGAGATCCGCGCTGAGTCAGAGGTGGTCGATATCCGCCCGCTGCCGGCAGGACAAGCCGACGGCGCGCGCTACCTCGTCATTTACCGCCGTTCGACCGCCGCACCCTGGGCACCCCGCCGCCATCATGTGCGCGCGCGCAGCGTCGTCATCTCCGCCCATGCGATGGGCACGATGCGCCTGCTCTTCCGCTGCCGCGACCAGCATCGCTCGCTGCCGAATCTATCGCGCAAGCTGGGGACGAACGTGCTCACCAACAGCGAGGCGCTGGTCGGATCGACCAGTTGGGACGGCAAGACCGACTACTCGACCGGCCCGGCCATCACCTCGATCATGGCGCTCGACGAAGTGACGCAGATCGAGCCGGTGCGCTACCCACACAAGTCGTCGTTCATGCGCCTGCTGGCCATCCCGATGATCGAGGGTGCCGAGACGCCGCTCAAGCGCATCTTCAAGACGATCGCGCACGGGCTGCGCCACCCCCTGGAGTTTTTCTACGCCAAGTTCTTCTCGCAGTGGGCGAAACGCTCGACCATCCTGCTGATCATGCAGACGGAAGACCGGACGATGGATGTCACGCTGGGGCGCAGCCTGTTCACGCTGTTCCGGCGCGGGCTGGTCTCGCGGCTGCCGAAGGGCACGTCGCTTTCGCCCGATATGGGGCTGGTGCACGGCATCACGCACAAATTTGCCGCCAAGACCAGAGGCATCGCTCAGGACACGATCCCGGAGACGTTCCTCGGCATCCCGGCGACGGCGCACCTGATCGGCGGTGTGCCGATGGGGCGCAGCGCCGAGGACGGCGTGGTCGACAGCAAATGCGAGGTCTTCAACTACCCCGGCCTGTACGTGATCGACGGCTCGATCATCCCGGCCAACCCCGGCGTCAACCCGAGCCTGACGATCACGGCGCTGGCGGAATACGCCATGACGCACATCCCGCCCAAGCGCGGGGCGTAGGGGAAGCGCAGATCAGACCGAGCGCGCCTGCCCAGGCCGCCATGGCGTAGGGGGATGTCCAAACAAGATCGTTTTCCATTGAGCGTCCTCGTTCGGCGGGAAGGTCGACCATACACTATGTCCTGAAGGGTATGGTCATCAGGTATCTCTTAGAATAGAGTAACACATTCAGCCCACTACCATCTAACGAGATACTCATGACGAATGCCGCCCCCTTTTTCGCCAGCAACAGTGCTGCGTCCCTTATTCAGACGACCCTCTACCCTGCGCAATTTGTGCGTATCGCAACCGCTTACTTTGAACCGTCGGGTTATCAGGTCTTGCAGGATGCACTGGCTGCCAAACGGATTCATCTGCTGATCGGACGCGAGGAAGGCGGGCAGGATCGGCTTGAAACCGTACTGAACGAATTTATCGAGCGTTTCCTGTCCCGGCCGCTTGACCGGCGCACCAAGGCCATGCACCGAATGCTTCAGGCGTTGGAACAGGGACAACTTCTGATCTCGGTTGGTGATGCTTCAGACGAGCATTTCAACACATTTCTTGACGCGCGTTATCTGTATCAACATGCCAAGCTGTATATTGCCGATGAAACAGCCGTTGTGGTGACCTCGGCGAACTTTTCTCATCATGGGCTTATCAAAAGCATCGAAGCGGGTATCCGCGTCACCGAACCCGATGATGTCGCTTACTTTGTGCAGCGTTTCGACGAGTATTTCAATCGTGCGCGCTCGATTACCGACGAGCTGATCGAACGACTGCGGCAACTGCTGGCTGCCTACCCGCCGTACTACGTGTATGCGCGGTCACTGCTGGAACTTTACGATTTGCCTGACCAAGCAGTTCCAGCGCAGCTTCCACCTTTGTCGGATTATCAGAAACCGGTGGTCTCGCGGACACTCGAAGCGCTACATAACTATCGCGGTGCGATGATGATCGCTTCAACCGGATTGGGTAAGACGGTGATGGCAGCTCATATCGCCGCGTATCTGCGTATGCAGGGCGATGTCGATCGTGTCTTGGTCATTTGCCCTGCCGGGTTAAAAGAGAACTGGCGGCGACATATGGCGATGGCGCGGATGTCAAGCGTCGAGTTTTCCTACTCCACATTCTCTTTGAAAGACCCGATCAAATTCTTCAGTCTGCGTCAACTGGAGTATGAACTTGAAGCGACCGACTCCAAAACCCTAGTGCTGATCGACGAAAGTCATCATTTGCGTAACCCAAAACACGCTGCCAATCGACAGAAAGAGCGCTACGAGCGCGTAAAGCGGGCGATCCAGAAACATAATGCCTACGCCTTGCTGCTCACAGCAACACCGTTCAGCCGTGGTATCCATGATGTAAATGCTCAGTTGGCGCTGCTGCCGATCACCGAGGACGCCTCCAAACACATGATGCTCAGGCATGAATCATCGTGGCAAGTGGAGAAGGCTGCTGAATTACCGAACCTCCCTCCATGCCCAACTCTGACGACTCCAACAGTTGTACAGCAATTCAGCTCAACCGATGAGATGGGTCATCGCTTCGTGGTTTTCGCAAAGGGCGGACGACGATACTTTCCATATCGTATTCACTTGCGCACGGTTACATTTGAGAATCCGCTTGACGAACTGTTGATCACGCTGCTTGACGGACATCTGTTGCAGACTGTCGATGACGATGGCGATCATGATACCGTCCAAATGCCGCTGATGGATGTCGGCGTTGTTCCGGCGGTGAAGCGAGGCGGTGGATTGATCAAAGCAGAAATGATGAAGCAGTTCTGCTCATCCCCAGCACAAACGCTCGATTTGATGAACAAACTGGGGCGTGCCGGCGGCTTCAAGAAAATGCGTTTTGCCAACCAGGACGAGCTATCGCACTTCGTCAAAAAGCAGCGGAAACGAGTTGAGCGTGAAAAGGGCAATGACCCTAAATTGCGCGCTCTGCTGGAAATCATTCACGGGACAAATGAAAAAATCGTCGTCTTCTGCTACTACAGGCATACTGCGCGCGACATTACGGTATCGCTGCAAAAAGCAGGCATTCGGGCTGAAACCACCGAGTCGCGCAAAGGCGATCAGGTCGATGCCCTGCTTCGCCGCTTTGCGCCGCGTGCCAATGAAGTTGATACAGAGGCGATCGAGGATGGGATTCAAGTGCTGGTTGTTACATCGGCGCTGGCTGAAGGCTTCAATCTACAAGATGCCTCTATTTTGGTTAACTACGATCTCCCCTGGACAGTGCTGGTGCTGGCGCAGCGTATGGGGCGTCTGCTGCGTCCGTGGCATGAGCCGCGCGAAATTCTCATTTACAACTTTGTGCCGCACGCAATGCTCAATCCGAGATTGCAGATTGCCATGCGCTGGTATGAGCGTCTGCAAGAGCGCAGCAAACAGCATCGCGCTCTTGCCGATATTCCTGTGATGAGTACTGTCGATCAGGAAGGCTACGAAATGGCAGCCTTAGCACAGCACCTTTATACGCAAGGAGAAACTTCACTTGACCTTGATGAAGTGCTGGCCTTTGTCGAAAAAGCGGAACAGTTTGGTACAAGCAGCTTTTTCAACGACCTGTTGCAGATTAAACCTCCAGAGCGTGACATCATTACTGCGCTTCCACCGGGTTTTAGAAGTGCACTGCATGGTAGGAGAGCATCCCAACTATTCCTGTTGATACGTCATCGTCGTCGTCCGTCTGTGCTGTTGTTCGACCATGCTGGAAAAATCCTTCTCGATGCAGAACAACGCGACCAGATCATCTCACGTGTTCGCTGCGCGCCAAATACGCCGATTTCGAGCGACATACCTGAAGATGATGAGTTTGATGCATGGATAGAGCGTTCTCGACAATCCTGGTGTGCAGCTCACAGTTTTGTCGAAGATGAAGTGCAAATCATCTGCGCGCTTGCGTTAACTGGGGCATCATGAGGTGCCAATACCAGTGGCACTGCTTTGCAGCTACCTGATGTGCAAGACGAAAGGCGTGGACGGCGCGCCGCCATTGGAACATCTACATACCCATGTCATCGCTACCGGCACAGCGCCATCAACCGCTGACCGGCTGTCCGTTTACAGCAATACGCGCTAGAGATAAAAACACTCGTTCCACTCGATCGGATGGCTCACACGCCTGCCCAGTTGCCACGCGCAGCGCGTGATCGAGAAGCTGGTCGAGGCAGGGACAGAGGAGCCGGTTAGTGGCGGCCGCGCTGAGATCGGACACTTTCCCGTGCTGGACATGCAGACGGTGGATAGGCCTGTCAATCGCTCGCCGCCGAAACGCTATTTTCGCCAATTTTGTGGGCGAGTGAGTAAAGCGTAGCTCTTTATACTCCCGCTCATCGCTCGAGCAGCATGGGAAGGACTGAAAGACTCAGATAGGTAATACCGTTTCCCCCAACCAAACAACGTCGCGGGCTAGTCGAACGGTGTCGATCGGGCGGTGCCCATGCTGCGGCAGCCTGAGTGTCCCCGCCAGCAGCCGCTGCGCTGGGAGTTCGCGGACATGCAGCACAGCGCTGCGCCGAACCCAGACGCCCCTGATCCGCTGACGGGCTGGCAGCGCCAGCACCTGCTCGATCAGTTCTCTTGAGACCGCGACCATCACGCCCCATCCCTCCCGCATCCGCCGCCGCGTCGCGGTCCGTGCGGTGCATGATGTCGTCGTGGGTGTGAAGTCAAGTTCCGCGTTGGTGACGTCCTGATCCTTCATCACGGTTTTCAGGATACCGCCTGGATCCGCCGTACACTGGCAATGTCTCCCTCTGCGACACGGCGGATCTGTGCAGGCGATACCTCGATGACGGCGATCGTCTTACCCAGGATCGTCGTGAATTCAACGACAAATGCTTCACCGTCTCTGACGACATCCACGACCGTCCCCATATCTCCCGCCTTGAGATGGTGCAGGGGTACGTCAACTGTGAGCACAACCAGCGCCAATTCCTCAATCATGGTTATTCTCCCGAATAGGCTGTGATAAAACGTGGGATGACCCCGCCCTCATCCACGCGCCACACCGCCCGAACGATTGGAGCACGCCCGTCTGGACAGGTCAACGCCCCTTCGATGACATAGTGGACACCCTTCGGCATCTGGACGACTTCTTTCACCTCATGACGCCTCGCATGCTCCAGAAGTGCTGCGCGCAGCGCCTGCCAGGCATCGGCTGAAAACCCAAAAGCCATGAAAAACGCTGCTTTGGCCTTGCCCGTTTCGTGGAAGGGGTTCAACAAATAGCGCGTGATCTTCGCTTCAGTTACCTCGGCCTGCTCAACGTTGGGCAGCTTCACGCCCCATCCCTCCCTCATCCACCGCCGCGACGCGGCCCGTGCGGTGCATGATGTCGTCGTGGGGGGCAAAACCGCTGCGCCGAACCGGACGCACTACGACGGCGCGTCGCCGCCGAACCGCGCCAGCCGCGCCGAGACATCGACGTTGAGCACGACCTGCTCGACTTCCCAAGTCGCCCAAGGCCGATCTTGATTCCACTGCGTCTGGGCGCGCACGGGCACGCGCATCCCGTTGACGACGCCCCATTCGAGCACGCGGTTGAACCAGCGCCAGCGTTCCGCCTTGTCTTCGCTCTGGTAGCGCATCGTCTCGATCTCGGTCATCAAGCCGGTGTTCGCGTCAAAACGCACGGTGAACGCTTCTGCATCGTCCAGCCCCGGCAGATGCAGACGAGCGGTCGCCGCGTCCACGGCCTCCCAGCGCACGCGTGGATCGGTCAGCGGGATCGATGGCACCCAGGCCAACACCTCGCTCCAGTAGCCCTGGATGCTGGCGCGGTTGGTCTTGGGCTGATCATCGACCCTGCCGATCGGCCCCAGGTCGAGGGTGGCATGCCCCTCCAGGTTGCGCTCATGGATCCGCAGGAGCGTGCGAGTGAACCACGTGACCTGGATATCGTGGTAATGGCTGCTGCGCGCCGCATCGTAGTAGAAGCGGAAGCGGGTCGGCAGCGGCATCCCGGTCGGCGCGAGCCGCGCCCGCCCGATCACCATCGCCGACCGCACCTCCGGCAGGCTGTCGCCGAACAGAGCACGAGTGAACCGCTCCACCGGTGCCGGCAGCCCCATCGGGATCGGGATCATGCGGGGAGCGGGACCGGGAGCGGCCGCCGGAAAGCGAGCGGCCTTGACCTGAAGGCCGAGCCAAGCGCCGGCCGCGAGCAGCAGGACGAGACCAGCAGCGATCGCGAGGATGAGGATGAGCGTATCCATACGGTGCCCTTTCGCAGTTAGGCCGCCATTGTACCCCTCGCCTGCGGCCCATGCCCACAACCGCTCACGCCTCTCAGGTGCTGTGACACACCACGTACAGCCGCCAGAGGTCAGCGCGGGTTTGGTCGGCGTAGGCGCGGCAGTAGCGGTTGCGCTCCGGCGAGTCGAAGGTCACGCCCGCTCCCTGCGCGGCACTCTCTGGCTGCCACCAGTCCTCATCGGCTAGTGGGGTGAGGCGGGCGATCTCCCACGCGGGGTCGAGCGGCTCGTCAGCGCCCGCCGCCGCCAAAAATCCCTCGACATCCGCCGGCGGCGCATCGAAGCGCAGCCAGATGATCGCATCCGTGAAGCCGCCCTCGGCGAGGTGGATATCCTGTGCACTGGGCGGGATCGGTGCGCCGATGAACGTCTCGACGCGCTCCCGCGTCGGCGTCGGGTTTTCGAACAGCCATGGGCCACAGCCAGCAGCCAAAAACACCACGAGGAGCATCGATAGAAGCCTCTGAAAGCGCATCGCTTGACTCTCTCCGCGAACATCCTCCAGCGACATTGCCCATTGAAGCATGAACTCTCGAAACGCGCGAGCGCGGCGCGAATGGACTGCATCGATACCCACATGCCGTGTTACAATCCGCACGTTCTGACCGAACGCTCAACGTAAGGACTGCGCCTATGCCCATCGAACGCGACTATCTATTTCGCGGGACGCTCGAAGAACTCGATCCCGAAGTCGCGGAACTCATCCGCCACGAGACCGCCCGCCAGCAGCGCTATCTGATCTTGATCCCCTCCGAAAGCACCGTGCCCGCCGCCGTGCGCGAGGCACTCGCCTCGCCCTTCCACAACCTGTACGCCGAGGGCTACCCGCTCGACGAGACGCGGACGATGACGCAGACCGAGATCCTCGACTACGGCCTGCGCCTGCCCGAATACCGCCGCTTGGCCGATAAACGCTACTACAAGGGCACCGAGTACGCTGATATCGTCGAGGCGCTGGCGCGCCGCCGCTGCGCCGAGCTGCTGGCGACGCCCGACTACCCCGCCGACAAGCTGTTCGTCAATGTGCAGCCGCTCTCCGGCGCGCCGGCCAACAACGCCGTTTTCAGCGCGCTGCTCAACGTCGGCGATACGATCATGGGGCTTGACCTGCTGCAAGGCGGCCACCTGACACATGGCAGCCCGGTCAACCGCAGCGGCAAGCAGTACAAGGCCGTCAGCTACGGCGTCGACCCGGTCACCGAGCGGCTCGACTATGACGCCATCCGCGCGCTGGCGCTCGAACACCGCCCCAAGATCATCATCGCCGGCTACACCAGCTACCCCTACGCGCCGGATTGGGCGCGCTTCCGCGCCATCGCCGACGCGTGCGGAGCCTACCTGATGGCCGACGTCTCGCACGTCTCCGGCATGATGATGGCCGGCGCCTACCCCAACCCGGTCGGGTATGCCGACGTCGTCAGCTTCACCACGCACAAAACGCTGCACGGCCCGCGCGGAGCCGTCCTCGTCACCCATCGCGCCGATCTCGCTGCCAAGCTCGACCGCGCCGTCTTCCCAGGCGAGCAGGGCGGGCCGCATGTCAACGCGATGGCGGCGCTGGCCGTCGCGCTGCGGCTGGCGACAACCGACCAGTTCCGCGAGCTGCAGCACAAGATGGTCGCCAACGCCGTGCGTTTGGCCGAGCAGCTCCAAGCGCACGGCCTGCGCATCGCCTACGGCGGCACCGATACGCACATGCTCCTGTTCGACTGCAAGACGGTCGTCGGCGACGACGGCACACCGCTCAGCGGCGATATGGCCGCACGCATCCTCGACTTGTGCGGCATCGTCGCCAACCGCAACACCATCCCGGGCGATGCCGCTGCGCTGCGCGCCTCCGGCGTGCGCCTTGGCACACCCTGGATCACCCAGCGCGGCTTCGGCGAGGCCGAGATCGACCGTCTGGCCGAGATCATCGCCCGCGTCGTCAAGGCCTGCGTCCCCTTCAGCTACACCGGCAGGAAGCGCGACGAGCCGCGCGCCAAGATCGACTTCGACGTCTTGCAGCAGGCGCGGCTCGATGTCGAGGCGCTGGCGAGCGAAGCGGGCATCGATACCGATGTGGTCGCCGACGGCTACCCGCACTTCCCGACGATGTACGCCGATACGGTCTACGGCTGGCAGACGCTGTTCGTGCGCGGCAAGCACGCCCTGGCCTTTCTCGATGCCGCGCTGACGAGCGACGTGGCCGGCCTGGCGGTCGGGCAGCAGCAGCCGACGTGGATCCTTGAAGCGGACGGCTCCCCGATCAGCCGCGCGTTCGTCGAGCGCACGCCCGATGGCTGTGTCCTCTACGTCGCCGAGCGTTCCAACCGCGCCGCAGCTTGGCTGCGCTCGCTCTCGGATGGCTTCGCGGTCTTCGACCCCCGCGATCCCTACGCCAAGATCCCTGGCCCGGTCGATGTGCAGCATCACGGCCCGACGCCCGCCGGCCAGCTCGGACTCCACGCCAAGGCAGCTTGGGAAACGCATACGGGTTACGCTGGGCACAAGGCGTATTTCGTCGGCATGCACGGCAGCCAGTACGCCGGCCCGCGCGGCGAGGCGCTGCCCGTGTTCGCCTTCTCCGAGCCGGCGAGCGGCACGCTCAAGACGACGCCGCTGCATGGGCTGCACCGCGAACTCGGCGCGCGCATGACCGAGTTTGCTGGCTACGATATGCCTGTCTGGTACTCGTCGGTGACGGAGGAGCATCTGGCCGTGCGCAGCGGTGCCGGGCTGTTCGATGTCACGCATATGGGCGTTTTCGATGCCCAGGGCGTGGGCGCGGAGGCCTTCCTCGACGCTGTGACCAGCAACGACGTCCGCTCGCTCGAAACGGGCGAGTCGCAGTATACTTATCTGCTCGATACCGATGGCGTCCCGCTCGATGACCTGATGATCTACCGGCTGGCCGCCGATCACTTCTTGATCGTTGTCAACGCCTCCAACAACGACAAGAACTGGGCATGGCTGCAGGCGGTCAAAGCCGGGAATGTCATGATCGACCCCGCGCTGCCCTGGCGGATGCTGGCCGGGCGCGACCGCTTCACCCTGCGCGACCTGCGCGACGCGAGCAGCGGCGGCGATCGGCGGGTCGATCTCGCCTTGCAGGGGCCGCGCAGCAAGGCCATCCTGCTCGCGCTCGGCGGGACGGATGACGACATCCAGCGCGTCTCGGCGCTGCCGTGGGCGGGCGTCACCCGCGCGCAGCTCGGCGGCTTCGACCTGATCGTCTCGCGCACCGGCTACACCGGCGAGCGCACCGCCTACGAGCTGTTCGTGCATCCCGATCGCGCGGCCGATCTCTTCCGCGCGCTGATGGCAGGCGGAGCAGTGCCCTGCGGGCTGGCCGCGCGCGACAGCCTGCGCACCGAGGCCGGGCTGCCGCTCTACGGGCACGAACTCGGCGGCGACCTCAAGCTCAACCCGGCCGATGCTGGCTTCGGCAGCTACGTCAAGCTGTACAAGCCCTTCTTCGTCGGCAAGGCGGCGTTCATCCGTCATGAGCGCGAGCGCGACAGCGAGATCGTGCGCTTCCGGCTGGAGCGCAAAGGCGCGCGTCCACCGCACCCTGGCGACACCGTCCTGGACAGCGCGGGAGCGCCGATCGGCGTCGTCACGTCGTGCAGCCTCGACGGTGAGCGCTACCAGCTCGGACAAGCCTATGTCAAAGAGGCGGCCAGCGCCGAGGGGGCGCGCATCGCGGTGCAGCGCGCGGGCGGCCCGGCGGAATCCGCCGTCGTGCTCAGCCGCTTCCCGAAAGCGAAGAAAGGCTGACTGCCCAGGCGCAGGCTGTGCTACAATTCGAAAGGCTCGGCGGCATCAGAAGCACGCAGACCATGGACATGCCAGACGATACCCTGTATACAGGCTGGTGCATCAGTTCGAGTCTGATCCTGTGTGTCCTTCACATCGGTAGCCGCTGCGAGCACCTGAGGGGCGCGCCGCTGCGCCCCTTTCCGTTTGAGCTGTATGAGGTCGATGCATGGCGAAACGTGAGATCATCATCCGCGATACGCATCGGGGCTTATGGTACGAGGACGGCGTGCTCAAACGGGTGCTGGAGGCGGGCTATTACAAGCTGCCGCGCCCGCAGCTCCCGATCGAGACCGCGCTGTTCGGGCGCAAGCCGCAGGTGACGGTCGAACTGGTCGATATCCGCGAGCGCGATCTGACGATCAAAGGCCAAGAGATCCTGACCAAGGACAAAGTCGCCATCCGCGTCAGCATCATCGTCCGCTTCCGCGTCACCGATCCGCGCGCGGCGCTGCACGAGGTCGAAAACTACGAAGAACGCATCTACAGTGATGTTCAGCTCGCCGCTCGGCGCTCGCTGTCCTCGATGCTGTTGGAAGAGATCATGACCAACCGCAACCAACTGAGCGAGGACATCCTCAACGAGGTGACCGAGGCGGCCAGCGGCTACGGCGTCGCCATCCGGCGGGCGGATGTCAAAGACTTGATCTTCCCAGGCAATTTGCAGGAGATCATGAACCGCGTGCTCAGCGCCGAGCGCATGTCGCAAGCCAAGATCATCGAGGCGCGCGCCCAGGCCGAAGTCACGCGCATCGACGCCGAAAATCGAGCC
>CAYTME010000062.1:0-3139 GCA_964438415.1 uncultured Pleurocapsa sp. | reverse complement strand
ATGCCGAGTCGGCTGCCGAAGCGCAGCGCATCCGCAGCGAGGCGGAAGTGCGCGACCGGCTGGAACGCGAACGGATCGCGGCGCTTTACGCACAGCATCCGGCACTGCTGCGGTTGGAAGAATTGGAGACCTTGCGGCAGATCGCCGGGTCGGGACAAGCGCGGATCTACGTCAACTTTGACCGCAAACCGGACACAGCGGAACAAGAGGACAAATAAGGGCGCATCCTCTGCGCCCGTTCTCATTCCTCAGCCCACGTCACACAGCATCAGCGGTGGACTCTCAGGATTTCCAAGATATCGTAGGCCGCCGCCTCGAGACCGCTGGCGCGGCCCAGCTCGGCGACATCGCGTGGGTCGGTCGAAGCCGGATTGATGCTGCTGCGCGACCACTGCGCCATGTCCAGCCACACCTGCGCCAGCACCAGCAGCTCTCGCCGGGTGAGGGGCTGGTTGTCGATGTGCGCTGCGGGCAACATACGCTGTTCCGCCTTACAAACTTTTCAGGGATGGGGTGTGGACCTGAGTGGGCACGTGCGTCTCGCCGTACTGCTGCTGCAGCGCCTGTCCCAGACGGATCATGCGGTTTCCCAACTGCGCCATCAGCGGGGCGTAGATGCGAACAGGACGACCCTGACCACGCAGAGCTTCGCGCACGAGACGACGACGGTTGGCCTGGCGCATCATTTCTGCCAGATGCGTTTTGACTTGGACTTCGTACTGAGTGAGGAACATGTCCCAATACCTCTCATTACACTCGAATGCATACATGGTTGAGACAGCCGCACCGGCATTTTAGCCAGCCCTATACTACATGTCGCGCCGCAGCCCATACGTGATGACGGCTAACGACGGGAAAGAAAGTTAGTCAAGGCGCGCACCGTATCGACGATCCGCTCGGTATTGAGGCTGTAGCACTTGCCCGCCTCACGTCGGCGCTCGCTCAAGAAACCGGTTGCGCTCAATTGGCTGAGATGCCGAGACACGCTCGATTGGCTCAGGCCCAGCGCTTCGATGATCTCCTGCGCGCACATTTCGTCGCGTTCGGTCAGCATCTCCAAGATGCGCAGCCGGGTGTCGTCGGCCAGCGCGTTCATGCGGATCAACAGCTCAGACCGGCTGAGCGGTGAAGCCGCCGCTTGAACGCCGCGCGGCAGCCGAGCGCCGTAGCCCATGAAGATGGTGCTGCCCCGCATCATCCGCGAAACATACGGCCCCAAATGCGGTGATGGGATGAAGACGATGCGCTGCGCCGCCTCTTCCCTGGCTGTGAACTTGCCGCGCAGGTCGCGCCCGGTGACCGCGCGAACGGCTTCGTGGAGCGTCACGTTGGTCAGATTCAAGCGGCTAAACGCTTCGACCGACTCTTGCAGCATCGGCAGCGCGCGCCGCCATTCATCCGCCAAGAAATGCTCCCAGATGTAACCGACCTGCTCGCGCAGCTTGGCGACCAGCCGAGCCGGCTCGTACAGCAGATCGAACGCTTGACTCCACAGCTCTGCGTCGGCTTCTATGCCTGTGGCCGCAGGCGCGAATTCGATGAAGGCCGCGCGGCTGCTCAGCAGCACTTCAGGTGCCGGCAACGGACGCCCCAGCGCCAGCCACTCGTCATCCTCGGCCAGATACGTCATCCACTCGCCCAGCATCCGCCCGAAGTAGCCGCTCAAATCCTGCGCTGCTAGCCAATCGAGGTACTCGATCACATTGCGATGCTCAGGCAGCGGCGAGTAGAGACTGTGCACCATCGCGCCCGTGAGCTTGCGTACCAGCGCGTACGTGACCAGACTTTCGGTAGGCAGCGAATCATGCGTGCTGACGACCCACTCACCCAAACCCGAGAGTCGGTCGACCTGGGTGATCAGAGATATGCTGTCGAACTGGCTCAAGACGGGTTCGAGCGCGAATTCCACCTTGATGACCGAGGGTACCGAGATGTAATCGCGATCCATGCCCTACCAGCTCCACGTTATGCGCTTTATGCATCTTATCGATTTTATGCATTTGAATGCATAATCTACATAGAAGGATACGATGATCGCGACCGGAAGTCAAGGGGTGACTTTGGTCTCCGGCTGCCGCCCGGCTGGACGGATACCCCACCGACGTCTACAATCCTTGCGACCAGCGCGCCATCCTGCGCACTGACCATGACGAGAGATTGAAAACCATCGACTATGTCAGCTGATCACGACGATCTCTACCACAGCACCCGCCGCGCCTGGGAACATATCTGGGAGGACGCCTCGATCCAGGTTGAGCTGGAAGCGGTCGCTTCCGCGCGCTCGCAGGCGACGATCGAGGCCTACCTGCCATTTCTGCCCCAAAATACGCCGATCCTGGAGGCGGGCAGCGGCTTGAGCGCCGTCGTCATCACGCTGCGACGTCTGGGCTATCGCATCCAGGGCGTCGATTACGCCGTCAACGCGCTGATCGAGTCGAAAGCCTTCGACGCCGCGCTGCCGCTGGCGGCGGCCGATGTCCATGCCCTGCCGTATGCGGATGAGTCGCTGGGAGCCTATCTGTCATTTGGCGTATTGGAACACTTTGAGCACGGCATGACGCCTGCCTTGCAAGAGGCTTACCGCGTGCTCGTGCCCGGCGGCGTGCTTGTGCTCACAATCCCGTACCCGAACGTCGTGCACCGTCTGGTCGCGCTGCGGCGCCGTCTGCAAGCAGCCGGCCCGCTCGCCGACGATAGGTTCTATGAAAGCACGTATACTCGTCGCAAACTGAGCGAGGCGACGCAGGCGGTCGGGTTCACGATCCTCAAGACTCAGCCGACCAGCCATGCCTACACCCTGTGGGGCTTGGGAGGCATCTTTCGCAGCCGCGGCTACTACCAGACCAGCCCGCTCGCTGAGCGGCTCGGCGGGCTGCTCGCCTACACACTGCCCTGGGCCTTCAATTTCTCCACGCTGCTGATCGGGCGTAAGCCCCTACGCTGAGCTGCTACAGGCTCCAATCCTGCTCGAGCGCACCGCTCAGCGCGCGCAGGATGATCTTGATGTCTTGGCTGAGTGAATAACGCTCCAGGTAGCTGCGGGCGGCCGGTGTCTGCATGAGCCGGAATTCCTGCCAGCCGAACACGCCGGGCGGCGTCAGCAGTTGAATGCGCTGCATATCGCTGCGCAGCGTGTAGG
>CAYTME010000061.1:17013-18349 GCA_964438415.1 uncultured Pleurocapsa sp. | reverse complement strand
ATACTTGCGGACCCACAGCGCCTGACAGCGATCAATCATCGCCTTGGTCTGCGCGGTGACCCCGCCGAAGTATACCGGGGTGGCCAGGACCATGCCATCCATGCGCGCCAAGGCGGGACATTTCATTACGCTTGGCCGGATATGAATCTGCACCTGCGCGGCCAATACACCGATGTCGAACGCGGCCAGCGGCTGGCCTTCACATGGAAATGGGATCATGAGGTACGCCAGCCGCGCAGCGTGATGATCACCTTCGAGCCGAGCGCAGACGGCACCATCATCACGGTGCAGCATATGCCTTACGGCGCAACCGAGCAGCAAGAACGACAGCTCCACGCCGAAGCGTGGCAGTTCTTCCTAGAGCAGCTTCAAAACCTCATGCTGTCTCCAGACAAAGAGACGGAGCGGGACTCCTGACCCCCTCCTCATCGATGGTGGCGGCGCGGCTCGTCCTCGCCTCTTGATCAGCGCGCGGCCGCCGCAGCGCTCGGTGGAGCCGGCAGCGCCGGCCTCACAATCTTTGAGACTATTCGGTCGTAACGGTGTATCATTAAGAGTGTGAGCTTCTCACATTTCCACCCTGGATGGCCATGCAGCACGAGGAGGGAGCGCGCGGCACACACTGCGCTCATCGAAATACTATGGTTGACGACATCATCAAAGAATGTACTGGCAAGATGAAAGCGGCGCTCGCCGTCTTCGAATCCGATTTGCAGGGCATCCGCGGTGGGCGCGCCAGCACTGCCTTGGTGGATCGGCTGGTCGTCGAGTATTACGGCACGCCGACGGCGCTCAAGCAGCTCGCGACCGTCTCGACGCCAGAGCCGATGCAGATCATGATCCGCCCGTTCGACAAGACGGCGGTCAAGTCGATCGAACGCGCCATTCGCGAGTCGGACATCAACATCAACCCGCAAACTGACGGCGATGTCATCCGGCTGAATATGCCCCCGCTCACGCGCGAGCGGCGCCAAGAACTGGTCAAGCTGCTGCACCGCCGGATGGAGGATGCGCGGGTGGCCGTGCGCAATATCCGCCGTCATGCCAACGACGACATCCGCGAGTTCGAGAAAGAGAAGATGATCTCGGAAGATGATGCCAAGCGCGGTCAGGACGAGATTCAGAAGCTGACCGACCGCTTCATCGCCGAAATCGACGCTTTGGGCGAGCGAAAAGAAAAAGAAATTCTCGAGGTATGAGTGCTATGGTGGCGCTTCCACAAGACAATCAGACCGTGACCGAGCTGCCGTTGGCACATGAACGGATGCCCCGCCATGTCGCGATCATCATGGATGGCAACGGCCGCTGGGCGAAGGCGCGCAACCTGCCGCGCACG
>CAYTME010000061.1:16646-17003 GCA_964438415.1 uncultured Pleurocapsa sp. | reverse complement strand
ATCCTGCACCGTCGCCCGGTGACAAGCTCACAGACCTGCCGCGCACGGAAGGCCACCGCCAAGGCACCGAAAACCTGCGCCGCATCCTGCGCTCATGCGTCAAGTTCGGCGTCGAAATCCTGACGATCTACGCCTTTTCGACCGAAAACTGGGCGCGCCCGCGCGCGGAAGTGCAGATGCTGATGCGCATCCTCGAGGGCGTGATCGACCGCGAGCTGGATGAGCTGGACAGCAGCGGCGTACAGATTCGCCACATCGGTGAGCTGAGCGGCATCGCGCCGGCGCTTCAGCGCAAGATCCGCTACGCCTGTGAGCGGACGCAGCACAATCGCAAGCTGGTGCTCAACGTCGCGTTCA
>CAYTME010000061.1:9655-16623 GCA_964438415.1 uncultured Pleurocapsa sp. | reverse complement strand
TGAGATCGTCCACGCGGTGCGCCGCATCGTCGAGGACAAGATCCCCGCCGACCAGATCGATGAGGCGCTCATCAGCCGCTACCTGTACACCAGCGATCTACCCGATCCCGATCTGATCATCCGCACCAGCGGTGAGCTGCGCATCAGCAATTTCCTCATTTGGCAGGGCGCGTATTCGGAGCTGTACTCCACCCCGACCTACTGGCCGGATTTCGATGAGGCCGAGCTGCGCCGCGCCCTGATCGCCTTCGGGGAGCGCAAACGCCGCTTCGGCCAAACCGACGAGCAGATCGAGAAGGTCGGCATCTGAGCGACGCCCCCGCCGCGCGTCGTCGAAAGCGTGAGCGCCTGGCGGCTGGTGCAGCATGCGCGCCATGATCACCACGCACGAGAAACTCAACGTCCTGACGCTGCCCTGGCCGACCGATTGGCGGGCTGTCTTCGGCAGCGCGCGCCCGCTGATCCTGGAGATCGGCTTCGGGCGCGGCGCGTTTCTGCTGCATCTGGCGCGCGCGCACCCCGACCATCACGTCATCGGGCTGGAGATCTCCAACCGCTGCCTGACCAACGCCGAGCGCCTGATCGCGCGCGCCGAGCTGACCAATGTCCGCGTCGTCTACACGATGGCCGAGACGGCGCTCCATCACCTCTTCACGCCTGCATCATTGGCACAGGTGCATATCAATTTCCCCGATCCGTGGTTCCGCACACGCCACAGCCACCGCCGTCTGATGCAGCGCGACACGCTCGACGCCATCGTCAGCCGGCTCGCGCCCGGCGGCCTGTTCTACCTGGCGACCGACATCCGCGAATACGCCGAGATGAGCGACGCGCTGCTGGCCGAGACACCGGGACTGGAGAACCGGCTGCCGACGCCCTGGGCGGACGCGCTGCCGGGACGCATCGTCACCAAATACGAGCAGAAGGCGCGCCGCGAGGGCCGCGCCTGCTACTACTTCGCCTACCGCCGCAGCGAACGGCCCGCGCCGTCTGTGCCGCAGATCAAGGACCTGCCGATGCCGCATCTCGTCTTTCAAAGCCCGATCACGCTCGATGAGGTACAGGCGCGCTTCGACCTCGACCAGGTGCAGCCGTCACCGGGGACACATATCCACTTCATGCGCGTCTGGCGTTCGGGGGCGCATCTGCTCTTCGAGACGCACGTCAAAGAGCCGACGATCGAGCAGCGGCTGGCGCTGACGCTGAGCGCGCGCGATGACGGGCGTTTCACGCTCCAGCTCAGCACGCTCGGCCACCCGCGCCCGACCGAGGGCGTACACCAAGCGGTGACTGCGCTCGGCGACTGGCTGCTGCGTTTGCACCCCGATGCGCGGGTTGTCGTGCGCAAATTGCAATCGGATGATGATGACGAATGACACATAACGCTGACAGGCTGAGGCAGATAAGGTACACTCAAGGTCTGATAGACTCCCGATCAGCAGGATACAAACATTATGCACTATGCCCGATCAAACGGCGTGCTGCTCCACCCGACATCGCTTCCGGGTCGCTACGGCATCGGTGACCTGGGCGATTGGGCCTATCGTTTCGTCGATTTCCTGGCCGATACCGACCAGACTCTTTGGCAGGTGCTGCCGCTGGGGCCGACGGGTTATGCCGACTCCCCCTACAGCTCGCTTTCGACCTTTGCTGGCAATGCCCTGCTCATCAGCCTGGAACGCCTTCAAGAGAAGGGCTGGATCACGCCGCTCGATCTGGCCGATGTGCCCGACTTCCCGCGTCACAAAGTCGATTACGGCTGGGTGATCCCGTTCAAAGTGCAGATGCTTCAACGCGCGTTCGTGCGCTTCACAACCTCTGCCGACACCGCTGCGCAGACGGCGTTTGAGGCATGGTGCGCCGAAAATGCTTACTGGCTGGAAGATTTCGCCCTATTCGCTGCGCTCAAGTCGTATCACAGCGGGCGTCCGTGGGTCGATTGGCCGCCGGCGGAGGCGCTGCGCGAGCCTTCGGCTTTGGAAACCGCGCGCAGCAAACACGCCGCCGCCATCGCCGAGCAGAAGTTCCTCCAGTGGGTGTTCTACGATCAATGGTACGCGCTCAAGCGCTATGCCAACGACAAGGGCATCAAGCTGATCGGCGATATCCCGATCTTCGTCGCCCATGACAGCAGCGATGTCTGGTCGGCGCGCGAGCTGTTCTATCTCGATGCTGCTGGCCAGCCGACGATGGTCGCGGGGGTGCCGCCCGATTATTTCAGCGAGACCGGTCAGCGTTGGGGCAACCCGCTGTACCGCTGGGATCGGATGGCTGCCGATCAATTCCAATGGTGGCAGCGGCGGCTGCGCGCCGTGCTCAACCTGGTCGATATCGTGCGCATCGATCACTTCCGCGGCTTCGAAGCCTTTTGGGAGATCCCGGCCAGCGAACCGACCGCCGTCAAGGGGAAATGGGTCAAGGCGCCGGGGCGGCAGTTGTTCAAGACCATCCGCGATGCCTGGGGCGACCTGCCGATCATCGCGGAAGATTTGGGCGTCATCACACCGGAGGTCGAGGCGCTGCGCGATGACTTCGGCCTGCCGGGCATGAAGGTCCTCCAGTTCGCCTGGGGCGATTTCAGCGGCGTCAACCTGTTCCTGCCGCACAACTACACGCCCAACGCCATCGTCTACCCTGGCACGCATGACAACAACACGACCGTCGGCTGGTGGAACGCGGAAGCCGATCAGCCGATCAAGGATCACCTGGGGCGCTACGTCGGCCACTATGTGACCGAGATCAACTGGGAGATGATCCGGCTGGCGATGGCGTCGGTCGCGCGTTTGTGCGTCATCCCGCTGCAAGACCTGCTCGGGCTGGGCGCGGAAGCGCGTATGAACACGCCGGGCGTCGAGGGCGGCAACTGGGCTTGGCGCATGACCGAGGATCAATTCAACTGGCTGCCGCGCGAACGCCTGCGCGAAATGACACGCTTCTACGCGCGCAACCCCGGCGCAGTCGCCAAGGCACCCGATCACAGCCGCGACCCCGACCAAGTGCCGGTATCCGGCGCGTGAGTCGAGAAACCCCGCCATCCATCGCGCGCGCTGCGCCCGTGCCGGGGGAACCCGATGGCGGCGGCCTGCGCAGCGGGTCACGATTGAGAGTGGGGCTGTGCGTCCGGTTTTCGGAGCCTAGTCGAGATCGGCTGCATTCGGAACTGCGGCTGGACGACCTATGTATCGCCGGGAGACCGAACGTCCCCTATCTGCCGCTGCTCTGCTCTGAGTACGCCTGTCGCGGTGCGAAACCTTTTTGATCTTGCAGCCGATTTCTGCTTATTTTAGGATCAGGTGGTCACGCCTGACCCATAGGGCAGGCACCGGAATGGAAACTCATGAGCAATCTCACCATCGTCGTGCCGACGTATAACGAAGCCGAGAATCTGCCCCTTCTGGTCGATGCCCTGCTGGCGCTGCCGCTGCCGCAGTTGAAGATCCTGGTTGTCGATGACAATTCACCCGATGGGACAGGTCAGATCGCCGATGCGCTGGCCGCGCGCCACCCCGAGCGGCTGTCCGTGCTGCACCGCATGGACAAGAACGGCCTCGGCCCGGCCTACATCGCCGGTTTCAAGCGTGCGCTGCAAGACGGTGCTGATTACATCGTGCAGATGGATGCCGATTTCTCGCACCAGCCGTCCTACGTCACTGAGCTGATCGACAAGCTCGAAGAGGGCTATGACTTGGTGATCGCCTCACGCTTCACGCGCGGCGGCAGCGTCGATGAACGCTGGAGCTGGCGGCGCAGGCTGCTGAGCTGGTTCGCCAACCGCGTTTATGTGCGTGTGCTGCTCGGCATCCCCGTCAGTGATGCGACCGCCGGCTACCGTATCTGGCGGCGATCGACCTTGATCGGCCTCAATCTGGATCGCATCCGCTCGAACGGCTACGCCTTCCAGGTCGAGATGGCCTACGTCGCCTGCCGGCTCGGCTTCAAGGTGACCGAGATCCCGATCCATTTTCCCGACCGCACGCGCGGCGACTCGAAGATGGATGTCAGCATCCCGCTGGAGGCCGCCGTCCGCGTTTGGCAGATGATGCTGCGGCACCGGGCGCTCAATCCCGGCAAACGGCGCACGCAGATGTACACGGCGTCGGAGACGCGGCCGAGCATCGAGCGCGTGTAGCGTTCAGCCGACGACGACGACACGCTTGACGCCCGGCACTGCCGCGATCTGGGCGACCAGGTCCTGCAAGCTGTCTTCCGCGGGCAGCTTGCCAGACAGCACCACCAACCCCCACTCGACATTGGCGATGATCCCGTATGGCAGCAGCGTCCCCACCGTCAGGCGGATCGTCTCGTCATCGTAGAGTTCCGATGCATCGACCGCGCGGACGCCCTCGATGCTGCCCAAGTGCTGCACCAAAAAGCTGCGCGTGATCGGCGTCTTGACGCTGCCGCTGATGCGCGCGATGCCGTCTTCAACCGCGATGTGCAAGTGGGGCCGGTCATTGACGGCCGGCGGATAGCTCATCAGCCAGAGCTGGATGCGCTCCAGAATATCGATATCTGAATGGACAGTCGGCGTGTCAGACGCGGCCATGCGCGCTTCTCCAAGCAAATACAAGGCATGAACTGACGCTAATTGTGCCGCATGTGCAGCGGTTCCGGCAAATTCCTGCGTATGGGCGAACGTATCTATTCGCCCCAAGATTTGAGCGCATCTGTTGTCCGCAGGCCGTTACCTACGTGCCCGGCGGCTGGTACAGCTCCAGCAGCACGCCGCCTGTGCTCTTGGGATGGACGAAGGCATAGCGCGTGCCGTCCGGACGCACTTTCGCCACCTCGTTGATCAGCTCCGCGCCGCTGCCCTTGATCTGCGCCAGCGCCGCCTCGATATCGGCCACCTCCAGACACAGGTGATGCAGCCCTGCGCCCTTCTTCGCCAGATACTTGGCGACGCCGCTGTCGGGCGTGATCGGCGCGATCAGCTCGACTTCGCCCTCGCCGACAGGCAGAAAGGCGATCTCGACAGCTTCTTCTTCGTTGCGTTCGGTCGCGTGCAGCGGCAGGCCGAGTGCGTCGCGCCAGAAGGCCAGCGCGGTCTGCACATCTTCGACGACAACGGCGACATGGTTGATCTTGATCGGAGTCATAGTCTTCACCTCGGCGCTAAAACACCCGAATTGTAGCCATAATTGCCGCGCCGATCGTCCACAGTTGGGGGTGACGTTTGTCGGGAAATGGTGCGCGATGCATCCGATGACGGGATCGCCAGGGGCGGTGACTGCGTCGGCGTCGTCGAGCGTGACCCTGCGCTAGACCTCGTGCAGCGCCAGCGTCACGCCGATCGAAGGCAGTTCAAGTGACTCGTCCTGCCCGGCGGCCTCAGCATACAGCCAGCCGCCGTCCGTCTGGCGCAAGAAACGCTCGGCTGAGCGTTGAGTCGATGCGCACACCAGATAAAAATCGTGTAAGAAATGCCGCTCCCAGGGCGTCATCACGACTGGCAGGTTTGCCACCGTCTCCCATCTGTGGTACGGTCTCCAAGGCGTGCCGCTTGGCTCGCATCACCAGACGCGGTTCGCGCAGAGAACCGCCGTCCGCACAGTTTCCCATTCCAGATCCATGCAGAGGAGGAGAATACATGGGCAATCACTCGCGAAAGAGCGCGCCGCGTGTCCACCTGGCGCTTGTCATTCTGGTTGTGAGTCTGCTCATTGTCGGATCGCTCCGGGCACAGGAAGCGCCTGCCGGCATCCTGCGTGTCGGCGTCAATGCGCCGGTTGTGCTCGATCCATCCCTGCACACGAACGATCCGGAGACGCTGTTCAACCGGCACATTTACGACTATCTGGTTGAAGTGCTGCCCGACGCGACCATCGGCCCCAACCTGGCGACCGATTGGACGATCAGCGAGGATGGACTGACCTACACCTTCACGCTGCGTGACGATGTGACCTTCCACGATGGCTCACCCTTCAGCGCTGCCGATGTCGTCTTCACCTTCGAGCGCATCAAGACGGTCGGCTCGCCTGCCCTCAACATCATGGGCGATGGCTTCACCGTCGAGGCGATCGACGAGACGACGGTCGTCTTCACGCTGGCGGACGTCAACGCCGATTTCCTCTACGGTCTCGGCGCGCCGCAGTCGCTCATCCTCAAGGCGGGCACAGAGCAGCCGAATGTCATCGTGGAGGGCGCGAATCCTTACGTCAATTTCAACGGCACCGGGCCATTCATCTTGCAGTCGTTCGACCCCGGCGCTGGCGCGACGCTGATCGCCAATGATGCCTACTGGCAGGACGGCGTGCCGTCGCTGAGCGGCGTGCAGTTCATCTTCATCGATGATGCAGTAGCGCAGGTCGATGCGCTGCTCAGCGGCCAGATCGATTTCATCTTCAAGGTCCCCAGCGGCCAGATCGACCGCCTGGAAGGCGCAGCGGGCATTGAGACGATCCAGATCTCGACCAGCCAGCACCCCGTCATTCGCCTGCGCACCGACGCGGGCAGCCTGGGCGAGGATGTGCGCGTGCGCCAGGCCTTCAAATACGCGACCGACCGCGAGCAGCTCAACGATCTACTCCTTCAGGGGCGCGGCACCGTCGGCAACAACGACCCGATCGCGCCGGTGTTCGCCTTCTTCTTCGACTCGACAGTCGAAAACCAAACTTACGATCCCGATCGCGCCTGCGCGCTGCTGACCGAAGCCGGCATGAACCCGGTCGAGGCCACGCTCTACGTGCCAGAGGCGTTCGAATACCCCGATCTGGCGGTCGTCTTGCAGCAGCAGTGGGCAGCGGCGTGCATCAATGTCAGCGTCGAGGTGCGCACCGAGGGCTACTACTACGACACCTCTAACCCCGACAATTACTTCGATGTCGATCTCGGCATCACGGGTTGGGGCGCGCGGCCTTCGCCGCAGATCCTGCTGCGCCAGGCGTATGTCGAGTCCGGCATCGCCACCGGCTTCAACGAGTCGCGCTTCGTCGATCCTGAACTGGAGGCGTTGGTCGCCGAGGCCA
>CAYTME010000061.1:5715-9644 GCA_964438415.1 uncultured Pleurocapsa sp. | reverse complement strand
CCCGGAGGCGCGCCGCGCCATCTACGCGCAGGTGAGCCAGATCTTCCTCGAACGCGGGCCGATCATCATCCCGTACTTTGCGCCGCTGTTCGGCGCATCCAGCGCCCGCGTCGAGGGATTGGTGATGGCACCCTTCCCCGGCCTGACCGATTTCCGCACCGTCAGCCTGTCCGGGTGATCTGAGCGAGCAGCAGCCGGCTCGGAGGCCGGTGCGGGCGATCCTGCGCAGACGTGCGCACCGCGCCATCCTGCCGGCTGCAGCGTGAGGTCGAAAGCGGTTCGATGACCTCCATCCAAACATCGATGCCCCCGCCAGCGCCGACGGACGCCGAAAGCCGTGCCCAGTTCACACTGCGCGCAGTCTACCAGGGGCTGACTGGGCGTCCGCTGCCGCTTCTAGGAACGTTCATCGTCGTCTTTTTCATCGTGCTGGCTGCGTTCGGTCCGCTGATCGCGCCGTTCCGCTTCGACGAGATCATTCGCGGCGCGGCGCGGCAGGCACCGTCCGCTGTCCATCTGTTCGGCACCGACCATCTGGGGCGCGATGTCTTCAGCCGCGTCGTCTGGGGGGCGCGCGAGATCATCACCATCCCGCTGATCACGACCTGCCTGTGCGTGCTGTTGGGGACGACGCTGGGACTGTTTATCGGCTACGTCGGCGGCTGGCTCGACGAGATCATCGCCCGCCTGCTCGACAGCCTGCTGGCCATCCCGGCGCTGGTGCTGGCGATGGTCATGCTCGGCACGATCGGGCCATCGACCATAGGCATCGTCATCGTCATCGTGCTGCTCTACACGCCGATCGTCGCCCGTGTCGTCCGCAGCGCGACGCTCAATCTGCGCACCAACGGCTACATCGAGGCGGCGCGGCTGCGCGGCGAAAGCACGGCCTACATCTTGTTCCGCGAGATTCTGCCCGGTGTGCTGCCCGCGCTGGCGGTCGAGGCGGCGCTGCGCTTCTCATACGCCATCTTCCTGACGGCTTCGCTCGGCTTCTTGGGGCTGGGCGTACAGCCGCCGTCGCCCGATTGGGGCCGGATGGTCAACGAGGCGCGCGGCTTCTACAGCCAAGCGCCCTGGGCGCTCTGGTTTCCTGCAGCGGCCATCGGCACGCTGATCATCGGCGTCAACCTGCTCAGCGACGGCCTGCGCCGGGTCTTCCGCCGGGAAGGTCAGGTAATCTGATGACCAACGCTTCTCCCGTGATCGCGGCGGAGAGCCTGTCGATCGAATACAAGCTCGGCGATGGCTGGGTCAACGCGCTGCGCGATGTGACGATCCGCATCGCGCCGATGGAGATTCACGGGCTGGTCGGCGAAAGCGGCAGCGGCAAATCGACGCTCGCGCTGGCGCTCATGCGCTATCTGGCGAACAACGCGCGCATCGCCTCCGGACGCATCTTGTTCGATGGCGAGGAGATCACCACCAAGCCGCCAGGCGAGATGCGCAGCTTGTGGGGGCGCAAGATGGCGCTCGTGCCCCAAGACCCGCTCGCCTCGCTCAACCCGTCGTACACCATCGGCGAGCAGATCGCCGAGATCGCACGCCATCATCAGGGGTGGGGCCGCCGCCGGGCCGCCGAACATGCCGTCGAGATGCTGCGCCGCGTCAAGATCGCCGACCCGGAGACGATCTTCAAACGCTACCCGCACCAGCTCAGCGGCGGGATGCAGCAGCGCGCCGTCATCGCCATGGCGCTTTCGACTCAGCCGCGTCTGCTCGTGCTCGACGAACCGACGACGGCGCTCGATGTGACGACCCAGGCGGTCATCCTCGACCTGGTGCGCGATCTCGTGCGCGAGGAGGGAGCGGCGGCGCTCTGGGTGACGCACGATCTCGGCGTCGTCGCCCAGGTATGCGACCGCATGACCGTGCTCTACGGGGGCGAGGTGATGGCCAGCGGTCCAGTGAGTACCGTCTTCGCCCGCCAGATCCACCCCTACACGATCAGCCTGCTGGCCAGCCTGCCGCGCGCTGTGCAGGGCGTCGAGACGCGCCTACCGACGATCGAGGGCGTCGCCCCGTCACTAACCGAGCGACCGCGCGCCTGCGTCTTCGCCGACCGCTGTCCGGCGGCGCTGCCGCTCTGCCACGAACACAAGCCCGCGCTCGAAGAGGTCGAGGATGGCCGGCTGGTACGCTGCCACCGCTGGCGCGAGATCGCGGACGGCAGCCTGACGCTGCGCACGCAGCCGGAAGTGCTCGTCGCCAGCGCCGCGCCGCGTGAGAACTACGTGCTGACCGCCGAGCACATGTTCAAGTATTTCGGCGAGTCCAATCCGCTCGATCGGCTGCTCGGCCGCGCTGCCAAGCCGGTGCGCGCTGTCGATGATGTCACGCTGGCGATCCGCGAACGCTCGACACTGGGGCTGGTCGGCGAAAGCGGCAGCGGCAAGACGACGCTCGCCCGCGCCATCGTCGGCCTAGAGACGGCGGATGAAGGGCAGATGCAGCTCCTCGATCTGCCGCTCGCGCTGCGTTTGGGCGCGCGCCCAGCGCGGCAGCTCCGCAACCTGCAGATGATCTTCCAGAACCCGAACGACGCGCTCAACCCGTACATGACGGTCGGCCAAACGCTCGCCCGCACCATCCGCCGCTTGAGCGATGGACCGCTCGACGACGCCGCCGTGCAGGCGCGTGTGGACGAGCTGCTTCAGGCCGTCCGCCTGACGGGGGAGTACGCCTACCGCTATCCAGCGGAGCTGAGCGGCGGCGAAAAGCAGCGCGTCGCCATCGCCCGCGCCTTCGCTGCCAACCCCGCGCTCGTCATCGCCGATGAGCCGACGTCGTCGCTCGATGTCTCCGTGCAGTCGGTCATCCTTAATCTGCTCAAAGACCTGCGGCGGCAGGAAGGCGCATCCTACCTGTTCATCTCACATGACCTCAAGATCATCAGCTACCTGGCCGATTGGATCAAGGTGCTCTATTTGGGGCAGGTGGTCGAGGAAGGGACGGTAGAACAGGTTTACCAGCCGCCATCACACCCATACACCGAGGCGCTGATCTCGGCCATCCCGGAACCCGACCCGACGATGCCGCACACGCTCATCCGCCTGCAGGGGGATGTGCCGAGCGCGCGCAGCATCCCTAGCGGCTGCCGCTTTCACACACGCTGCCCGCGCAAGCTCGGCGCGGTCTGCGAGACCGACGTCCCGCCCTGGCGCGATGCAGGCGATGGCCACTTCATCCGCTGCCACATCCCGATCGACGAGCTGGCGGCCTTGCAGCAGATGCCGCCCATGCCCGAAAGTGAGAGGCCATGACTCGCTACCTTGTCCGCCGCGTGCTGCTGCTGATCGTCACCCTGTTGGTCACGTCGGTCATCATCTTCGGCCTGACGCAGCTCTTGCCCGGCGATGTCGCCCGCTTGATCCTGGGGCGCGAGGCGCGTCCGGAGGCGCTCGAGGCGCTGCGCGAACAGCTTGGCCTCAACCTGCCGCCCGCCCAGCAGTACCTTAACTGGCTGGGCAGGTTCATCGCTGGCGATTGGGGAACTTCCTTCACCAGCGGCAGCGCGCCGATCCGCCCGCTCGTCATGGCGCGCCTGGGCGACTCGCTCAAGCTGGCGCTGATGACCCTAGTGCTGGCCGTGCCGCTCTCGATCGTGCTCGGCGTCATCGCCGGCCTGCGCGAAAACACACCGGTCGATGCGGGCATCTGGCGGTGGTCGGGCTGCCGGAGTTCGTCACCGGCCTGGTGCTGATCAACGTCCTCGCGCTCGGAGCGGGCTGGTTCCCGGCCAGCTCCGCGCCGCCCGGCCCCGATCCGGGCGATTGGCTGCGCCAGCTCACGCTGCCCGCTCTGACGGCGACCTTCGTCCTGCTGGCGTACATCGTGCGGCTGACGCGCGCCGGCGTGATCGATGAGCTGAAGAAGCCGTATGTGCGCACGGCGGTGCTGAAAGGGCTGCCGCAGCGGACGGTGCTGTT
>CAYTME010000061.1:0-5705 GCA_964438415.1 uncultured Pleurocapsa sp. | reverse complement strand
CAGCGACAGGTGATCCTCAAGCATGTGCTGCGCAACGCGCTGCTGCCGACGATCACCGTGATCGCGCTCAGCTTCGGCTGGCTGATCGGCGGGCTGATCGTGATCGAAAACGTCTTCAGCTATCCGGGGATCGGGCGTTTGATGGTCAGCGCGGTCGAGCGCAAGGACATCCCCTTGATGCAGGCGGTGGTCATGGTGACGATCTTCTTCTTCGCGCTGGCCAACCTCGCTGCCGATCTCGTCTACGCGCTGCTCAACCCCAGAATTCGGCTCGAATGAGACCGGCGCGGTGAGAGGCAGCCCGATGAACCGCCCCTCACCGCTCGGGCTCCAGCTCGCGGATGGGGTCACACGCGCTGTTCGGCGGCAGCGCCGTTCGGATGGGCGACAGCCTCATCCTGCAGCCGGAACTGCGACATGTAGAGCTGGTAATACGCTCCCTGCTGCTTGAGCAGGCTGTCATGCGTCCCGCGCTCGACGATCTCGCCATCGCGCAGCATGAGCACCTGGCCGGCGCTGCGGATCGTGCTCAGGCGGTGGGCGATGACGAAGCTCGTGCGCCCCTCCAGCAGCTTCTCGAACGCTTTTTGGATGATGCGCTCGGTGCGCGTATCGACGCTGCTGGTCGCCTCGTCCAAGATCAAGATGCGCGGATTGCTCAGCGCCACCCGCGCGATGGCGAGGAGCTGACGCTGTCCCTGGCTCAGGCCTGCGCCGCGTTCGCCCAGCACGGTCTGGTAGCCATCGGGCAGGCGCGTGATGAAGTCATCAGCGGCGACGAGCTTGGCCGCCGCGATCACCTCGTCGTCGCTGGCGTCTGGCCGCCCGTAGCGGATGTTCTCCATGACCGTGTCGCTGAACAGGAACGTGTCTTGGAGCACGACGCCGATCTGCGAGCGCAGGCTGTGCAGCGTGACATCGCGCACGTCGATGCCGTCGATGGTGACCGAACCGCCGGTCACATCGTAGAAGCGCGGGATCAGGTTGATGATCGTCGTCTTGCCCGCGCCCGTCGGCCCGACGATGGCGACCGTCTCGCCCGGCTTGGCTTCGAAGCTGACGCCGCGCAGCACCGGCTCATCGCGCTTGTACGCAGCCTCCACCCGGTCGAAGACGACGTGCCCGCGGATCGGCGGCATCACCTGCGCACCCGGCTTGTCCGTGATGCTGACCGGCACATCGAGCAGGCCGAAGATGCGCTCACCGCCGGCGATGGCGCTTTGGATGTTCGTCCACAGCAAAGCGATCTGCTGGATCGGCTGGTTGAAGCGCTGCACATACTGCAAGAAGACGAAGATCAGACCGATCGTGACGACCGCGCTGCTGCCAGGCAGCGGTTCGCCGCGCAGCAGCGAGATGCCGCCGACCACAACCACGATGCCGATGGCGACGTAGCCGAGCGCCTCCAGCGTCGGCGTCAGCGCGCTGGTGAACGCCGCCGCGCGCACATTGGCGTCGCGGTTGGCGGCGTTGGCGCGCTCAAACTGGGAGATGCTTTCCTCCTCACGGCTGAACGCCTGCACCTCGCGCACCCCGGCGATGCTCTCCTGCAGGTCGGCGTTGACGCTGCCCATCTCCGCGCGCGCCCGGCGGAAGGCTTTGCGCGCCTCTCCAGAGAAGAAGATCGTCGCAATCAGCATGACCGGCACGACTGACAGGCTGATCAGCGCATACGTGACATCGGCGCGCAGCATCTCGATCATGATCCAGACCAGCAGGATGACCGCGCTCAGCACCAGGTTGAGGCCGAAGGCGAACACCTGCTGGATCGTGTCGCTGTCGCTGGTGACGCGGCTCATCAGGTTGCCCGTCTCGTTTTCGGCGTAGAAGCCGGTCGGGAGCTGCATGAACTTGCGGAACAGATCCATGCGGATGCGTCTGAGCATCGACTCGCCGATGTAACGCAGCGTGAAGAACGACAGCCCGTTGAGCAGCGATCCGAGCACAAACAGGCCGATCAGCGTGAGCACGAGCTGTCCCAGCCCGGCGATGCGCGCCTCGGTGCCGATATCGCGCGTGATCGGCGCGTACCAGCAGGCGTCCGGGTTTGGCACCAGATAGCAGTCCGCCGCCTGGCCGATCAACTGCGGCGAGTAGACCTGTGTCCAGGTCGAGACGAGCAGGATCGCGATCGCCAGCAGCGCGATCGGCCAGTAGCGCAGCAGGTAGCCGCCGAAGCGGTTGAGCGTCGCGCCGATGTTTTTGGGTTTCGAGGTCTCGCCGCCCATCATGCGGCGCGCCCCGTCAAGTCCTCCACCAAACATAGCAGTGATGTCCCTTCCTCAAGCGCAGGCGGCGTCAGGCCGCTTCGACCGGCGCATCCTGCGGATCGCCGATGAGCTGCGAGTGATAGATCTCGGCGTACAGCGGGCTGTTTTCGAGCAGATCAGCGTGTTTGCCGCGCGCGACGATGCGCCCTTTGTCCAGCACCAAGATCAAGTCGGCGTTGAGCACGGTCGAGATGCGCTGGGCGATGACGAAGCTGGTGCGCGGCCCTGCTGCGCCCGCCGGATCGCCCGCTGTATCTGGTCCTCGGTGGCGCTGTCGATCGCGCTGGTCGAGTCATCCAAGATCAGGATGCGCGGGTCCAGCAGCAGAGCGCGGGCGATGGCGATGCGCTGTTTCTGGCCGCCGCTCAACGTCGAGCCGCGTTCGCCGACCGGTGTGTCGTAGCCCTGCGGGAAACTCATGATGAAATCGTGCGCCGCTGCCGCTTCGGCCGCCGCGATCACCTCGTCCAGCGTCGCATCGGTGCGCCCGAAGGCGATATTGTCGCGGATGGTGCCGCTGAACAGGTTCGTCTCCTGCAGCACGATGCCGATCTGCTCGCGCAGGCTCTCCAGCGTCACATCGCGCACGTCCTGCCCGTCGATCAGCACCGCACCCTCAGAGACATCGTAAAAGCGCGGGATCAGGTTGATGATCGTCGTCTTACCGCTGCCCGTCGCGCCGAGCAGCGCCACCGTCTGGCCGGGCGCGACATCGAAATCGACCCCTTGCAGCACCGGCTCGCTCGAATTGAAATAACGAAAGGTCACATGCTGGAACGTCACCCGGCCTTCGATGCTGCCCATGACGACAGCCCCCGGCTTGTCGGTGACTTCGCTGCGCGCATCCAGCACCTCGAAGATGCGCCCCGCAGAAGCCGCAGCCTGCGCCATCAGCGAGATGATGAAGCCGAGCTGGCCGAGCGGGAAGAAGACGTAGATCAGATAGAGCGTGAATTCCTGATAGATGCCCAGCGACGTCTGCCCATTGACGATCTGCTGGCCGCCGAAATAGAGCAGCGCGCCCTGGCCGAGCTGGGCGATCAGGAAGATGAACGGGAACAAGAACGAAAACGTGCGCCCGATCTTCAAGCCCTGGCGGAACATATCGGTAGCGGCAGCGTCGAAGCGCTCGATCTGCTTGGCTTCGCGCGTGAACGCCTTGACGACCTTGATCCCGGCGACGCTCTCTTGCAGCACGGTATTGAGCACCGACAGCCGGCGCTGAAATTCGCCGAACAGCGGCTGCGAGATCGCCCCGAAGACCATGAACAGCACCAGCGCCACCGGCAGCACAGGCAGGATCACGAGCGTGAGCTGCCAGTTCGTCGCCAGCAGGATGATGAGCGTGACGATCAGCAGCAGGAACGCGCCGACGGCCAGCACCAACCCCTGCGCCAAAAAGAGGCGGACTTTCTCCACATCGTCGGTGGCGCGGATCATGAGCTGCCCGGTTTGATTGCGATCGTGATAGCTGAACGACAGCCGCTGGATCTTGGCGAACAGCTCGTTGCGCAGGTCGAAGGCGATCCCCTGCGAGGTTTTCTCCGCCATGTAGGACTGCACGAACGAGAATGCGCCGCGCATCACGGCGAAGGCGACGATCAGCAGGGCGGCATTGAGCAGCGCGCCTTCAGCATTGGCCGCCAACGCCCCCAATTCCTGCACCGTGATGCCGAGCTGCTGGGCGATGGCCGTCTGAGCGACACCGCGCACCAGCGGCGGCAGTTGAGTCGTCTGCCCGGCGACCAGTGCATTGATCATGTTCTGCACTAGTTTGGGGACGGCGAGCTGCGCCAGCGTCGCGACGACCAGTGCGCCATACGCCAGCCAGACGATATGGCCCTGCTTGCCCAAATAGCGGACGGCGCGGCCCAACCCGGCCATACTCATCGGCGGGCCGCCGCGTCTGCGTCCACGTCCCGCCATGGGAGATGCGGCCTGTGCTTGCATATCCCGATATCCCTTTCCGCGAACGGGCTGCCTTGCCCAGTCGAGCGCACGGGCGGCAGCACAAAACACGTGCAATTTTCGTTCGCTGCAAATAAACGCGGCGCTGATCAGTGACCGCCGCACAAGAGAGACGAGTCCAACCGCTGTTCAACCGCGCAGGAGCACAGCGTTCACGAGGAGGATGTATCCTGATCCTGCGGCCGGTGGTGCTGATGCTGAGCCAATTCATCCAGCAGCGCGGCCCCCTCCGGCATCTGCGCGATCAAGTCGCGCAGCAGCGCCGCGAGCTGCGCTGCGCGCTCAGCGCCGACCGCGCGCACGGCGACCAACAGAGGATCGTCATCATCCAGGAACGGCATTCGCTCGACCAGCGCGCGACCCTCCGGCGTGATCGCCAGCGGGATGCGCCGCCGATCCTGCGGATCGCGCCCCCGTTCGAGCAGCCCGGCGCGTTCCAACTTATCGACCACCGGCACCAGCGTCGATGGATCGAGCACCATCCAGCGGCTCAGCTCGCTCACGGTCTTGGCACCCAGGCTGAGCACGCGCAGGACGCCCATCTGCAAGCTGCTCAACTCCGGCGCGACTTGCGACAGCCGCTGTTCCATGCAGCGGGCGTGCAGCTTGACCAGCACCATCGCCAGTTTGCGGATATCGGCGGCGCGGCCGTACTCCTCGTCGATCGATCACGCTCCTCACTGAATCGGTAGGTTAATTGGTGTGCCAATCATTGGGATGCCAATCATTGACGTCGTCACGATACTACCGTTTGCATGGGCTGTCAAGCCGTTCGTTTGGCTAGGGGGCGTCGGCCGAGACTCACAGCCGGAGCGCGTTCACGGGTACAATAAAAGCCGAGACTGTGACGCTGTAGAACGGAAACGCATGAATATTCTCGAACGGTTAGGCGCACTGCTCGGCGCTGGCGAACGCCCGCAGCTCAGCAGCAGCGGTTCACGTTTGCGCCAGTTGATCGAGACCGCACGCAGTGCCAAGTTCAGCGAACGGTTCGATGAGGCGCTCAACGCGCTCGATCAAGCCGCCGCAGAAGCTTCCGCACGCAGTGACAGCGCCGGGCTGACGGTCATCCTGCTCCAGCGGGCGGATGTGCAGATGCGCATGGGCGCATTCGATGAGGCCGAGCGCACGCTCGACGAGGCGCTGCGCAGCGCGGGCGACCAGAAGGTACAGATCGCCTACGTGATGACCATGCGCGGGATGGTACTGCTGGCGCGCGGTCAAGCGGACGCCGCCCGCGCGCAGTATGAACAGGCACTTGAGATCGCCAAAAGCATCGGCTCACCAGGAGCCGAGGGGCGCGCGCGCGGGCTGTTGGCTCAGCTCTACCTGCAGGAGGGCAACGCCAGCTACGCCGCGCATCTGCTGCGCGATGCCGTGGCCAAGCTCAACCTATCCGGTGATGTCGAGCTGACGCCCCTGCTGGTCGGTCTGCTCGGGCAGGCGTCGATCGAAAATGGCCAGACG
>CAYTME010000060.1:13319-18370 GCA_964438415.1 uncultured Pleurocapsa sp. | reverse complement strand
CGGGGCCGTTCATCCTCGATGAATGGGTGCCGGAAGAGGTGACACGGCTTTCCGCAAACCCGAATTGGTGGGGCGAGGGGCCGTTCATCGACGGCGTCGAGATGCGCGTCATCCCGGATGAGGCATCGATCTTGGCCGCCCTGCGCGCCGGTGAGATCGACTTCGCCCTGCTCAACGATCCGCTCGTGGCGACGCTGCTGCGCGGCGATCCCACCATCACGCTCAACGCCGTCCCGGCGCTGGCCTATCACGTCTTTCAACTGAACCCAGCACGCCCGCCGATGGACAACTTGCAGGTGCGCCAGGCGATGTCGTGCGCCATCGACCGCCAAGAGGTCTTGGACTCCGCCTCGCTCGGCGAAGGCACCGTCACCGGGCCGCTCACGATCCCGGCTTATCAGGTCGATACGTCGATGTTCTTCTGCTACGAAAAAGACCTGGAACTGGCGCGTCAGTTGATGGCCGAGTCGGGCGTCGCCCCATTCACGATCAAAGCGATCGTCGCCAATGCCGAGCCGCCAACCGCCCTGAGTGAAGCCCAAAGCATCCAGGCGCAGCTCGCCGAAATCGGCATCACGCTCGAAATCGAACCTCTCGAACTGAGCGTCTACGTCGATCGCTGGCTGGCGGGCGATTTCGACACGGCGGTGGCATTGAACGGCGGGCGTCCGGACCCGTACACCATGTACGCGCGCTACTGGACGAGCGCAGGCAACCTTCAGCGTGTGACCAATTACATCGACGAGACGCTCGATGCGCTGATGGCCGCAGGTCGAGCTGAACCCGACTTCGACGCCCGATTGGAGATCTTCACCCAGTTCCAGCAGCATCTGACCGAGGTTTCCCCCTGGATCTGGCTTTACAACGGCTTTGAGTACACTGCCCAGCAGCCCTACGTGGTCGGCTTTGAGCCGAACCCGAACGACTCGCTCTATTCGTTTGCCAAGGTGCGTTTGGAACGCTGAGCGGCCGCGGCCAGGCCAGCTCCCGCGGGGGCTGGCCTGACATCACAGCAGAAGTGTGCATATGCGCCGGTACCTCATCCAGCGCCTGCTGGCCTTTATCCCGATCCTGATCGGTGTCTCGCTGCTGGTCTTCATGGCGATCCGGCTCATCCCCGGCGATGTGATCACGGCCACATTGGGCACCGAAGCGGGGATGCTGACCGACGCACAGCGCGAGTCGCTGCGGCGCTACTACGCTCTGGATCGACCGCCGATCGAGCAGTACCTCACCTGGGCGGGCAAGGCGGTGATGGGCGATCTGGGCATTTCGACCCGGCACGGCAAGCCCGTCACCGAGCTGATCGCCGAGCGCTTCCCGGTCACCTTGCAGTTGGCGCTCATGGCCGTCAGCCTGGGGCTTGTCATCGGCGTGCCGTTGGGCATCGTCGCCGCTGTCCGCCACAATTCAATCCTCGATCTGTCCGTGCGGCTGCTGGCGCTGGCGGGACTGGTCATGCCCGGATTCCTGGTCGGCACGCTCATCATCTACGTGCTCTCGACCGTCTTTCGCATCTTGCCAAACGCGGGCAACTTCGTCCGCTTCAATCAGGATCCACTGCTCAATCTTCAGCAGATGATCTTCCCGGCCATCACGCTCGGCTTCGCCTTTTCCGCTGCCATCATGCGCACGACACGCTCCTCGATGTTGGAAGTGCTCGGCGAGGATTACGTGCGCACCGCGCGCAGCAAGGGGCTGCGCGACCGGCAGGTTATCAACCGCCATGCGCTGCGTAATGCGCTGATCCCGGTCATCACGCTGGTCGGCGTTGAGATGGGCTATCTGCTCGGCGGCACCTTCATCATCGAGACTCTCTATTCCCTGCCCGGTCTGGGCCGACTGCTTGTCAACGCCATCTCGCAGCGCGACTATGCGCTCGTGCAGGGGGCAACGCTGTTCATCGCCTTCACCTTCGTCCTCATCAACCTGGCGATCGACCTGCTTTACGCGGCCGTCGATCCGCGCATCTCGTATGAGCGCAGCCGTCGTTAGCCTTGAGCGCGAGGTGCCAGCTCGCCGCCCCGGAGTCCTGCGACGGCTATCCCGCAATCTGAGCGGCATGGTCGGGCTGCTGCTGGTGACCTTCTATTTAGGCATCGGGCTGATCGGCGCTGTGGGCGCAACGCCCTACCCACCGAATGAGCAGCATCCCCGCGACCGTCTGCAAGCGCCGAGCGCCGCGTACCTGCTCGGCACCGATCTGTTCGGCCGCGACATGACCAGCCGCGTGATCGCCGGGGCGACCAACTCACTGCGGGTAGCGCTGACATCGGTCGCGCTGGCAGGTCTCACGGGCACGATCTTGGGCATCACAGCGGGCTTCGTCGGTGGTTGGGTCGATATCGTCTTGATGCGGTTGATGGATGTCTTTTTCGCTTTCCCAACGCTGCTCCTGGCGCTGGTGATCGTGACCGTGCTCGGCCCTAGCTTAGAAAACGCCATCATCGCCATCGCCATCGTCTACACACCGATCTTCGCACGGGTGGCGCGTGCGCCGGTGCTGGCGGTCAAACAGATGGAATTCGTCACGGCGGCGCGCTGCATCGGCTCCAAGCCGCTGCGCGTCCTCGTCCGCCACGTGCTGCCGAACGTACTGGCGCCGCTAATCGTGCAGGTGAGTTTGGCGCTGTCATGGTCGCTCTTGACCGAGGCCGGATTGAGCTTCCTGGGGCTGGGGACAATCCCACCGATGGCTTCTTGGGGCGTCATGCTGAGCGAGCATCGGGCGCTGGCGGAGAACGCTCCCTGGCTGATCCTCTATCCGGGCTTGGCGATCGCGCTGGCGGTCTTGGGCTTCAATCTCTTGGGCGACGGCCTGCGTGACGTGCTCGATCCGCGCGTGCGAGGGCGTAAGGGCTGACGCGCGAGCGGTGAGCGGCTGGCCGACTATCGATCGGCGCGCCGCCCAAACCGCACACACTGGGCCGGACATGGCGGCACGTGCGGCCGCGCGTGTTTCTACTAATGGGTGAGGACGCGCGCTGTCTCCGCGTCCCAAAAGACATTGACGCGCTGGCCTGGCTCGAAATGTGTATCCGAGCGCAGCCCGTAATTCTGCACGCGAACAACGACATCATGCCCGCCGATATTGACCGTGTAGCGCGTGTCGGTGCCGATATAATTGGCCATCCGCACATCACCCTCGACCATATTGATATCGGGATCGCGCAGCAGCGCCGTCTTGTACTCGGACGCTTCGTCGCTGCTGCCGTCAGGATAACGGACTTTGCCGCTCACCGGGAACAGATTGATCTTTTCCGGGCGCACGGCGATGGTGACATTCTGATTGACTTGTATGCCGGTCTCGGCCAGGCCCGCCTTGACACGTGTCGAAGTCCCATCCAGGCGCACCCAGCCGAACTGCCCATCGGTCTCTATCAAGCAGCCGGGGAGGAAAACCGTCTCACCGATGAAATCGGCGACGAAGCGCGAATTGGGCGTATCGTAGATCTCTTCTGGCGTGCCGACCTGGAGCACCTTGCCGTGATCCATGACCGCGATCCGGTCAGCCATCGTCAGGGCTTCTTCCTGGTCGTGCGTGACGAAGATGAAGGTGATGCCCAATTCGGTCTGCATGTTGGCCAGCTCGATCTGCATCTCCTTCCGCAGTTTGAGGTCGAGCGCGCCCAGCGGCTCATCGAGGAGCAGCACCTGCGGCCGTTTCACCAGCGCCCGCGCCAGCGCGACGCGCTGCTGCTGTCCCACCGAAAGCTGGCGCGGCTTGCGATCGGCCAACTGCGGCAGCCGCACCATCTCCAGCGCTTCGTGGGCGCGCTTGCGCGCCTCTGTGCGCGGCATACCCTCCATCTCCAACCCGAACATGACGTTCTGAATCACGGACATGTGCGGAAACAGGGCATAGTCCTGAAAGACCGTGTTCACCGGGCGATGAAACGGCGGCACATTGTGGACCGGCTTGCCGCGCAGCAGGATCTCGCCCGATGTCGGGATTTCGAAGCCGGCGATCATGCGCAGCATGGTCGTCTTGCCACAGCCGCTCGGGCCGAGCAGCGCGAAGAACTCGCCGTCATGGATATCGAGTGAAACGTCATCGACCGCCCGAAACAGCGTGTCTCGGCGCGGGCCGGGGAATTCTTTGACGATGTGCCGCAGTTGGACATCGATTTCGTGCATGATGCGCCCTCTAGAGAACCAGGTCGGGGCGAGTTCACCGCTCGCCCCAGTCGTGAGTCAGGTGCGTCTGGAAAACTGCCCTAGCGCGAAATCGCCAGTTTGATTTCTTCCCAGGCGTCATCATAGTAGATCTGCGAGTCCGGCAGGTCGATGGTCTGGAACAGGCGCGCCAGCACCTCGTCTGGCGGGTAGATGCCGGGGTTGTCCAGCAGCGCCGCATCGATCAGACCGAGGTCGATAGACGCCTGATTAGGCGAGCCGTACTGGATGTAATTGGCGTTGACCGCCGCGACTTGTGGATCGTACAGGTAGTCGATGAAGACCTCGGCCAGCGCCTTGTTCGGCGCGCCGACCGGGATCACGAGATTGTCGACCCAGAAAGCGGCCCCCTCGATCGGGATGACATACTGAAAATCAGCCGTACAGTTCGGGTTCTCCGCGCATTCGGCGGCCTTCTGGAAGATATCGCCGCTGTACTCGATGACCATATCGACATCGCCACGCGCCAGCAGCTCTTGACCGTCATCCTGCGCGATCGAGACGACGTTGCCGCGGTTAGCGATCATGAAGTCGCGCGCCTGGGCGATCTCAATTGGTGTACTTGAACAGCATGACCAACCCGCTCATCGGGGTTCTCGGTGTTCGGATCGAAGCCGAGCAGCGTCAGCGCGACACCCAGCACATTACGCCGGTCTTCCAACCAGGCCACCGGTCCCTCGTATTCGAAGAATTCATACCAACTGGTGATATCCCGGCCCACCTTGGCGCGATCGTAGCCGATGGCGATCGTCCCCCACATGTAAGGGAAGGAGTAGGTGTGCTCTGGATCGTACCAGGGCGTCGCAAATGTCGGAGCCAGATTGTTGACCGCGTTGGGCATATTGTCGTGGTTGAGCGGCTCGAGCAGACCTTCA
>CAYTME010000060.1:5650-13269 GCA_964438415.1 uncultured Pleurocapsa sp. | reverse complement strand
GGTCATCAAGTCATAGCCGGGATTGCCGCGGCGCAGCAGCGCGATCGCGAATTCCGTGCTTTCGAGACTCTCATCATACTGGACGGTCACGCCGCACAACTGCTCAAAATTCTGGATCAGATTCTCGTTGAAGGGGGTTTCGGGGTCATCCTCCGGTGAGATATACGTCGTCCAGTTGAGGAAGTTCAGCCTTTGACCCTCGAAACCCGGTGGGCAGGTCCAAGGCTGTAATTCGTTTTCCTGCGCCAGCACAGGTGCGCCGATCACAGCCAACATCAGGCACAGAAAAATCACGCTCCGGACGTTCATCTATGGCTCCTCATCTCTCCATCGATCCGTAGATGGACACAACTCGGGGTGTGAAAACGCATTTATAGCGCAATCGCGCCCTGCCAACAAGATTGCCTCACGCGCGTCCCGTTACAGCGCCGCGCCCTTGCAGCAGCAGTGAGATCCCGATCAACAGGATAGAAAACACGATCATCAGGGTCGAGATGGCGTTGACCTCCGGCGAGACCCCGCGCCGCATCATGCCGAAAACGACGACCGTCAGCGTGGCCGTGCCGACGCCCTGATTGAAAGCCGTCACGATGTAATCATCGAGCGAGAGCGTGAACGCGAGCAGCGCGGCGGCGATCACGCCGGGCAGCATCAGCGGCAGGGTGATGCGCATGAAGGTGCGCAGCTCGTTGGCGCCCAAATCGCGCGCCGCTTCTTCGAGACGCGGGTTCATATCGGCCAAACGCGCGCGCACGACCACGACGACGAACGCGATATTGAAGACGACATGGCCGATGATAATCGTGCCGTATCCATACGTGGCAGGCGGCAGATCTGGGCGCAGCAGGTTGATCGTGTCGAAAATGATCTTGAAAAAGAGCGCCAGCGAGATCGCCTGCGCGATCTCCGGAATAACGACCGGCAGGTAGAGCAGCGTATCGATGATGCGCTTGCCGGGGAACTTGTAGCGCACCAGCGCCAGCGCCAGCGCCGTGCCGAGCGTGGTCGCGATCAGCGTGGCGACCGCGCCGATGAACAAGCTGTTGCCCAGGGCGCTCAAGATACTGGTCGTTGAGCCGCGCACGCTCGTCCCGGCGACATTGGCGAAGATGTTGCTGTACCACGCGGTCGTGAAACCCTGCCACTGCGAGACCGAGCGTGAGTCGTTGAACGAGAAGACGATCAGGACGACGATCGGCGCCCACAAGAAAAAGTAGGCGGCCAGGGCGTTCACGACAAAGCCGACTTTGCCGAAGCGCCGGACGGCCAGGTCGCGCCGCATCTGCGCGATATCGATCTCGGTTTCGGCAGCGAGCGGCTGCCGCAGCACTTGTTGCGCCATCTCAACGTCGCTCCCGCGCACCGAACCGCGCATACACAACCAGCGAAATCAGCACCAGCGCCATCAGCGTGATCGACAGCGCGGAGCCGCGTGGATAGTTCGACTCTTCAAACTGCGAGTTGATCAAGTTGCCGATCATGAGCGTGCTCGTACCGCCCAGAAGTTCCGGCGTCACGAACGCGCCCAGACATGGGATGAAGACCAGGATCACCCCGGCGATAACGCCCGGCAGCGTCAGCGGGATGACGACCCGCCAGATCGCGTTCCAGTCGTTAGCGCCTAAATCGTGTGCCGCCGAGACCAATTTGAAGTCGAATCGTTCCGCTGTCGCATAGATCGGCAGCACCATGAACGGCAGATAACCATAGACCAACCCCGCGATGACCGCCCCTCGCGTGTAGAGCAGATCCAGAGGTTGGTTGATCAACCCGAACGTGAGCAGCAGTTGGTTGATGACGCCCTCGCGCGCCAGTAGAGTCTGCATGGCGTAGGTGCGCACGACGAAATTCGTCCAGAACGGCAGGATGACCAGAAAGAGCGTGAACTGGCGCAGGAAGCGGCTCTGGCGCGTGCTGATGAAAAACGCCAGTGGATAGCCGATGATCAAGCAGATGAATGTCGTTAGCAGCGAGATCCAGATCGAGTCCCAGATCGTCGGCAGATAGAGCGCGCTGAGCACACGCTCGTAATTGGTGAACGTGAAGGGCAGCACGATCGTCTTGCGCGGCCCCAGCGACATCAAGCTGACAACCAGCATGATCACCAGCGGCAGCATGAAGAAGATCGTCAGCCAGGCCGACCCCGGCAGCGCCAGCCTGAGTCCCCCACGAGTCCCCGCTTCTGTCGCCTGCGGAACCCGCGCGCGCGCTTCTACCGCCATACCCTATCTCCCATTCACAAGATGCAGAAGGACACGCTTAAAGCGTGTCCTCATCCTTGTTTGGTTGCGTCGTCACATCGCCACGATCAGAACAGATCGTGCCCGCTTTTTCAACATTTTCCTTCGGTCATTTGAAGAGAAACGTGTCGAACTGCCACATGTCCTCCGGATCGGGCATCCGACCGCCGAAATTGACGAACGGATCGTAGCGATTGCGAAGCGGATTCCAATCCGTTTGCAGCGACGGCGTCGGTCCCAAATACGGGTTGGCGACGGTCAGCACCTCATCATCCGGCAGTTGTTCGGGCACGTTCAGGCCGCGCTGCGGGTTGCGAATCATCCAGAACAGCGCGCCCAAGACCGAGGCCGCCACCTGCAGCGTCGTCGCGTTCTGATGCGGCACCAACTGGCGCGCCTGGTGGATATCGAGCTGCGACCCCACCCACCAGCCGTTGAGATCGTGCCCTAGAAGCAGCACGCCCAGTTCATCGCGCCCTTCGATGATCTCGTCGTTCAGAATCCGCTGCCGCTCCTGGATGGCGTAGTTGTGCATGCGAAACTCGTGCAGAGACGCGATCGCGTCGTCGCACGGCAGGTAGGCGTAATGCACGGTCGGGCGGTAGATCGGCACGTCGCCGTCGTAGACGGTCAGGTAGTCGCCGATGGTGAACGCTTCGCCATGTCGGATGACCATGCCGAGGATCTCACCGCCGAGCGGCACCCAGGAACGCACGTAGGTATTGATGCCCATCTGGCTCAGACAGATCTGGTTGCCGGGGCCGTGCAGGTGCACCTGCGCCTTGTCTGGCAGCGTGCGCTCGTGCGTACCCCAACCGATCTCGGCGGGCGCGATGCCCTCCTCGCGCAGTCCTTCGACCGACCACGTATTGACGAATTCATCGACGCGTTTGGGCCGGTTGGCGATCTGCGTGTCGCGCTCGGACACATGGATCGTCTTGACGCCCGCGATCATCGCCAGGCGCGCGTAGTCGCGCGCGCTCAGCGCCACCTCCAGAGCGGGGTGTTTTTCCGGGCTGATGCCATCGTGCAGCATCTTGGCCGCTATATCGCGCAGAGCGACGCGCAGCCAGTGGCTGACGAGACCCGGATTGGCGCCGTGTTCCACCACCGCCGTCGCGCCCGGCTTCGTCCAGCGGGCGACCATGCGCCGCAGCGCCATATGGCGCACGTAGAGCGTGCGTTCGGTTGGCGGCGTCTCGAGCAAGTTGGCGTAGGGATCCCAAACTTCCACCGAGGTGTTGATGTACAGCACGTCGTGGTCATGGCACCATTGGATGATTTCGCAGGCGTCGATATCCCAGGCCAGATCGATGAGCAGGTCGCCCGGCCCGACATACTGAGCCAGCGTCTCCGCCATGTTCTCGGCGGTGATCTTCTGCTGCACATAGGTCGCGCCAGCGGCCAACGTGTCGGGGATCAGATGACGCTGATCGAGGAAATCCATCACGGTGATTCTGGAGAAATCCATCTCCAGATGACGGAGCAGGAGGGGTTGAACACATGTCGAGACCGCGCCGCACCCTAGCAGCAGGATACGCCCACCGAAGGGAATTTTCATCTTCGCCCTAAACCTTCCTTTCACTCGCGCATGTTAAGCGCCCAATAAGGGGAAGACGGATTATAGGTTAAAGGGCGAAGAACTCAAGATGAATTACAGCGTAAACACGCAGCGGCCGCCCACCCACGTCTGCGTCACGCGGATGTCGGCCAACTGCTCCGGCGGCGTATGCAGCGGATCGCCGCTCAAGACCGCCAGGTCGGCCCACTTGCCGGGGGTCAAGCTGCCGCGGTTGTCGTGATCGCCGCTCGCGATCGCCCCGCCCATCGTGTAGGCGTAGAGCGCCTCGAACGGTGAGATCGCCTGCTCCGGCGCGATCGGCGCCCCGCTGCCATCCCGACGGTCGATCGCCGCCTGCATCCCGCGCAGCGGGTTGTCGTCAGCCACCACGGGCGCGTCCGAGCTGAGCGCGACCGTCAGTCCGGCGTCGAGCATCGCGCGGACGGGATAGCAGCGCGGGTAGAAAGCATCGGGCAGATAGCGGCGGTAGGTCAGCCCGAGCGCCTGCAGGAAGATCGTCTGCGGCACCGCGATGACGCCGAGCGCACGGCAGCGCGCCAGATGATCGGCATCCGGCAGTCCCAAGTGCTCGATGCGATGGCGCAGCGCGCCCTGCCCCGGATGCACGGGCATGCGTCGGTGCAGCACTTCGTAGGCGCTGATGACCTGTTCGATGGCGACATCGCCGATCGCGTGCGTGGCGATGCGCAGGCCGGCGCTGTGCGCCTCCCACATGAGCGCGATCAGTTCGTCCGTCTCGAAGCGCAGCACACCGCGCTCGCCCGTCACTTTGAATGGGATGCTGACGGCCGCGGTCGCCCCGCTGAGGCCGCCATCGGCGAAGAACTTAACGCAGTCGATGCGCAGCCGTTCGCTCACACAGCGTTCGGGCAGCGGCAGGGTTTCGCTGCTGCCGTCTGGACAGCGGATCGGCAGTCCGTTGACGCGGATCGCCAGTTCGCCCGCAGCGTCGAGCTGCCGGTAGATGCGCAGATGGAACGGCGTCAGCAGCGGGTCGGTCGCACTGGTGATGCCGAGCGCAAGCTGATGCTGGATGCAGGCGCGGATGGCCGCCGCCATGACCGCGTCGTCCTCGGCCGGGATCAGACGGGCGACCAAGCCCTGCGCCGTCTCCTGCAGCAGGCCCGTCGGTTCGCCGCTGGCGTCGCGCACGATCGTGCCGCCCGGCGGGTCGGGCGTCTCGCGGGTGATGCCCGCCAGCGCCAGCGCCGCACTGTTGGCGACGATCATGTGGCCGCAGGTGCGCGTCAGCGCGATCGGATGGTCGCGGCTGGCCTGGTCGAGATCGTGACGGGTCGGATGGCGACCCTCCGGCAGCTCGGCTTCGTTGTAACCACGCCCCGTGAGCCAGACCCCCGGCACCGTGACCGAAGCGCGCGCGCGAAACCGTTCGATGATGGTGGGGATGCTCGGCGCAGCCGCCGTGCGCGCATCGACTTGAACGGTCAGCAGCAGTCCGAGCTTCCAGATATGCACGTGCGCATCGTTGAAACCGGGGATCAGCGTCTGCCCGCCGAGATCGACCCGACGCGCCTGCGGGGCATGGGCAGCCAGATCGGCCAGCGCGCCGATCGCGGCGATCCGGCCGTCATCGCCGATCAGCAGCGCCTCGGTCGTCGGCTGGTGCACGTCCATCGTGTGGATCGTGCCTTTGTAAAAAAGCTCCATATCCGACTCCGCCGTTTCCGGCGCGCGGCCTCAATCGGTGCCGCAGGCCGTCACCCCGAATTTAAAGCCTTCCATGAACGCCTCATAGCGGTGATTGCCGGTGCCGTGCGCCTGCGAGTCCCACCAGGGTGTGCCGTCGGGGTCGCCCGCGTGGAAGAGCGCGTTGGCTCCCTCCTCGATATCGCTGGCATCCAGCCGGATCTTGGTGCTGCGCCCGTTGGCGTAAGCGGTGTAGGCCCCAGCGAAGCAGTCCGCTTCGAGCTCGATCGTGATCGTATAGTCGCCGGTGTTGAGGCCGCCGAGCAAGTTCTGGACGGCGTGCCCCCATTCGTGGGCGATGATGGTGACGACCGCGTAGTCGCCGTGTGTGCGCCACTGCTGTTCCATGAACCAAGCGGGATAGTACATCGTGTGGTCGATGTTGCAGTAGAACGGCCCGATCTGGGCCGGTGCCACCCCACAGCCGCTCGATACCTGCGCGCGATCGAACAAGACGATGCGCGGAGTCGTGTACTGGTAACCATATTCTTTGAACGTATTGCGCCAGAAATCGTCGATATCCTCGGCAGCGATATCGAAAATCTGCCGCAGAGATGTCGGCACCACCCCGCGCTGCTCGCCGCGGTTGGGGGTGGTCGCGGCGGGAGCCGAGTTTTCAGGGGCCGTCCGAGCGGGGGGCGGCTGCGAACGCGACGGCGGCTGCTGCGAAGCCGGCGTGCGTCCGTACAGATTGCCGAGATACTGCCAATCCAGATCGGACGCGCGCGAGATGAATTCGATCGATGCCGCGTAGACATCGCCGTTCAGTTCGACGCGCAGCGCGTACTTGTCGAAAATGCCCAAGCCGTCTCCGAGACCGAGCGCGTTCGTCTCATCCAGGATCGCCTTGGCGCATTCCTCCAACGTCAAGAAGACTTCACCGCTCACCGAGCCATCCGGATTGACGTAGCGACATGACCCGGAGTCAGCCTGAGCGGAGGCCATCCCCGTGGGCAGCCCGATGAAGATGAGCGCAGCGAAACACAGGCAGCAGGTCAACAGCGCGAGACGTCGGCCAAGGTTCCTCATGCGTCGTTAGCCTCAACTGAAACGATCGATGCAGCGTACAAAATAATACCGCACAATACTGTTTTCGCATCCTGGCAAGTGAGGTTCGGCCGTTGCAGTGCGCATTTTTCCTCAGCCGCTGCGTCTGGGGTATCATTGTGCCAGCCGTCCGAAAAGTGGGAAACGAACGCAGCCATGGGGTCTTATCGTTATGAAACCGCATATGCCAGCGCGTACACGGTCAATCAACTGAGCGAGCACGGGGCGCTGGAGCGCATGATCCACAACGGCGGTGACATCGTGCTGTTCGAGACGCCGCGCGGCCAGGCCGTCAGCCTGCATTTCATCGAAAGCGAGCTGCCGCTGTACGAGATTCGCGCCACGCTGCACGATAACGGCAAGAAAGACATTCACACGCTGTTCCTGCTCTGGTGCGATATGATGCTGCCCAATCACGGCCAAACATATCATGCGCAGGACTGGATGGAAGCGCTCTACACGCTTTACGGTGGCTGCATCTACGCCTACGACCTGATCGATGCCGAAAGCTTCATCTTCCCGGTCTATTTTCGCGGGTCCACACCGGTGCGTTTGGTCGAGTTCGGCACGACGGTGCGCTTCCGGTCGCTCACCTGTCGCACGGTGCGCACATCGCTGGCCGGCTTGAATGATGTCTGGCGTGTGGCCGATTTCGCCGGGCCGCAGGGCACCGAACACGACCCAGCGGCGCATGTGCGCGCAGAAGCGGCGCTGCACGACTTTTACGTCCTGCTCGGGGTGCGCCCGGGTGACGACCGCGAAACCGTCAAACGTGCGTACCGCCTGCTCGCGCGGCGCTATCACCCCGATCTCAATCGATCGCCCGAAGCGCACGAGCACATGCAGCGCTTGAACCAAGCCTATCAAGCGATTTTGGACACGTTTAGCCCATAACCCAGGAGGGAGAGCAGATGTCGAACGAATTCGCCCAGCAAGTCGTGTTCATCACCGGAGCCTGCGGCAATCTCGGCCAAGCCGTCAGCGCGCGTTTCGCCTCGGCAGGCGCCCGTTTGGTGCTGACCGATCACGACGCGGAGCGCCTT
>CAYTME010000060.1:304-5571 GCA_964438415.1 uncultured Pleurocapsa sp. | reverse complement strand
CTGACGGTCGAGGCGCGCCTGGGTCAAATCCACATCTTGGCGCACACGGTCGGCGGCTACAGCGCCGGCCAGCCCGTCCACGAGACGCCGCAGGCGGTCTGGGACCGCATGTTCCACTTAAACGTCAAGCCGGTTTACGTCGTCGGCGGGCGCATCGCCCGGCACATGCTCGATCACGCGGTGCGCGGCAGCCTGGTGTTCGTGCTCGCGCGCGCCTCGCTCAAGGGTGCCGCCAATGCCGCCGCGTACACCGCCAGCAAAGCGGCCGCCCAACGCATCATGGAGTCGATGGCGGCGGAATTGAAGGATCGCGGCATCAACGTCAACGGCGTGCTGCCGAGCATCATCGACACGCCCCCGAACCGCGAGGCGATGCCCGGTGCCGATTTCACCCGGTGGGTGACGCCGGACGATGTCGCCCATGCCATCGCCTTTCTCGCATCCGCACAGGCGAACGGTCTGCACGGCGTCAGCTTGGAGGTCTACGGGCGCGTTTGAGCGCCTGCGGCATGTGTCCGCCTCGCGCTCAACTCAGCGGGCGTATGAGCCGTCGTTGAAAATGCCGGTCGGGTGACAGCCGCGTTGAAAACGCGCCGCCTCCTGCTCCAGCGTGACGAAGTAGTCAGCGAAGCGCAGATCGGGCGCGTACTGCACGACCTCGGCGTACCCCTGCAAGATGAGCTGCTCGTTGACAAAAACATCGCCGACGTAGACGTAGCGCAGCAGACGGCCAAAGCGATCGGTATTGCTCGTATCGCGCACCAGCGTCACTGTGCGCCCTTCGACGAACGCGGCGTTGAAATCGCGCGCCTCGCGGTAGCACGGTTCGTCCCGCTCCGGCGTGTTGACCCCGACATAACGCACACGATAGCCGACCCCGTCGATCGTTACCTCGATCGTATCCCCGTCGATCACGCTGGTGACGACGGCTTGTTCGCCGCGCACGGTCGGGTTGGCACTATTCACCGGCGGCTGCGGGGTGAAATTCGTCCCCGGCGTTGGCGGCGTGAACCCGAAAGCGCACGCCAACAGCGGCAGCGCCAGAGCGATCGAGACAGCCCACTTTTTCATCCGCCAACTCTCCAATCCGCACATCGAGCTTGCCGCGTCAATTTACGGCTGTCTGCTGCGCAGGTAATTGACGATATGCCAGCGTTCGTCGTCGCTCAACTCCGCAGCGCAGGCGGGCAGCGACCGCCAGCCTGCGCGGGTGAACGCGAACAACTCCTCATCGCGCAGCCGATCCAAGCGATCCAAGAGCGTTTGCAGCTCTCGCGGCTGCGACTCCCAGCCACAGGCCGCAGCGAACGCATCGGCACCGCGCTGCAGCGACTCGGCATCCGGCAGCGTCGGGTTGGCGAGCTGGGGCACGGGGAAGAGCGCCGCTTCCGTCTGCGCATCGGAGAGCGCCGACAGCCAGATCGCGCCCGCGATCGCCGCCGCGGCTATGGCGCCGCCCAACACAGCCGCGACAGCACCTAGCGGACTCGGCTTGAGCCAAGCCCAGAAGCGCACGGCAGCGCCGCGCAGCGCCGCGCCGAGCGCGGTCAGCACCAGCGCCAGCGCGATCAGATGGATCGCGCCAGGCGGACGCGACAACTGGAGCGCCGCCTCATCCACGATCGGGATGACGAAGGCGGCGCGTGTGGACGTGCCCGCCGGCTCGCGCAGATCGATCAGGAGCCACCAGCCGCCCGATCGCGCGATCTCCGCCCCCGCCGCGACGTACAAGCCGTCGCCGCTCGCTTCGGCTACGTGACGAGCGCCGCGCCGCTCCAGCGTCGGGTTGACGAGCTGCACGCGCACATCCAGCCCATCGACCGGCTGCCTGCTGCGCTGGACCTGAACATCGTAGGTGTTCGGCCCTGGGCCGCCTGGAGTGACGGAGGCGGTCACCGTGTAACCGCCGATCGTCTGCGTACCGCCCGGCGGGGGTGCCTGCGGCGGCAGCGTCGGCTGGGGTACGGGCGTCGCCGAGACCCACGCGGCCAAGACCAGCGTCAGCACCGCCGCCGCCGACTCAAGACGCAGACTGGGGAGGAACGACGCCGTTTTCCGCCACCAAGCCGACCAGCGCGCGTAGCGTTGCGGACGCAGCGCCATGTGATGCGCCGCGCCCAATGCGAGCAGCAGCCCAACGAGCAGCAGCTTGACGCCGAGCGTCAGGCTGTATGGAGACGTCAGGTGCTCGACCTCGATGATCCAATTGCTGGCGTTGTAGACGCCCGTCGCGATGACGACGATGGCCGACGCCAGCGCCACAAGCGAGAGCCGACGCAGCGCCGCGAGGAGCGCTTGGCGGCGTGTTTCGCCGCTGTACGGGCGCAGCGCGACCGGCGCGATCAGCGTGAACGCGGCGACACTGCCCACCCACAAGCCGACGCCCAGCCCGTGCAGCCAATCGCTGAACAAGGCCAACCAGGGCAGGATCAGCGAACCGGCGGCGTGGGCGCTGATGCTCCAGGTGAAGACGACGAGCGGCGCGGCCCAAGCGCAGGCGGTGATGAACGGGCGCACGAGCGCCGGCTGCTCGCGGCGGGTGTAGAGCGCAGCGCCGAGCAGCGCCGCGATCACGCCGAGCAGGATCATGCGCCAGTTCCAAGTATCGCCGAAACGCGTGCCAATGCGGACGACATTCCACAGGTTCGATGTCAGCGCGGTGCCCGCATCGACACCGAAGAGCAGCATCGTCTGCTGGATGAGCGCGATCGCGTTCGCCAGCACCGCCAACCCCAGCGCCGCAAAGGCCAAGACGTACAGGCGGTTCATCACGCGCGGCGGCAGCCCTCCCGCCAGGTGCGCCCCACTGCCCCAGCTCGGCACTAAGACCAGCGTGTACAGCGCGAACAGCCCGACGAGCAGCATCACGGCGATGAGCAGCAGCGCCCGCCAGAGGACTTCGAGCGGCACGGCCTGATCGCCGGTCGGCGCGCCTCCGACGCCCGCCACCACCGCACCGACGAAAAACGTCCGGGTTTCGACGATGACATGGCCATCGCTGGCGAACGCCAGGCGCAGCTCGACGATGTACGCGCCGTCGGCCAGCCCGGTCGGCAGCCGAGCTGTCAGCAGCTTGTCGTCCTGCTCGGATAGGCCGCCCTCCGCCACCACCTGCCCGGCTTGATCGCGCACGGTCACGCGGCTGAATTCGGGTTCGAGCGCCTCGCTGAACCAGTACTGCACGCGCGCCGGCGCGCGTTCGAGCACGGCGCGGTCGGTCGGGATAGCGCGGATCAGGTAGCCGTGCGCAGCGGCTGGTTGGATGGCAGCGAAGGCGATCAGCAGCAGCGCCGCCAGCCAGCCCCGTCTAATCCAGACGGAAACGCTGCGGATCGGGCGGCGTCGTGCTGTCATCGATGGTCGCAGGTGTTTTGTCGGTCATGTCTGCGGGGACGCTGCGGCTGCGCAGCCAGCTCAGGATCATCATGCCGAAAAAGACGAGACCGACCGCGAGAAAGATCAGCTCGTCGTAGGGACCGAGCGCCCCGTGTGCTAGGATGAGGATCGGGTGCATGATCGGGCTTTACTCTGAACTCTCCATCATCAAACGAACGCGCGCTCCGAATTGAGCGCGCCCCCATCGCGTTTCCCCTGTACCCCCGATGCGACTCGAACGCATAACCTCCCGCTTAGGACGCGGCTGCTCTGTCCAATTGAGCTACGGGGGCTTTTCATAATTGGATTGTATCATAGTTCGTCTGCGCTTCAACGGGACGAGCGGGGCTGGCTCACAAATGGACGACGCGACAGCGCGCTGGTTGAACGAACTCAACCGCGCATTTTACGCGCAAACCGCAAACGAATTCCACGCCACGCGCGGCGCAGCCTGGCCAGGCTGGACGCGGCTGCTGCCCTACCTCCATGCCCCCCTGCGCGTGCTCGATCTCGGCTGCGGCAATGGGCGGTTCGGCGTCTTTCTCGCGGAGCACGGACTCACGCCGCTGGCCTATCACGGCCTCGATGCCGAGCCGCGGCTGCTCGCATTCGCGCGAACGGCATTAGAGCCGCTGGCGGGAGTCGAGACCGTGCTCGATCAAGCGGACGTGCTCCGCGATCCGCTGCCCGCGCAGCAGTACGATCTGGTCGTCTTGTTCGGCCTGCTCCATCATATGCCGGGGCATGAGCGCCGCCAGCGCCTGGTCGCCGAGGCCGCCGCCCGCGCAGCCGAGGGCGGGCTGCTCGTCTTCGCCTGCTGGCGCTTCCTGGACATCCCGCGCCTGCGCGAGCGCGTCGTCCCCTGGCCGCCGGATATGGCGGTCGAGCCGGGCGATCATCTGCTCGACTGGCGGCGCGGCGAGCGCGCCCTGCGCTACTGCCATCATGTCGATGACGACGAACAAGCGGCGCTGGCCGCGGCCTCCGGCCTGGCATTGATCGAGTCTTACCGCGCCGACGGCGAAGGTGGACGCGCTAACAGCTACACGATCTTGCAGCGCCGCGGTTGAGTCGGTCGCTCCTCACATTGCGCCGGAAGGGGTGTGCAGTATAATCGCCAATGACGACAAGATGCGCGACAGCGCACGATCAAGACGGTCTTCGGCATTGGAAAAGCAGCACGAACAAGCGCCCATACCCGCCACCCGCTACACGGAAGAATATTTCCGCTCGGCGTGCGAGGGCTATGACGAATTCAATGCCACCGAAGGCGACCAGCTTTCGCGGCGGCTCAACTCCGCGTTCGCGCTGGCTGCGGTCGCGCCTGGCATGTGTGTGCTCGATGTCGGCTGCGGCCGCGGCGAGATTCTGCGCCACGCCGCCAAACTGGGCGCGGACGCCTACGGCATCGACTATGCGCCGGTCGCCGTCTCGCTCAGCCAGCAGGTCATTCAAGGCATCGACGGCTCGGCACCAGGGCGCACCGCCGTCTTTCTGGCCGATGCCAAACGACTCCCGTTTCCCGATGCCCATTTCGACCGCGTCTTGATGTTCGATGTGGTCGAGCACCTGCATCCTTGGGAACTGCACGCCGCGCTGCTCGAGGTGCGCCGGGTGCTCAAAGATGACGGCCGCTTCATCGTGCACACCGCGCCCAACATCTGGTACGACCGCTACGCTTACCCGCTGGTGCGCTTCTTACGCGGCCTGATGGGCGAGCGTGAGCAGTATCCAAAAGACCCGCGCCAGTTCCTCGTCTCGGTCAATGAACATGTCCACGTCAATGAGCAGTCGCTGCTCAGCCTGCGCCGCACGCTGCGCCGCGCCGGTTTCAAGAGCCGTGTCTGGCTGGAAAGCCCGCCGCAGACCTGGGCGGCAACCCCTTTGGGCCA
>CAYTME010000060.1:0-258 GCA_964438415.1 uncultured Pleurocapsa sp. | reverse complement strand
CGAGGTATTTGCCATTGCTGCGAAAAACGAGCTGTGACCGCGTCGATCTCGGACACCCGCACACACCGCGTACCGCGTACAGCGCGGCAGTTTGCAGGCTGACGGCTCATGCGCGATAAACGACCGGTCGATGAACTGAGTATCGAAGAACTGGAACGCATACTCGCGATCCGCAAGCGCGAGGCGCGGATGCAGCAGCGCCAGCGGATGCAGCGCGACGGCCGCCTCGTTGAGCCGAAGCCGAGCGCGCGCCCGATC
>CAYTME010000059.1:8795-18440 GCA_964438415.1 uncultured Pleurocapsa sp. | reverse complement strand
CCGGGCCGCACGGCCCAGGCCGAGCCGCCGGTCCGCCAGGCCGCCAGCGTCTGTGCACCGTCGCCTTCGCGCACGAGCATCGACTGTGCGGTGGGGTAGTAGGTGCGGCTGAATTCGACCAGCGCGTCATCGCGCCGGGTGTGTGGCAGCGCAGCCAGCAGCAGCTCGACCTGACCGGCGACCAGCGTCTCGAAGGCCGTTTGGCGCGTGACTTGCGCGAATTCCAGCTCGACGCCCCAGGCTTCGGCCAGCGCGCGGGCGAGGTCGGCGTCAAAGCCGCTGACATGCCCACGCTCGTTGAGCACACCGAACGGCGGTTCGTTGAACAAAATGCCGACGCGTACGCGCCCGGAACGCTGAATCTCGGCGATGCCGCTTTCGGAGGGCAGCGCATCGATGCCAGTCGCTTCAGGCTGCGGCACGAGCGTCGGTGGGACGAGCGTCGGCGCGTACTGCTGCGCGTGGGCTGCTCCGCTGCTCAGGATGAGCGCCAGGATGGTGACCATCAGCATGAGGCAGAAGGCAGCGGGCAGCGCGCGGTGGATCGCAGAGGCAGCCCGATGTATACGGGCGTTCCGCTGGGTCGCCTCTACATGACCATCGAAGCTCGCATGATCTCGGTCGTTCATCGATACAGTCTGTGCTCCTCGATATAGTCCAGCACCAGCGGCGGCAGCAGATAGCGCACGCTCTGACCTTCGGCAATCCAGCGCGCGACATCGCTGGCGGTGATGCCGATCAGCGGTGCATCGATGAAGACGATGCGCTCGGCCAAACCGGGCAGGATGTCATCGTGCATGTGCGCGTGCACTTCGACACTCGGACGCTGCATGACGGCCAACGTGCAGCGTTCGATCAGCAGCTCCGGGCGGTTCCAGGTCGGCAGGTCGCGCAGCGAGTCGCTGCCCATGACGAAATACAGCTCCGCGCTGGGGTGATCTTCCTGCACGATCGCGAGCATATCGACCGTGTAGTGCGGCCCCGGACGGTCGAGGTCAGCGCGTGAGATGACGAAGCGCGGGTCGTCGGGCAGCGCGCGCGCCAACATCGCCAGCCGGTGCTCAGCGCTTTCGCGCGTCACTTGGCGTTTGTGCGGCGGGTCTCCCGCTGGCACGAACAAAACCTTCTCCAATCCCAGCGCGTGGAGGGCAAAATCCGCCAAGATCAAATGCCCGTAATGCGGCGGATCGAATGTCCCGCCCAGCACACCGATTCGACTCATCGTGACTCATCCCAACCGGTTCGTTCCAGAAGATGGCGCCGCCATCTCATCCTGCATCGCTTTTCACCGAGCGATCAATCTTCCCATTCCAGCTCGTGCTTGCCGATGTAGACCGTGTCGCCCTCTTGGACGCCCGCTTCGCGCAGCGCCTCGGTCACACCGAGCGTCTCCAAAATGCGCTGGAAGCGGTAGACAGCTTCCTCGTATTCCCAGTAGGTCATGGCCGCAGCGCGTTCGATGCGTTTGCCGCTGACGCGGTAGATGCCGTCATCCTCGCGCTCGACGGTGAACGGCACATCGTCTGTCAGCGTATAGACCGGCGTCTCGACAGTCGGTGCCTGCTTGGGCAGCGCGGCGGCCAGCTCGAACATTCGGTGAATCAGTTTCTCGATGCCCTGCCGCGTCGCAGCCGAGATCGCCATCGGCTCGACGCCGCGCCGGCGCAGCTCAGCCTGCACCTGCGGCCAGCGTGCCTGCGCCTCCGGCAGATCCATTTTGTTGAAGACGACGATCTGCGGGCGTTCCTTGAGCCGCTCGTCGTAGAGCGCCAGCTCGACGTTGATCTGGTTGTAATCGGCGATCGGGTCGCTGCTGATGCCGCTCAGCAGGTGGATGAGGAAGCGTGTCCGCTGTACATGACGCAGGAACGCATGGCCGAGGCCGACGCCCATGTGCGCGCCTTCGATCAGGCCAGGGATGTCGGCTGCAACCAGATCGTGGTCATCGTAGACGACGACGCCGAGATTGGGTTCCAACGTCGTGAATGGATAATCGGCGATCTTCGGACGCGCGTTGCTGATCACCGAGAGCAGGGTCGATTTGCCGGCGTTGGGAACGCCGACGATGCCGACATCGGCGATCAGCTTGAGTTCGAGGATCAGCCAGCGTTCGACTCCCGGCTCGCCGCGCTCGGCGATGCGCGGGGCCTGGCGCGCCGCCGTTGCGAAATGCTGGTTGCCGCGTCCGCCGCGCCCACCCTGCGCCACCACGACCGACTCGTTCGGCTCGACCAGATCGGCCAGCACCTCGCCGGTTTCGGCATCGCGCACGACCGTGCCCGGCGGGACATCGACGATCACGTCGTTGGCGCTCGCGCCGGTCTTACGGCTGCTCTGGCCGGGTGCACCATTGGCCGCCTTGAAGTGGATCTTCTTGGCGAACGGCGACAGAGAATTGAGCGCCGGGTTGACGCGCAGGACAACCGAGCCGCCGCGCCCCCCGTCGCCGCCCGCCGGGCCGCCTTTGGGCACGAATTTCTCGCGCCGCCAGGCGACCGCGCCGGAACCCCCGTCGCCGCTGCGCACGTAAATCTTGACCTGATCGAGCATCGAGCGTTTGTCCTCCACTATTCGGGAATGATAGTGGCTGACGGGCGGAAACGGTAGCCCTGAAGGTTGCGCAGGGACCAGATCAACACGTGAGCGTGAAGACGGTGATCTCCGGACGGCAGTTGAAGCGCACCTGCGGTGACCAGACCATGCCCAGCCCTCGATTGGTGTACTGCCACATATCGCCGACGCGGTAGAGTCCGGCGGGGTACTTCTTGCCCAGCTCTGGCAGGATGGGCGCGAACCCGGTGGGGGTCACGCACTGCCCGCCGTGTGAGTGGCCGGAGATCTGGAGATCGAAACGGCCTGCTGCCGCGCTCTCATCGGCGAAATCTGGCTCGTGTGCCAGCAGAAGCGCTGCGCCGTCTCTTGGCAGGCGGTCGAGCACCAAGTCGAGCCGGTGGCGGTTCTCCCAGATATCATCGACGCCGGCGATGTGCATCTGTGCGCCGCCGCGCACCAGCGTATGCACGCCGTTGTTGATATCGATGATCTGGCGGCGTTGGAGCGTCTCACGGATGGCACGGGCACCGACGCGGTAGTCGTGATTGCCGAGGATGGCGGCGACTCCATCCGGTGCGCGCAGTTCGCCAAGTGCCGCATCGAGATCGGGCAGATAATCGGCTGCGCGCCCGCGCGTGATGAAATCGCCCGTGATGGCGATCAGATCGGGGTGTTGGGCATTGACCAGCGCGACGATGCCGAGCAGCCGTTCGCGCGTCATGTAGCGGTGATCGAAATGGATATCGCTGACCTGCACCAGCCGGTAGCCGTGAAAAGCCGGGTCGAGACGCGGCAGCCTCAGCGCCACCTGTTCAACGGCCAGCCGCTCCGGCTCGATGAGTCCTGCGTAAGTGACGCCAGCCAATCCTGCCGCAGCCGCCACCGCCGCTGTCACGCCGATCCCTGCCCATGTCAATCGTGTCACGCTGCGCTGTCCTCGTATCTATGCTGGTGCTGCGCTCGATCCTGCCCCCGTCTCTTCTCTGCAGCGGCGATGAGGGCGTCAAGCGCAGCGAGACAGGGGTGAGGTCGAAGACGTGCCAGATGAGGCATCTAGAACCCGCTCGGCAGGTTGGGCAGAAGCGCGGAAAAGAGCGCGCTGCCGACAGCGACCTGAAGCAGGACGCCGATCAGGATCAGCGCGCCGACCGCGAGCAGATTGCTCAGGCAGCCGCCCAAGAATCCGAAGTTGTAGGCCTCGCCCGTCACGCTGATGATCTTCATCGTCAAGCTGAGCGCAAAGAGCGTGCCCACCAGTGTGATGAGACCGCCGATGATCGGCGAGACGAACGTTAGGAACAGCCCCACGCCGAAAATGACGTAGATGATCGGCATCCGGCGGTTGTAGAGGCTGAACAGTTTGTCCATGAAGAAGCGCAGCGTGCTCTTGCCCTGGAAGATCAGCGTTGCGAAGATGTGGATGGCGACCGCCTGGATCAGGGCATTGATCGTGTTGTAAAGGCCGGATATCAGGCCGATGAGCAGCCCGGAGCCCACCCCGATCGCCGCGACGGTCGCGTTGAATGCTGCCAGCTCGGTCGCCACCGTGGGGTCTCCCAGCGCCGCCGGGTCTTGCAGGGCTGCCCGTAGGGTCTCGATCAGCACGATGAAGATCACGGCGATGGCGATCGTATTGATCAAGAAGTAGACGCCGACCTCCAGCCAAACTCCCGCCCAGCTCGATTGTTTGGCTTTCTCCATGTGGCGCGCGGTGCGCACCGCGCGCTGTTCGCGCACACTCTGCCGGACGAAATCGCGCGCATGCTCCCGATCGAGAATATAGGCGACCGCTTGCGGCCCATTGTGCCCAGTGACCGCGCCCGCCACGCTCAGGAAGTAGCCGTCGTCTTGCAGCCCGGGGTTTGCGTCCAGCGCGCGGCGGAGCGCCTTGAGGCCTTTGGCGTTATCCCCTTTGATGTTGTGCGACAGCGCCTCTTCGACATATTCTTTGGCGCGCCGGATATCGTCCGGCGTGACAGCGCGCTTGCGCGGCGCGGCTGCCGGTCGCGGCGGCCGCTCCTCCGCCTCAGCCTCGTAGCGCGAAAGCTCCTCACTCAGCCGGCGATCGTGCCCTGCTGCTGGTGCAGCGGGTGCGGCCTGAAGCTGGCTGCGCAGGTGACGCCCAGCGCGCAGCGCCAAGTCGCGCAGCGCCGGATCGGGGTCACCGCGATAGACGTCCGCCAGCGGACTCAACGCCGCCTGATCGCCAGACTTGCCCAGCGCGATGATCGCCTCGCGTCTGCGCGCGGGGTCGCTGCTTTTCAACTGCTGAACATATCGATTGATCAAGGCACAACCTCCCCCGTGATGCACACCTCCCTATACATTATCGGCGGGAGGTGGGCGTTTCGTCACTTGAGATCGGTGGGGAGGGCGGCTCCTGCGCCGAAAATGTGGCCCGCCGGGTGTAGTGCGATCCATGCGGACTCAGTTCGCTTTCGTACATGTGAAAGGCTGTGACGCGTACCGCATCGCTCATCAGACCCGCTGAGTGGGCAAGAAAACGTTCGACGGCGGCGTCTGGCCGCGGCAGCTTCATGCGCGCCAGCGTCACATGCGGGTGAAATGGGTGATCTTCGGGCGGGAAGCCAAGCGAGGTGAGAACGGCGCTCAGATCGGCGTGGAGCTGAGCGAGATCAGGCGGTGCCTCGATGCCAGCCCAGAGCACACGCGCGGCGCTTCTCGGGTCGGGAGGGAAACGCCCGACGCCGCGCACGCGCAGATCGAACGGCGTGAACTGCACAGCGGTTAGGGAGGCGGCGGTCGCATTCGCCTGAGCTATCGGCACCTGATCGCCTAGAAAGCGCAAGGTGAGATGATAGGTCTGACGCTTGACCCAGACCGCGCCCGCGAGGTCGGCGCGCAGTGTCTCAAGCAGGTCTTTGATCGACTCGGGGAGGTCAATCGCGATGAAGAGCCGGGGCATGACTCGGAAAGGCTGCGCCGGGCACAGCCTCAGACACAGCAGTTAGCTAGCGATGGGCGCGGGGGCGCTGCCCGTCGCTTGATCGTCGTTGTCTTTGGTCGTGTCCGTGCCCTCGGCGCGCTTGCGCATCTTGAACACACCGGTGATGCTCATGCTGTCTTCTTCGTCGGACGACTCGCGCAGTACGACCTCAGCCTCACGATAGGCCTCGAGCAGCTCACGCGGAATTCGTCCGGTCTCACTTCCTACAGACGAGTGCTTGTTCGTCGGCGTCATGCCAATCCTCGTTTCCGCAGTTCACAACCTTAGGCCGCGACTGCGCATCAGTATAACAGACTATCACGCTGTTTGAACACAAGAGCGAAGAATAGCTTTGTCTAGAAATTTTTGCAACGTGACTGCGGCACGTACTCAGGGCAATCGCATTTAGATGATTTTGGGGTTTAGAAAGGCTCTCAATGGCGTTTGAGGCGTAGGGGCATGGCATGCCAACTTGCCCTCATCCACCCAGCACCTTCCGCTTCGCGTCATGGAAAAGGTCACCAGAGGCGTTTTTCCTGTCGTTCCCCTATAGAGACAGTTAGGGTAAGGGCTGTTGGGTGATCATCGTGCGCTTTGCAAACGCAGCGATTTTCGGAAGCACCCAGCCAACGCACGGTATCCCCTGATGGTATAATGGAGGTTGATTTTTCGTAGGTACGACCGAGGACTCAATGCAACCATTCGATGGTTCGCCGCGCGCGCTGGCTCTCGTGGGGATGCCGGGCGCGGGCAAGAGTGTGTGCGCGCAGCATCTGGAGGCGCGCGGATTCTTTCAGTTTCGCTTCGGCAGCATCGTCACTGATGAGGTGCTGCGCCGTGGACTGGCGCTTAACGCCGAAAACGAGCGCATCGTCCGCGAGGAATTCCGGCTTCATGACGGGATGGCCGCGGTCGCACGCCGCGCCCTGCCGATTTTGCAGGCCGAGCTGGCACGCCGTCCCAGCATCGTCATCGACGGCCTGTACAGCTTTAGCGAATACAAATTGCTGCACGAAACGTTCGGCGGCGCTATAATTGTCGTCGCTATCGCTGCCGCCCGCCAGACGCGCTATGCTCGGCTGGCGGCGCGATCTGAGCGGCCGCTGACGATGGCCGAGGCCATCGCGCGCGATTTCGCCGAGATCGAGCACTTGGAAAAGGGGGGGCCGATTGCGATCGCCGATTACACCCTGCTCAACGATGGCCCGCCCGCCGAGATGCTCGCTGCGCTCGATGCGCTCACGGACAAGCTGGCCTTGCGACCGTGAGATCGCAAAGACATGCCAGCCAGCGGCGCATTTCACTCTATACTGTAGCTGTTGCTCAATCTCGCTGGTGAGGATTTGATCGTGCGACTTTCACGGTCTGCGGTCTTGGCCGTCATCATCACCGCACTGACGCTGGTGCCCGTTTTTGCGCAAGAGGGCAGTCCGCCCCTTCAGCCTGGCGACCCACCGCGACTGAGCGCAATCACGATCTCAGAGGCGGACAGCGCCGGCATCGTCACGATCACGGGTGAGGCCAATGCGGTCTATCCGACGGCGCAGGTCGCCATCCGCAACCTTCAAACGGGTGAGACGCTCTATACCCAGGCTGGTGCTGTCGGAGGCTTCACAGCACGGCTTTTCGGCCCCGGTACGACACCGTTCTTGATCAGCCCAGCGCCGAACATTCCGCAGTCGGCGCGTGGACGACCCGGCTCGCTGCCCGGCGGGCCTGCCGCGATCATCTATGGCCAAGCACCGCAGTCTGATCGCGGCGCGTACAGCTTCTCGCTGGCGGGCGCGCTGGCCGAAGGCAGCGCGCGCTGGTCGGCTCAGGGGACGATCAACCGAGTCAGCTTCGCCGCTAACGATCCCAATGAGCTGCGGCTGACGCTCGACGTGCTCTTCCCCACACCTGGCGATGACGTCCAGGTGAATGCGCTGCGTTTCATCGGGCTGCTCGAACTCCAGCCAATCGCCGTCCGTCAGGATGGTCAGGCACAGGCGGCAGCCTCATTCATGACGAATAACGGCTGGAGCAGCACGCTGACTTCCAGCGGCCTGGCGATCGACGATGTCGGTCAGGCGTATGTGCTGGCGGAAGCGGTCGTCGGCGCTGATGGCATAGCACAGGTGGTTGATGGGCTGACCTTCAGACTCGAATTCGTGCGGCGGCTGCCCGCCGATCTGCTGCCCGGTCTGTATGTGCCAGTGCTGCGCGGACGTGTTCGCGTGGGTGATGGCGCACCCGAAAACTGGGCCGCCAGCCCAGCCTTTGACGGCAGCGCTGACACCGGTATCGCCGAGCGCACGCGGCTGCCGCTCGTCCTCAACGTCGGCGGCGTTGTATCGGCGCATCTGCCCTGGGCCTTGTTTATGAATACGCCCAGTGACGGCAGCCGGGGCCTGCTGCCTGTAGAGGATCAAGCGCGGTACGGCCTATCCAACCGCGTGCGCTTTAATGCGCCGATCTACACGCTGCCGCCGACTTCAGACGACCGGCCAGCGGTCTATTCGCTGGAGCCGCATCTGCTCATGCAGTTTCCCAATCGTTATGACCAGAGCAGGCCGCCGTTGATTCCGCTCGCTTTTCCCGGCGGGCATCTCGACGTGCGCATCGAAGCACCAGATGGCACGGTCACTAACCTTGGGCGCATCCCGGTGCAGCAGAACCAGCTCTCGACGGACAGCTTGGACGAGCGGGTGCTCTTCGGCGCGCAGTCACCGGTCGATACCTACCAGCTCACCACACTTGATGCGCGGCTCACGCGTTTCAGCTTTGCCCAGTACGGTGAGTACATCATCGAGCTGGCTGGCGAAGCTGCCGACGTGTTCGGCAACCGCTACACCGGCGGCGGACGCTATCACGTCTGGGTTGCTGAACCGCTTGATCTGACGCCGTCGGTGCTGCCGGGCACTCCGTTCGAGCTTGGAGACAGCTTCCATGCCGGGCTGCACATCACCCCCGGCATCCCGGCGCAAGTGCGCATCCGTGTCCGTGTCTTTCCGCTCGATGGCGGCGCAGCCCGAGAGTGGGTCATCGAAGGCACGGCCAACAGCGACGGTCATTTCTTCGCCCCCGAGTCCACTCTGCGTGGCTTCGAGACGCCCGGCGAATATGTGATCGATTATGAAGCCTTCTACACCGACTCTGAGGGGCGTTTGTGGGCAGGCGGCCTGCGCAGCGCCGGCCTGATTGCCAGCGCGGGCGATTCGATCATCGCGCGTGGGCGGCGGGCTTTGGCGAACGTCGACGCGCCGCAGCGCCCCGCGCGTTACACCGTCGAGCATGTGCTTGATGCGGCTGGCGTCAGGCCGGAGATCGTCATCATGCAGCCGCCGTATCACAGCGGCGATCACATGTGGATCGCGGATGGCAGCGCGAACGCGCTTGCGCCTGCGATTCGCCTGCACGACCGGCTGAACGCCTACAAGCAGTGGCTGCTGGCGGCTTTCAGCACCGATCTTTCAAGCGCCGCGCGCGCCATCCGCGATGGGGCGGCGCGGGATGAGCTGCCCGCAGCGCTGTTTGACGATATTGGACGTCCGTACAACCCCGCGAGCGGCACGGCACCTGCCGGCCTCAGCTACAGTTATGCCAGCGTCGTGCATCCGGGTTTCTCCGTGCGTCAGTTCATCCTCGGCGCGGCCGCCCCGACTCTGCCCGTGCATGTCGATCTCGACGATCCGCTCAACGGTCAGATCGGCGCTGGGGTTGCCGGGCTGCGACCTGGAGACTACTTTTTCATCTTTGGCGGTGTGCGCGTCCACAATGATGCGACGGACACGCGCGCGATCGCCATCTACGGGGCGGCGGCCAGTGTGATCGCGCCCAATGACGGGCGGGGTTCGCGCGTGGCCTCACCAGCGCGCGGCGCGGATGGGGGTGCAGACGCCGGGCCGCTGCTCGTCATCGGCGGCAGCAGCTATGACGCCTTCTTCGTTCCGACAGGTCTGCCGCCGGGCAGCGTCATGACCGTAGGCGATACATTTGCGCTCAGCGGGCAGCTCGCGCCTGCGCTGCCGGGGATCGTCACCGTGCAGGTCACTGCGCCCAGCGGTCATGTGCGCAGCTTCGGCGGGCGCGCCAATGCCGTCGGCTATTATTACGACCCAGCGCACGATTTCCCGCTCGACGAGGCGGGTATCTGGACGGTGACG
>CAYTME010000059.1:316-8751 GCA_964438415.1 uncultured Pleurocapsa sp. | reverse complement strand
TCGAGGACGACTCGATCAGCGGCGGGATACCGGGCGCACCGGATGGCACATACCAATTCTATGTGCGCGGGCGCGATGATGCGCTGCTCGACCGTCCAGGGCGTTCCGATCAGGCGATCCCATCGGCCTTACCATACAATTTCAATCTGGTCGTGCCGAGCGGCTGGCAAGACGTGAGCGTCCACTTGACGGTCAGCGCACCCGGTTACGTTCTCGTGCAGCGCGCGCTGCCGTTGAGCGGGCGCAGTTTCAGCTTTCAACGCAACTTGACCGATATCAATCGCGAGTTCCCGAACATCGAAGTCGAAGGCCGCGCCGATGGCCCGGCGGCATCCGATGCGCATCGAGTCATCTTCTTTGTCCAGGGGCGCGACGAGAACGGCAGCGCACGCACGCTCTACCGAGCGTTCACCTTCTTTCACGACCGTTTGATCAGCTTGGGATAACCGAGGCCTGTGTCCATGCCGCGATCACGACCGCTCTCGAGACACGCCGCGCTGGTGACACTGGTGATCGTGCTGGCCAGTGCCCTGCTGCTCATCAGCCGGGTGCCGCAGCACGCGCAGGCGCAGGGTGGCCGCGCTACGTCGACACCGCTGCCGCTCTATGCGCTGCCGGATGCGCGCACGAACCGCGCGTACAGCAGCGGCAGCCTCGCGCTCGCGCCCGATGCGATCACGTTGGTGGCCGCCAATGCCTTCAGCAACAGCGTGACGGTTCTCGTGCCGACACAGAACCGCGTGGTGGCGGAGATCCCGGTCGGGCGCGATCCACGCGGCATCGCCATCACGCCCGACGGCCGGCTGGCGCTGGCCGCCAATCGCGCTGAGGGCAGCGTGAGCGTGATCGATCTGCGCGCCCGCACTGTGATCGCCACGATCGAGGTGGGCGTTTGGCCGTACGGGGTTGTCTCGGGGGATAACGCCGTCGCCTACGTTTCGCTGCAAGGCAGCGGTGAGATCGCTGAACTCGACCTGGTCAACTTCAGTGTGCGGCGGCGTTTCACTGTGCCCGATGTGCCGTCAGGTCTGGCCTTATGGGGCGATTATCTGTACGTGACGCACTTCTGGACAGGCGAGATCAGCCTCGTTTATCTGCCGCGCGGTCAAGTGATCGATCGGGTGAATACCGGCGGCAGCAACGGGCTTTCACAAGCGATCGTGCTCGATATCACGCGCGGCATCGCCTATCTGCCGCAGACGTTGAGCAACCCGCTTTCGCCGGCGCTGACGTACGACTCGGCCGTGCTCCCGGTCGTCAACATCGTGAACCTGCGCGATCTGCGCACGTTCACGCGCCAGCGTATCGCCATCGACCAAGTCGATCAAGCGATCAGTATGCCGTTCGATGCCGCGCTGGATCGTTTTCAGCAGCGGCTCTACGTCGTCAATGCGGGCAGTGACTCGCTGTCGGTGATCAATCTCAATGACGGCAGACTGCGCCAGCATCTACCCGTCGGTGCCAATCCGCGCGGCGTGCTGCTCAACCAAGATGCGTCCCTGCTGTTCGTCCACAACTTCTACGATGCCACCATCACATCCATCCAGACGAGCAGCCTGCGCGTGGTCGATGTACAGCCGATCAGCACGATCAGCATCCCCGGTGACCTCCTGATCGGCGGGCAGCTCTTCTACTCGGCCACCGATCCCCGCGTCTCGCGCGAAGGTTGGTTGAGCTGTGCCGCATGCCACTTCGACGGCATGTCGGATGGGCGTGTGTGGCGCACCTTCTCAGAACAGCCGCGCAATACACCGACGCTGTTCGGATTGGGGCAGACGGCACCGTACCGCTGGAGCGGCGATTGGGACGAGCTGGCCGATATCGAGCTGCGCATACGCGGCTTTCTGGGCGGTGCAGGGCTGATCGCCGATCTCTCGGTGCCACATCCGGCTTTGGGACCGCTGCACACAGGGTTGTCCGCCGATCTGGATGCGCTGACGAGCTATCTGCTCAGTTTGGGCGGGCCGATCAGCCCGTACGCGGAACGCTTAGATGCGGCGCTGATCGGGCGTGGTGAACAGGTTTTCGCCGATCAGAACTGCGCAAGCTGCCATGCGCCGCCCGCATTCACATCGAATCAGCCGATCGACGTGGGCGGTGGGATGCTCATCGACACGCCGCAGCTTCGCTGGCTGTGGCTGAGCGCGCCGTACTTCCATGACGGGCGCGCGGCCACGCTGCACGATGTCTTCGCGCTGCCGGGCCTGCATGAGCTGGTTGGACGCGTGCCCAGGGAAGATATCGACGCCTTGATCGCCTATTTGCTCAGCCTTCCGCAGTCTTGAACGCACCACCCTAGCCAGGAGACATCGATGACGCCGCTGATACTGGTGACCAATGACGACGGTGTGCGGTCGCCGGGGCTGCACGCGCTGGCGGCTGCCATGCTGCCGCTTGGCGATGTGCTGATCGCCGCGCCGCTTACGCAGCAGACTTCAATGAGCCGGGCGCTGACGCGCGGCGGCGATGCTGGCCGCATCGAGGCGATCCCGCTTTCGCTCGATGGACGGTCGCTGATAGCGTATGGAGTCCATGCGTCACCCGCGCTGGCCGCTGCGCACGGTGTGCTCGAGCTGGCGGAGCGCGTGCCCGATCTGTGCGTGAGCGGCATCAACTACGGCGAAAACCTCGGCCTGAGCCTGACGCGCAGCGGCACGCTCGGCGCAGCGCTGGAGCTGACGAGCTTCAGCATTCCCGGCATCGCCGTCTCGCTAGAGAGCGACCCAGAACATCACTACGCGACCGACTACCCGCCGATGGACTGGGATGCCGCCGCTTGGATCGCCCACGAGATGGCGGCGCGCGTGCTCGCGCACGGTCTGCCGAGGGGGACGCATGTTCTCAATATCAACGTGCCGCAGGGCGCGACGCGGACAACAGCCATCCGCTGGACTCATCAGAGCCGCCACAACTACTACGAGTATATCGACCAGCATGAGCGCCCACATGACCAACCGTACCGCCTGCGTGAGGATCGCATCACGCGAGCGGATGTCGAGCCGACGAGCGATATCTACGCCTTTGCCGTCGAGCGTGCTATCTCGATCACGCCGCTGACGGCCAACCTGACCTCACCCGGCTACGCTGACCCGTGGCTGGCAGCGGTGTAAAGCAGGGAACAAGACGGCGGTCGATGGTTGCATTCGGGGCGGTGCTGCTACAATCTAGCTAGCTGCAGTTTCTGCTGTCCAAGCGTTCGCGCTCACGACCATCTGTACGGCATAGGATCGTCCAACCATGCGCATTGCAGTCTTCGGCATCGGCGGCGTTGGAGGGTATTTCGGCGGCAGGCTGGCGCAGCATCCCGGCCATGAAGTCATCTTCATCGCCCGCGGCGCGCACCTGACCGCCATCCAGCAGCATGGACTCATGGTCACGAGTCAGGACGCCAGCTTCACCGTCCATCCCGCGCTCGCGACCGATGATCCGGCGCAGGCAGGTGTGGTCGATCTGGTGCTGGTGGCGACCAAAGCCTGGCAGGTGACTGACGCCGCCGCTGCTATGCGGCCGCTGATCGGCTCGGAGACGCTGGTCGTTCCGCTGCTCAACGGCGTCGAGGCACCCGACCAGTTGGCGGCCATTCTGGGCGAAGCACCGGTGCTCGGCGGTTTCTGCCGCGTGCAGAGCGCGATCACCGCGCCCGGACAGATCGCGCAGGGCGGCACAGTGCCCTTCATCGCGTTAGGGGAGCGCGTCGGCGGGGGCAGCGAGCGTGTCGGACGGGTCAAAGCCGCGCTCGAAGCCGCTGGCATCGAGGTGCGCACGCCGGACAGCATCTTGGCCGCCATGTGGCAGAAGCTGCTCTTCATCGCCTCGTTCGGCGGTGTCGGTGCGGCGGCGCGCATGCCGGTCGGTGTGCTGCGGACGCAGCCGGAGACGCGGGCTTTGCTCGAACAGGCCATGCGCGAGGTCTTCATGGTCGCGCGCGCCCGCGGCCTCCCGGTCGATGAGGACGCACCCCAGCAGGGCATGCGCCAGATCGATGACTTTCCCCCGTCAGCGACGGCGTCGATGCAGCGCGACCTGATGGAGGGGCGCCCATCAGAGCTGGAGTCGCAGAATGGGGCGGTCGTCCGCCTCGGCGCAGAGGTCGGCGTCCAAACGCCCACGCATACCTTTATCTATCACATTCTGCTGCCGATGGAGCGGCGTGCGCGCGGGCTGATCTAAGCCGATGGTCGAAACACGTCCATGATCCACGACCTCAACGAGCAGCGGTTCAAGCTTAAGATACGCTGCTCGATCGTGCTTAACTTTCGACCACTGGTTAGCACGCCTCGGATGTGCCCGCGCGTTTGCGTTCTGCGCGACGAGGGCGCTCGATGCAAGTGATCATCATCCGAATTTTGAGGGCATTTCTTTACAAAAAATACGATATTCTTCACTTTACTTTTAAAGAAAATGGCATAATATTTAAAGTATCGTTAACAAAAACGCGGGAGACATCTTGTCCCAACAGCTCAGCAATCTCAATCCTGTCCGCGAGTTCACTTGACTGAGGAGGGTCGTCCATGATCGAATTCCTGTCCTTTGCACTGGCCGCAATGATCCTGATCGGTCTCATCGCGCTAGGTCTGGCCATCGCCTACGATGCATCGGTGCGTGTGCGCGACCGGCTGCTGCCGCCGCCGGTACAGCTTCAGCGCGCCGGCTTGGGCAAATACCCACACTGGCGCAAGTAGGTGAAAACCTGCGCCAATGATGACGGCCTGCACGTAACTGCGCAGGCCGTTTTCATTTCTGCGCGCTGCCCGCGGATGCCAACTTCGCACCCATCAGATGCAGCCTGATACGATTACGTCATCACATATCAATCACATGTAAAAACTACCCTGCTGCCTGGACAGCATAACTGGACATTGACAGGCCCACGCAAGCGCATCATGATGAACTTTCATCACATCCTCAGCCGTCCGCACGCGCTCTCAAAGGTCGAGTCGATGGTGCGCCGCCCATCCCGCTTAATGGCCGTCTCGCTGGCCCATTTCATGATCGATATCTTCAACGGCATGGGGCCGGTCGTGCTGGCGTTCATCAGCGCCCACATCGTCTCGCTCTCGAAAACGCAGATCGGCCTGGCCGCCAGCTTATACTCAATCTTGCACGGTCTCAGCCAACCCTTTTTCGGTTATCTGGCGGATAAATCCGGAGGGCGCGCGCTCGGCGCTGGCGGTCTGCTGTGGACGCCGGCCATGCTCATCATCGCTTTCATCGCTTTCAGCACTAGCGGTGAATACTTGCTGCTGCTCATCCCGTATGCCATCGCGCCGCTGGGCAGCGCCGCCTTTCACCCGATCGGCACGATGCACGCCAGCACCGCCAGTGCCAGTGAAAGCGCGCGCAGCTTGCCCAAGTTCTTCCTCGCTGGGTATTTAGGCGCGGCAGTTGGCCCTGTCCTCACCGGCTTCCTGCTCGACAGCAGCCTGAGCCACAACGACCGCTTCGGACTGGCGCTCGGCCCGGCTTTCGATTGGCCCTGGTTCGAGCAGGCGAGCGTGCTGCCGCTGTCGCTCGTGCTCGTGCTGCTGATCCCGGCCTTCATCGCCATGATGGCGCTGCTGCCCGATAGGACACAGCACCGCGAGGCCGCGGCGACTGCGCGCCTCGGCGGCGCTGCGCCGGGCGCGATCTGCTGGCGACCGCTGCTGCTGCTGGCGGTGATCATCCTGCTGCGCAGCCTGACGCATCCCGGTGCGGTGCCATTTCTGCCGCTGCTTTTCCAGCAAAAGGGCTGGTCGGCGACTCAATTCGGCGCGCTGACCAGCGTCTTCTGGATCGCCGGTGCTGTCATGGGCATCAGCGCTGGCCGGCTGGCGGAGCGCTTCGACCGCCGTGTCATCATCACGGTGCTGATCGTGCTTGGGTCGCCGATGTTTTGGCTGCTGCCGCGCGTCGATGGTGCGGCGGCGCTGATTGTGGCGCTGCTGGCGGGTGGGCTGACCGGCGCGCCGCACAGCCTGCTCGTCGCCGAGATCCAACGTCTGCTGCCGGGGCGGCGTGGGTTGGCCTCTGGCGCGGCGCTCGGCTTCATTTTTGCGGCGGGTTCGTTGGGCAACATCATCATGGGGGTGCTGTCCGATGCGTGGGATGTCCGCGCCGCCTTCGAGGCAGTGGCTGTGTTGGGCGTGGTCAGCGGCGCGCTCGCCTGGGTGCTGCCCTGGCATGTCGTGCCTACATCCGAGCGGCCGCGAGGCGCAGCGGAGTCGCAGTCGGTGACCGCAGCCGCTCTGTCCTCGACTCCGCAGCGATAAACCGCTTGCGTCTCACAGAAGATTCAGTTACAATCTTCAATGCGTTTGTGTAAAATTGAACAATCTAAACGTGATGCTGCAACCTGACGGAACCTGTTTCCGCCGCTCTGATACCGATCTGCTCTAGTCGTAAAAATGGGATAAACCGTATGGCCTCGATCAACCCGCCTTCGTCGCGCAGCGTCAACCTGACACCATCGCTCTCACTCATCATCGTCGGCGTCGTCGTCATGATTGCGGGCGCATTCGCGCTCTTGCTGTTCGTGCCATCGATCTTGCCGCCGCAAGCTTCGACACAGGCGGAGCAGGTCGATCAATTGTTCGCCTTCTTACTCTTTTTCGGCGGCATCATCTTCATCTTGGTGCAGGGTGTGCTGCTTGTGTCCGTGATCCGCTTCCGTGCACAGCCGGGCGATATCGCGGATGGCCCGCCCGTCTCTGGCAACACGATGCTCGAACTTGTGTGGACGGCTATTCCTGCCGTCTTGGTCGCCGTGATCGCCGTGTACAGCTATGTGGTTTGGGTGAACACGCGCGCCGTGCCGCCCAATGAGATGACCGTCGACTCGCTGGCAGCGCGTTTCGCGTTCACGTTTAACTACACCGTTTCGCGCGATACGATCCCCACCAGCCTCAGTTTCGATGAACTCAAGCCGGAGATTCAGGCCAACCTGACCGACGAGGACGGCGTGATCACGTTCAGCGCGCCGCTACTGCATACCTGGGTCGGTCAGCCCGTTGTCGTCCAGATGCGCGCTGCTGATGTCAACCATGCCTTCTGGATCCCGGCTATGCGCGTCAAGCAGGACATTCTGGTCGGGCGCACGACCGAGATCCGCTTCACGCCGACGATGGCGGGCGAATACCGCATCGTCTGCGCCGAGCTGTGCGGCTCTGGTCATGGCGCAATGGCTGGTGATCGCGACCGCGACGGCAACCTGACCGGCGCGTGGCTGATCGTCCACGAAAACGAAGAAGCATATCTGGCCAATTTCTTCGATGCCGCTGCGACGGCGGTGCTTGTGCCGCCAGAGGACCCTGCTCTGCTCGGCCGGCAGATCCTCGCCAGTGGTGCCTATCCGTGTGCAGCCTGCCACGTGCTCGATGACCTCGGTTGGGCCGGCAATGTCGGCCCGAACTTGAACGGCATCGCCGATCGCGCTGCCAATCGTGCGCGTGCAGCCGGCAATCCCGACGCCGAAACGTACCTGCTCCACTCGATTCGCTACCCAGCCGAGTACCTGGTGCCCGGTTTTGGCAACTTGATGCCGCAGTTCAACCCGAACCCGGATCAGGCAAACTACATGCCCGATGCCGATCTCAATGCCATCGTCGCTTATCTGCTCACGCAGACGGCGAATCCCAGCCAGTAAGCCAAGAGTGGATGTGGATGTAAAGAAGGGACGAGAGAGAGTCTTATGGCAGCCATCACCCAACCGCTTCCCGGTGCATCGGTCGAGCAGCCAAAACGGCTGCGCGTGAGTGAATACCTGCGCTGGAGCGTCGATCACAAGATCATCGGCGTGCAGTATATGGCCGTTTCGCTGTTCTTCTTCATCTTCGGCGGCGCGCTGGCGATGCTCATCCGCTGGGAACTGCTCACCCCAACCATCGACTTGATGGCCGACGGCCAGCAGTACAACCAGTTGTTCAGCATTCACGGCACGGTCATGATCTTCTTGTGGATCATCCCGATGCTGGCCGGTTTCGGCAACTACTTGGTGCCGCTCATGCTCGGTGCCAAAGATATGGCCTTCCCGTGGCTCAACGCCTTCGCCTTCTGGCTGATCGTCCCCGCGGGACTGCTGATGATCCTCGGTTACTTCGTCGGTCAGACCGAAGCCGGATGGACGAGCTATCCCCCCCTGAGCACGATGTTCAGCGGTGACGGCCAGACGATGTGGGCGCTCTCACTGCATCTGCTCGGCATCTCGTCAATCTTGGGCGCGATCAACTTCATCGTCACGATCAAGAATATGCGCCCGCCTGGCATGGGCTATTTCCAGATGCCGCTGTTCGTCTGGGCGATCTTGGCCACGTCGATCATCATCGTCATGGCGACGCCGTTTCTGGCGGGCGCGCTGACGCTGCTCATCCTGGACCGCGTGGCGGGGACCAGTTTCTTCAACCCGGCTACCGGCGGCGATGTGCTGCTGTGGCAGAACGTGTTCTCGTCCTCCCGCC
>CAYTME010000059.1:0-292 GCA_964438415.1 uncultured Pleurocapsa sp. | reverse complement strand
CATGGTGCTGCCGGCCTTCGGCGTGCTGTCGGAGGTGCTGTCGGTCCACGCCCGCAAGCCGATCTTCGGCTACCGCGCCATTGCGCTGTCGAGCATGGCAATCGCGCTGGTGGGCTTCACCGTGTGGGCGCACCACATGTTCACCAGCCTCCAGCCAGAGCTGCGCATCCCGTTCATGATTACCTCGATGATCATCGCCGTCCCCACCGGCATCAAAATCTTTAGCTGGCTGGGGACGCTGTGGGGCGGCAAGATTCGTTTTACGTCGGCGATGCTGTTCGCAATGGGCTTC
>CAYTME010000058.1:8890-18487 GCA_964438415.1 uncultured Pleurocapsa sp. | reverse complement strand
GATCTTCCACGGCTCGGCCCATGAGCGCCGCCCGTGCTGCTGTCCCATCGTCTTCAAATCGTTCATCATTCAAATCCCCATAAGTAGGCAGTGAACGTGATGCGTGACGCGCAATGCGTCGTTCCTCAGCCCACAATAATATCGCCTTTGCCGCCTTTCCCCCTTTGTGGTTCAATTAGACGGTCTTGACTTCGGCAGTGCTGCCCAACCACCAACGGCGCGAATATGAAACGTGACCCGATCTTGATCTATATCCTGGAAGCCGCCCTCACGCTGACGTTTTTCGCCCAGGCGCTGCGCTTCGCTATCGGCATCTACTACAGCCGTATCTCCGGGGCGGCGGTCGTCAGCTTGATCGATCCGGCGCTGCTGCCGCGCGATGTGCCAGGCGTGATCGACCCGGCGGTTGTCAGCGGCGAGGTCACGCTGCTGCTGCTGGTACTGCTGCTGCCGCTGCTGGCGCTGCTCTTCGGTCGCAGTCCCGGCCTGCTGCTCGCAGCATTGGGACTGACCGTAATCGGACGCACGCTGCTCAATCTGGGCGGGGTCAGCCAAGCGGTCTCGGCAGCGCTGACCGTGGGCGGAGGGCTGCTTTACATCGCACTGCTGGTGCGTCACCGCGCGCGGGCGCTGCCGCTGGGCATGCTCCTGGCATTCGGAGCCGATCAGGTCTTGCGCGCCGCTGGCGATACACTCGATCCGTCTTGGTCACCTGATTACGTCAATATCCAGATCGCGCTGTCGGCGGCTGCCGTCGTGATCGGTCTGCTGGCGCTCCCCCGTCAGCTCCGGCATGAGGCCGATCTGCGCGAACAGGAGGTCGTTTCGCCCGATCGGGGTGCGCTGGCGTTTTGGGGCGGGGTCGGCCTGGGTGGGCTTCTGTTCTTGCAGCTCGCACTGCTCACGCTTCCCAACGCCATCGCCGGGCGTGCGCAGACGGAATATACGACCTTCGTGCCGCTGACGCTGGCGGCGACTCTGCTCCCGATCATCCCCTGGGTGCGAGCGCAGGCGCGCAGCTTCATTGCGCTGTTCGATGTGAATATGCGCGGTTGGGTGTGGATGCTGCTGATCGTCCTGCTGATCGTGCTCGGCACCCGGTTGAGCGGGCTGGTGGCCGGGTTGGCGCTGGTGCTGGCGCAGTTCCTCGTCAGTCTGCTTTGGTGGTATCTGGTGCGGCCACTGCCGACGCGCGGTCTCAATCTGACGGGTCTTTGGGTCATCATCGGTGTGGGAAGCTTCGGACTGCTGGCGGCAGGCGACTTCTTCACCTACGAGTATGCCTTCGTGCGCGATTTCGGGGGCAGTTTGGCTTTTCTCGACCCGATCATCCCGCCGCTGCTGCGGGGTTTTCGCGGTCTTGGGTGGGGCGTACTGCTGCTGGCAGCGTTCTTCGCTGCCCTGCCGATGACCCAGACACTGCGCCGCCTCCCCTGGCAGGGCGGAACGCGGACGGCAGCGCTGGCTGCCACGCTCGTCGTCATCGCGGCGACGGTGTCGGCAGCTTTCCTCGCCAGACCGCGCGTGATCGTCGGCGTGCAGAATGTCGAGACGATCCGCATCGGCACGTACAACATCCACGCCGGGACGAACGAATTCTTCTACCCCGATCTGGAGGCGATTGCCAGCACGATCCGCGTCAGCGGGGCGGATGTCGCGCTGCTGCAGGAGGTCGAACTGGGACGACTGACCAGCTTCGGCGTCGATCAGGCGCTTTGGCTGGCCCGGCGCGTCGGCATGGATCGGCGCGTTTTTGCCACCAACGAGGGTCTGCAAGGGTTAGCAGTGCTCAGCCGTGTGCCGATCACGCAAGATGAGGGCGTTCTCTTGACGAGCGTCTACCAGCAGACGGGCGCGCAGCGGGTGCAGGTCGAACCCGCAGCCGATGCGCCGGTCACCATTTACAATACGTGGCTCGGTGTGCTGACTGCCTCCGAGAGCGGCGCACTGGAGGCGCAGACGCAGGATCAAGCACAGCAGTTCAGCGAGCTTCTCGCCTGGGTCGCGCTGCACAACCCAGGTGGCATTTTGGGTCGCACGGTCATCGGCGGCACATTCCATAATGTGCCGGACTCGCCGCTGGCCGCGCAAATGCGGGCGGCCGGTTTCGATGATCCATTCGCCGGGCTGCCGCTCGAGCTGAGCGCCACGCTCTGGCGCACCGGTGTGCCGCGTGTGCGCTTCGATTATCTGTGGCTGCGTCGGCTGGGGCGTCTGAGCGCGGGGGTGCTCGATACGAACGCCAGCGACCACCGCATGGCCGTCGCTGAGGTCAGTCTGGGGCGTTGAGGTGGGCCGCATCCGACATTGTGCAGGCCGGCTCATCACAGTAGAATTTCGCCGCAGTAATCGGTGAGTCGTCCGCGTGAGAGGTTCGTATGGTGCAAGAGACGCTGGCCGTGCCGCAGGTGGCCGCGCACATCGCCCGGCACAGCATTCCATGTAATCAGTGCGGCGGCCAGACGCTGCGTCCCTACTGCCCAGAGAACGGTCTCGGCCTTGTCCGCTGTGCTGACTGTGGGCTGATTTTCGTCGGCAGGCGGCCGGTGGCGGACGATCTGTACGCGCTGTACGACGCGAGCTATTTCCAGAATGCCGAGTCGGGCCGGGTTGGCTACACGGACTACCTGCGCGACGAGCCGAACATCCGCAAGACGTTCGCCCGCCGCCTTCGCTATCTGCATCGCTTCATCCAACCGGGGCGTTTGCTCGATGTGGGCTGCGCTGCGGGCTTCTTTCTCGATGAGGCGCGGCGTCTCGGCTGGGAAGTACACGGACTCGACGTGTCGGCTTTTGCAGTACAGTACGCGCGCGATCGTTTCGGATATGACGTGCGCCGGGGCAGTCTGCTCGACCAACAGGACGCGCCGGGATCGTTCGACCTGATCTCGCTGTGGGACGTAATCGAACATGTCCCCGATCCGAAAGCGTACATCCGGCACAGCGCGCAGCTTCTGCGGGCGGGCGGAGTGATCACGCTCGCCACGCCGGACGTGGACAGTCTGCCCGCCCGGCTGACGGGCCGGCGCTGGGTTGGGTACAAGCTGTCCGAGGAGCATGTCTACTACTTCTCGGTGCGCACGCTCTCGCGCATGCTGACGGAAGCCGGCTTCGAGATCGTCGATGTGCGCTATGTCGGCAAATACGTCACCCTGCGCTTGTTCATCGATCGGCTTGGCATGTACGTGCCGCCGCTGGCGAACGCGTTGGCGCTTGCTGAGCGCACGCTGCACCTATCAGAATGGTCGCTCTACGTCAACCCGCTCGACATCATGGCGATCACGGCGCGCAGGCGTTGAGGCGCGTACCGATGTCGAGTCCGCTTGTGCGGTCGCTGTGGCGCTGGCGGCTGGTGCTCGTGCTGGCGCTGGCGGCGGTGGTGCGGCTCACGGTCTTCTTCGCATTCCCGTCGATCTTCGATTTCGTGCAGACGGGCGCCATCCACGGTTCCGACTCGTACGATGCCTACGCGCAGAATCTGCTCGCCAGCGGCATCTACGGGCGTGAACTCGGCCAGCCTGACGCGCTTATCCCACCGCTCTACAGCTATGTGCTGGCTGGCTGGTATGCGCTGTTCGGGCGCGGTGCTCTGCAGGTGGCCGTTTTGCATATCCTGTTCGACCTCATCGCCATCGCCTGCCTGTACGCCATCGCGCGTCGTCTGCTGCCGCGCGGAGATGCGGTTGGCACGCTGGCTGGGCTGATGTATGCGCTGTATCCCTACCTGGTCTTTCAGAACTTGACCGTCATCGATACGCCGCTTTTCATGGCGCTGCTCTACGTCTGGCTGTGGCTGATGGTTCTGCTGCGTGGGCGCGATAGACTGGACGTGGGAACCTTCGGCCTGGCGGCGTTGGGCGGCGTCGTGTTCGGCCTTGGCCTGCTCACAAGGCCGATCCTGCCGCCGCTGGCGCTGCTGGTCGCGGTCTGGTTCCTGCTGCGCCTCAACCTGTGGCAAACGGTCGCCCGGCTGCTGCCCGTCGCGGTCGTCGGCGCACTGGTGCTGATCCCTTGGATCGTGCGCAACTACGGCGTTTACGATGCGTTCGTGCCGATGACGGTCACGTCTGGCTCGAACTTGTGGCAGGGCAACAGCCGCTATGTCATCCCGTACTTCCGCGCAGGCTACGATGTGCAGTGGACTTCGCCCAGCGCCGATGAGCTGACGAGCGCCGATTTGTGGTCGCGTGAGGCCGATGCCGAACGCTTCGCGCTGGCGCTCGCCTTTTGGCGTGACAATCTCGACCTGCTGCCGGAGTTGTTCTGGATCAAATTCCTCGTGCATTGGAGCATCGATGTCGCGCCGCGCCTCAACCCAACCGCCGGCGAACTGCCGCGCATCGATTACGAGGGCAATGTTATCGTCGAGCAGGACGGCGATGGTGTGCTGCGCTTGGGGCAGCTCCCGCCCGGCGATCCCGTCGATGCCTACTCGCAGCCGCTCTTCGATCAGGTCGGGCGCACCGTCCACCGCTTCTATTGGGGAGGGCTGTTCTTCCTCGGCTTGGCGGGCATCATCATCACGCGGCGGCACTGGCGCGATGTCTCGCTGCTCTGGTTCGTACAGATCAGCATGACGCTGGTCTATGTCGTCTTCCACCCCTCGACGCGCTACCGTGTGCCGACCGATCCACTCTTTTTCGTCTTTTCCGCCGCTGCTCTCCTGGCGCTGTGGGCGTGGCTGATGCGCCGCCGCGCGCAGGGCGCGATCGGCGAGGCTTTCCGCGCGCCTGGCGCACGATCGACCTCGTGAGCGCGCAGCAGCCCTCTCCGCCGCTCGCTTCTTGGGACGCCGTGCGCGCCGCGTTCGATACACCGTGGAAAGCGCGCAATGAGATCGAGCGTCTGCTGCTGCTGCCCTTGGCTCGTCTGAGCTGTATAGGGGCAGGTGTCGGCTGGGGCGCGGGTTGGAAGCTGTACGGCCTGCCGATCTGGCAGATCCACCGCCGGAGCCGCGTACAGATCGGCAGCCGCCTGCAGCTCCGCTCGACCCGGCGCAGCAATCCCCTCGGCCCGTATCACCCATGCATCATTAGCACGCGCACAGCGCAGGCAGTCCTGCTCATCGGCGATGATTTCGGCATGACCGGCGGCTCGCTCGTCTGCGCGCTGCGCATCCAGATCGGCCACCGTGTCACCGTCGGCTGCAACACGATCATCACCGACACCGATTTTCACCCCCTCGATGCCGCCGTCCGCCGCGAGCGGTTTCTCGATGGGGCTGCCGCGCCGGTCGTCATCGAAGACGACGTGTTCATCGGCATGAACGCGCTCATCCTCAAGGGAGTGCGGTTGGGTGCAGGCTGTGTCATCGGTGCCGGCAGCGTCGTCACGCGCGATGTGCCGCCCGGCGCGATCGCGGCAGGCAATCCCGCGCAAATCGTGCGCGCCCCTCATTCGACATCCGGCGGCGAATCTGGTACACATTAGGCATCCCTGATGAATAACCCTCGAAAGGCTGCACGCTCATGCCGACATCCGATTTCACCCTGGGCGTCAATTACTGGCCGCGTCGCAAGGCGATGTACTGGTGGTCGGATTTCGATGAGGGTGAGGTGCGCGAGGAGTTCACCCAGATCGCTGAGCTGGGTATGTCGCTGGTGCGCATCTTCCTGCTCTGGGACGATTTTCAGCCGCAGCCCGATCAGGTCGCCATCGAACGCCTCTATCACCTTGAAGCGGTCTGTGACTGCGCGCTGAGCGCCGGCCTCAAACTCGATGTGACATTCTTCACTGGGCACATGAGTGGGCCGAACTGGTCACCGCTCTGGCTGCTCGATCCGGCCGTGCCGCCGCTGCCGCCGGGCAAACTCGTCAGCCAGGGAAAGATCGTCCACAGCGGTTACCGCAACTACTTCACCGACCCGATCGCGCGGGCGGCACAGCGGCTGCTCATCCGCACCGTCGTCGGCGCGTTCAAAGATCATCCTGCGATCGGGCTGTGGAACCTGGGCAATGAACCCGATCTGTTCGCCATCGCGCCTGACCGCGCCACCGGCGCGAAATGGGTTGCCGATACGACTGCGCTCATCAAGCTGCTCGATCCATCGCACCCGGTCACCTGCGGGCTGCACGTTATGAGCCTCGTCAGCCGCGAGGCGCTGCGCGTCGATGACACATTCACTGAGACCGATGTCGCCGTCATGCACGCCTACCCGATGTACGCCGACTGGGCGCGCAGTCCACTCGATCCCGATTTTGTGCCCTTCTGCTGCGCGCTGACTTCCGCTCTGTGCGGAAAACCGGCACTCATGGAGGAATTCGGCGGCTGCACTGCGCCGCCGGGCGAGGACTCGCAAACGTGGATGTGGGAGGCGTACGGGCAGACGTTCACGCAGTTCATGGCGTCCGAGGAGGCGCTGGCTGAGTACTTGAACGCGGTGCTGCCCCGCCTCGTTGAGGTCGGGGCGACGGGTGCACTGCTCTGGTGTTTCGCCGATTATCACGAAACGCTGTGGGACAAGCCGCCGTGTGTGGGTTCGATCCACGAGCGGCACTTCGGTCTCGTGCGCCCGGATGGATCGCTCAAGCCGCACGCGCGTGTGATCCAAGAATTCGCCCGCACGAAACCACAGGTGCAGCCGGCCAGCCGCCGTGTGACGCTTGACATCACGCCGGACGAGTTCTACGCCGATCCCGATGCGCACACACGCCGGCTGTACCCGATCTACTTGGGGCAGGGGTAGCGCTGCGCCCTGAGCGTACGTGAATTCGGGGCGACTTGTGAGGCGCCCCGACCGCCCGGTTATGTCACGCCGGCTTGCGGGCCGTGATGCGCGCGCTGAACAGCCGCGGCATACCTTCCTGACGGACGACGATGCCCTCGGCGTCGGCTTTGTCCACCACCTGAATATCGACAAAGCCGGCCTCAGCCATCAAGCGCGTGTATTCGCCGACTGGGATGGCTCCGGTCACACATTCCGCCCATTTGGCAGCGTCAGCGCGCATCTCGTCGGTGAAGTCTCCCTCGGTGACGATATCGCTTACGCTGATGCGTCCGCCCGGCTTGAGGACGCGCAGCGCCTCGCGGAAGACAGCGCTTTTATCAGGCGAAAGGTTGATCACGCAGTTGGACATGATCACGTCAATGCTGTCATCGACGACCGGAAGCGCTTCGATCTGCCCACGCCGGAATTCGACATTGTGCGCACCCAGCTTGATCTTGTTCTCGTTGGCGCGCTTGAGCATCTCCGGCGTCATATCGACCCCGATCACATAGCCGTCCTCGCCAACCTGACGCGCTGCCAGGAAGCAGTCGATGCCGCCGCCGCTTCCGAGGTCGAGTACCCATTCGCCTGCCTTAAGTCCGGCGATCGTCACCGGATCGCCGCAGCCGAGCGAGATACCCGTGACCGAGTCGGGCAGGTCTTGCAGCAGCGCCGCGTCATACAGCTCCGGCTGTGGCGCACAGCCATCCGGCCCGCAGCAGGACGACTGCGTTCCGTTGACGATGCTGCCGTAGCGTTCGCGTACGACTTCGTGAATGGTGACGTTGACATCAGACATGAGAGACTCCTTGTGGAAAAAGTGATGTGGAATGCGTGAAGCGTTGGGCGCTTGAGAGGTCGCGCATGTTTGAACAGCTAATCCCTTTCGTATCGATGGTTATCGATAGAAAAGTGCAAAAAAAGAGCTGGTCATTCGCCAGACCCCCTCTCGATCGAGTGCAGGGGAACGAGCGCACCGGGCGCCTGTGCCGGTGCGAAGACGGCCATCAGACGCCCACAGCAGATCGTGATCCGCTCCTGGTCGAGCGTGTAGAAGCGATGGCGACCCTCCTGCCGCACCAGCACCAGCCCTGCATCCTCTAAGACCTTCAGGTGGTGGCTGACGGTCGGCTGGTTGACCTTGCCGCCCAACTTGTCGACGACCTCACTGACGCTCAGCCAGGCACAGCAGAGATGGCGCATGATCGTCTGCCGCGTCTCATCGGCGATCGCTTTGGCAAATTGAAGTTCGTCGGACATCGCATTCATATGGATAGTTTATATTGATTGTTGTCGATATGTCAAGTGGTGATCGCACTTTGCCGTGCTGGCAGTTTCGGCTATGCTTGAGCTGCACTGCACCCAAGGAGATGCTCTTTCATGTCTCGCTCGCTTGTCATGACCGCCGCCGTCTTTGGCCTGCTCGGCGTCGCCATCGGCGCATTCGGCTCGCACGGACTGGCCGCGCATTTCGAGGCCAACCCCGATTTGCGCTCGACATTCGATACGGCCTCGCAGTATCACCTGGTTCACGCGCTGGCACTGCTGGCTGCTGCCTGGCTGAGCGAGCGCGGCGAACACGGGCGACGTTGGGGAGGCTACGCGGGCATCCTTTTTGTGCTCGGAGTCGTTCTGTTCGCCGGGTCGCTCTACGGGATCAGTGTCTTGGAGCTGCGATGGCTGGGCGCGGTCGCGCCGTTCGGCGGCGCGGCGCTGATCGGCGGTTGGCTGTGTCTAGGCATCGCCGGCTGGCGCAGTGACCTGCGCTAGATCACTAGGGACTGATAGACGCTTGAAGTCGGCGAGGAGGGCGATCCTGTTGACCCAGAGCCTCCTGGCTCGGCAGCGTTTGCCTTTCACATGCAAACACGGTAAAAACTGCACTGCTGCTCATCCGTGGGCAGCGCTCACATGACCTTGAAATGTATGACTTACACAGGAGATTTGCAAGATGCGCACTTTACGGGTTCTTTTCGCGCTCATGCTGGTCGTTGTGCTTGCGCTCAGCCTCAGCGGGCTGGCCTCGGCGCAGCCGACCGGGAAACTGGCGGAGATCATCGCGCGCGGCAGCCTCAACTGCGGCGTCAACGGCACACTGCCGGGCTTCTCATTCATCGACCCCGACTCGGGTGAGGTCAGCGGCTTCGATGCCGACTTCTGCCGCGCCTTTGCTGCAGCCATCTTCGGTGAGGTCACGGCTGAAAACCTGGTCTTCGTCCCGCTGACCGCCGCTGAGCGCTTCACGGCGCTCCAGTCGGGGCAGATCGATGTGCTCAGCCGCAACACGACCTGGACTCTCAGCCGCGATACCGACCTGTTGGGCGAATTCGGCCCGGTCGTCTTCTACGACGGCCAGGGGCTGATGGTGCGCGCCGACCTGGGTGTCAGCTCGATCGACGATCTGGATGGTGCGAGCTTCTGCACGCTGACCGGCACGACGACTGAGCTGAACATCACCGACGCGATGACCGCGCGCGGTTTCGATTTCGAGCTGATCCCGTTCGAAACGTCGGCGGACAGCTTCGCCGCCTTTGAGGCGCAGCGCTGTGACGTGTTGACGAGCGATAAGAGTCAGCTCGCCGGTTTGCGTTCCTCATCCGCCGACCCGTCTGCCGGATACGCTCTCGAAGGAGCCGCTCGCGCCGATGGTGCTCGAGGGCGACGCCAAATTCCTCAACGTCATTCGCTGGACAGTGTTCGCCACTTTCCAGGCCGAGGAGTTCGGTATCACACAGGCCAACGTCGCTGAGGTGGCCGCCAATCCACCCAATGCCGAGGTCGCGCGCTTTGTCGGCACGTCGGGCGAGTTGGGCGCATTTCTGGGCCTCAGCCCCGATTTCGCCGTCAACGTCATCGCATAACGTCCCGCTGGCGGCACTTGCCCCCGAAT
>CAYTME010000058.1:6098-8880 GCA_964438415.1 uncultured Pleurocapsa sp. | reverse complement strand
GGCAACTACGGTGAGATTTACGACCGCAACATCAGCGCCATCGGCATCGACCGCGCCGGCACGCTCAATGCGAGCTGGCGTGACGGCGGCCTGATCTACGCTCCGGCCTGGCGCTGAAGCCGTCTCGTATTGTGGACGGGGCGGCTCGACGAGTCGTCCCGTCGGCATCTGCCTGATGTCGGGGCGGTTCACGAGTCGCCCCCGATGCTGAAATGACTGCCATGCCTGAACTGCGTCTTCCCTACGGCAAAGGCTCGCTGAGCGCTCGGCTGCCGGATGACCGCAGCGCAGACTTGATCGCTCCCGCCGAGATCGCGCCGGCGGCCGACCCGCTCGCTGTGGTCGCGCACGCGCTCGATCAGCCGCTTGGCGCGCGCACTTTGCAGGCGTTCGCCGGTGTGCGCTCGGCTGCCATCGCCATCAACGACAAGACGCGCCCCGTGCCGCATGAGCACCTGCTGCCGCCGCTGCTGGAGCGGCTGGCGCAGATCGACTTGCGTCCCGAGCAGATCACCCTCATCATCGCAACAGGCACGCACCCCGTCATGCCGCCCGCCGAGTATGGCGACATCCTGCCGTTGTCGATCGTCAAGCGATATCGAATCCTCTGCCACGACAGTGAAGACGCACAGTCGCTCGTCTACCTGGGTGAGACGACGCGCGGCACACCCGTTTGGGTCAACCGCCATTACCTGGAGGCTGAGCTGCGCATCGTCGTCGGCAACGTCGAGCCGCACCAGTTCGCAGGTTTCTCCGGCGGTGTCAAGACGGCCGCCATCGGGCTGGCGGGAAAAGAGACGATTAACCGCAATCATGCGCTGATGTCGGAGCCTGGGGCGCAGTTGGGCGCGTACGAAGGCAACCCGCCGCGTGAGGACATCGAGGAGATCGGGCGCATGATGCGCGTCGATTTCGCGCTCAACGCGCTGCTCAACGGCCGGAAGCAGATCGTCACGGCGCTGGCGGGCGAGCCGGCGGCGGTGGTTCGGGCGGCGATACCGCTGGTGCGCCGGGGCTTCCAGGTGATGGTCGACCGGCCTTACGACCTGCTGATCGTCTCGCCCGGCGGTCACCCGAAGGATATCAACCTGTATCAGGCGCAGAAGGCGCTGGCGCACGCCTCGCTGATCGCCCGCGACGGCGCGGTGGTCATCTTGTGCGCTGCCTGCCCGGAGGGCACGGGCAGCGCGACTTACGAGGCGTGGATTGGGCGCGCAGACATGACCTCGCACGAGGCGGTCATCGCGCGGTTCAAGGCCGAAGGGTTCCGCATCGGCGCGCACAAGGCCTTCCAGATCGCGCGCGATGCCGTGCGTCTGCGCGTCACGCTGATCTCGGACATGCCGCCTGATTTCGTGCGCGGCCTGCTGCTGGAGCCGGCGGACGATCTGCAGACGGCGCTCGATGCGGCGCTGGAGGAGCTACCGGCAGATGCGCGCATCGCGGTCATGCCGGCGGCAAACGCGACCATACCGGCTTTGAAAGGTGACCAGGAGCCTGGCGATGAGTGAGGGACGACTGCGACAGACCCTTGAGCAGCTCTTGCTGTCGCAGATGCGCGATGCGGACTTGGGACGGCTCTAGACCGCCCGCTCTTGTCGCGGCGGGGGCGAAGCAGAGTCCCCGCCGTTGAGGATGCGCTCGTAGTGCGCCAGGTCTTCTGGCAGGTCGATGTCGAGCATCAAGCGCTCAGATTGATAAATCTCGACCGTTGCGTTGGCGGCGCGCGCACGTTCGATATGGCGCTTGTAGCTGCCTGGACCGTAGGCATACTCGAACAGACCGGGCGGGCGCACGAGCATCGCGTTGGTGCCGTCCTCATTGCGGTCAGTTGCGATCACGACTGAGAACAGATCGCGAGCCAGGGCGATCATCCCTTGCAGATCCTCCGCCATCACCAGCGGCAGGTCGGCGGGCAGGATCAGAACACCGCTGCCTTTCCAGCGAATGACTTGAGCCGTCGCGCGCATGAGGGCGGCGTTCAGCTCCGGCTGACCGCTCTCCATGACCGTGCGGACGCCTAGCTCACGCGCGATCGCCAGCGCCTTCGAGTCGCGGCTGATGACCAATGTGCCCGCGATCTGGGGGACGCTCGTTGTCACACTGACGATGCGGCGCAGCATGTCTTCGGCCAGCTTGCGCCGTTCGTCGGGCGCGAGTGCCTCCGATAACCGGCTTTTGGCGTTCACAAGCGGTTTGACGGGAATAATGGCCCATAAATTGGACATGACAGTTTAATCTCTCTCTATCCAGCGCAGCAGCCGCTCGGCCAGCCGGATACGATCTGCCGCCGTCTGCATGATCGTGCCCGTCACTATATGCGGCACGGAGGGCCGCCGCGCATCATGATCGATTTCATCATAGATGAACCTGTTAATGATCGCGCCATAATGTTCTGCGATCGTCGCCGGCGTCACCTCATAACCAAGTTCCTGCATCAGCTTGGCCGCTGGGCCTTTGATCGCCTTGCCGCCAAGCTGATGCAGGAACTTGGTTATGAGGTGACGGCGATGCGCGGGACGTGCCGCGCCAGCAGCCGCTCGCGCAGGCCGGGGATGGCCAACAGCGGCGCGATCGACAGCCAAGGGTTCGACGGCGCGATGACGATCGCATCCGCGCGGTCGATGGCGTCAGCCGCTTCCGGCGTCAGCCGCGCCGACTCGACACAGTGGACATACAGGCTCTTGACTGTCGGCTGCCAGCGGTGGCGAACGAAATACTCCTGAAACGCGAGCGGGCCGTGTTCGACCGTCTCGCTGACGGTCGCGCTCTCGTCCTCGGT
>CAYTME010000058.1:0-6088 GCA_964438415.1 uncultured Pleurocapsa sp. | reverse complement strand
AGCAGCACGGCTTTGACACCGAGATGCGACGCCAGCCGTGCCGTGATCGTCGTCAACCGTTCGCCCGCGCGCAGCGCCTCAGTGCGCAGCAGATGCGTCGCTAAGTCGCGATCGCCGAGGCGGAACCAGGGCTGTTCGCCGTAGCGCGTCAGCATGCCGAGCATCTCGACCGAGTCGCCTGCCACGCCCCAGCCGTTGACGGGATCGACCACGCCGCCGAGCGTGTACATGACCGTATCGAGATCGGGGCAGATGCGCAGACCGTAATGCCAGAAGTCATCGCCGGTGTTGACGAGCACCGTCAGGTGCTCCGGCGGCAGCAGATGCGCCAAGCCGTGCGCCAGCTTCGCGCCGCCCACACCGCCCGCCAGCAGGACGATTCTCAACGCCACACGACACTCATTTCCAGCGGATGCCTCGTCTTGGTTTTCGTTTCGGCGGGATAACCAAGCGTGATCAAACCCTGCGGCTGCCAGTCGTCGGGCAGGTCGAGCGCGGCGCGGACGATGTCCGGCACGAACAGCGGCGCGCACATCCAGCACGCGCCCAGACCCAACCCGTGCGCAGCCAGGAGCAGATTCTGCCCGGCCATCGCGGTGCTTTGAGCCGCCATGAGGAATTCATGCTGTTGGCGGCGCTGATCGGGGTATTCATCCATATCAACCATCGATAAGGATACCACAATCAGGACAGGTGCACCCGTCAATCGCGCAAATGATCGGGCAGTATCTTGGGCGATGACCGCCTCATCGATGCCGTCGGCCTCCAAGTCGCGGCGCAGACACGCCCCCATCGCCCGCGCCAGCGCCTCCTTGCGCGTCGCATCGGTCACGACTGCAAAGCGCCAGGGCTGGCGGTTGTGAGCGCTTGGAGCCCAAATGGCCGCCGTCAGCACCTGCTCGATGAGGGCTTGCGGCACGGGGTCGGGGCGGTAGCGCCGGATGCTGCGGCGGCTAAGCAGCAGGTCGAGGCCCACGTCAGGGCAGCGCCTCGAGCGCCAGATGATGGCCGTAGCGCGGCGCGGGCGCGGCTGGGTCGGGGGCGGCCCAGCGCACAGCATTGGCGATGACGTGCAGCACCTCCGGCTGATAGTAGATGGGATACGTCTCGTGACCGGGGCTGAAGTAGAAGATCTTGCCACGACCGCGCTGGTAGCAGCAGCCGCTGCGGAAGATCTCACCGCCAGCGAACCAGCTCACGAAGACGAGCGTCTCCGGTTGGGGGATGTCGCAGCGCTCGCCGTACATCTCCGACCGGGGGATCTCAAAGTACTCCGGCAGCCCCGCCGCGATCGGGTGGCCGGGCTCGATGACCCAGATGCGCTCTTTTTCGCCAGCCTCGCGCCATTTCAAGTCGCAGGTCGTGCCCATCAGACGCTTGAAGATCTTCGAGAAATGACCGCTGTGCAGGACGATCAGGCCCATGCCTTCGAGCACGACGCGCTGGTGGATGCGATCGACGACGGCATCGCTCACCTCGTCATGCGCCGTGTGCCCCCACCAGGTGAGGACATCGGTCTGCGTCAGCACATCATCGGTCAGGCCATGTTCCGGCTCATCGAGCGCCGCCGCGCGCACATGCATGCCCTGCGCGCGCAGGTGTTCGACGATCGGCGCATGCAGTCCCTGAGGATACAGCTCAGCGGGCGTGCCGGGCTGGCGTTCGTGGCGATATTCGTTCCAGACGGTGACGCGCAGTGGTTGGGTCATTCTCAGTCCTTGTCTAATTGAGCTGTTGGCAGGGTGCGCACCGGTACGCCGCGCAGCGCCCACCGCATCGCCTCCCGGTCGTCCCACGGGTACTCGGTCGTGCCGAAACACATGCTCTGCTCGTGACCTTTGCCACAGGCGATGACGATGTCGTCAGGCGCGGCCATCTCGCAGGCGCGCAGCAGCGCGCGGCCGCGGTCGGGTACGCGGATGAACGTCTCACCTTCAACGCCGCCTTTGGCGATGCAGGCCTCGGCCATCGTCGCCAGGATGTCATCGAGCGGCTCGGTGCGCGGATCCTCAGCGGTCAGGATGGTGAAATCAGCCAGTTCAGCGCTGACTTCGGCCATCAGCCGGCGCTTCTCGCGGTCGCGCAGGCCGGCGCTGCCGAAGACGGCGATGATGCGTCCGCCCGGCTGCCGCATGTGATGACAGGCTTCGAGCGCGCTGCGCAGCGCATTCGGCGTGTGAGCAAAATCGACGATGGCGGTGAACGCCTGCCCTACATCGATGCGTTCTAGACGGCCGGGGATGGCCTCGACCGTCCGCAGGCCATCGCTGACGATGCGTGTGGGCAGCGGCAGCGCGATGCAGGTTTCGGCGGCGGCCAGCGCGTTGTACAGATTGAACGGTCCCAGGAGCGGCGTGAAGAACTCAGCATCGGAGATCGTCGTCCCTAGCACGTAGTCATCGGCGTATTCGACGCGGAAGTACGTCCCATCCGACGCGTAGCGCACATCGACTGCTCGATACTCCGCTTGTTCGCTCAGGCCGTAGAGCACGCGCCGGTCGGCGCTGAACCCGGCGAAGAAGTCGGCATTGGGATCGTCGGCGTTGATGACGGCGATCTTGTCTTGACGCGGTTTGCGCGTGCTTTTGCTCAACATCTCGAACAAGCGAGCCTTGGCAGCACGATAGTTCTCGAACGTGCCGTGATAGTCCAGGTGCTCATGAGTCAGATTGGTCAGCACGGCGACATCGACCTCAACGCCGTTGAGGCGCCCCTGCGCCAGGCCGTGGCTGGTCATCTCGACGACGGCGTACTGCAAGCCGTTGGCGACCATCTGCGCCAGCAGTGCCTGCACCTGATGCGCGCTCGGCGTCGTCACATGCAGGCCGGTATCCATCGTCGCCTCGCCGAGATCGGCCTGCACCGTGCTGATCAGGCCCGCTTTGCCGCCTGTGGCGTAGCGCAGGATGCTGTGGATGAGCGTGCTGGTCGTCGTCTTGCCATCCGTGCCGGTCACTCCGATGACGATCAGCTTGCGCGAGGGATAGTTGTGGTAAGCGGCGGCCAGCCAGCCGAGCGCCTCCTGTGCCTGCGCGATCTGGACGTAGGGCACGCGCAGATTCGTGAACGGCAGCTCGCCGATGATGGCCGCAGCGCCGCGCTCGATGGCGCGCGGGATCAGGTCGTGCCCATCGACGGTCTGGCCGCGCCGGGCGAGGAAAACACCGCCAGGCTGCAGATCGCGGTCGCTTTCGACGACAGGCGCGGTGACCGGCGTTTCGGAACTGCCGTGCAGTGCGAGGATATGCGTCGATGGCAGTGCTGCGATTAGATCGGCAAGGGTGATGGGCATGGGGCTGATAACCGGTCGTTGTTGCGCTAAATAGTCTCCGTCAGTGTACACAATCGAGTCATACGATGCTAGAGTTTGAGCGGGATTATCGACTCATTTCGGGAACCTAAAGCTGCGCTCAGCCGACGCGGAAGACGACCAGCGATCCGCCGAATGCGATCAGGTCGCCATCGCGTAAGGCGCGGCCCTTTTCGGTGACGGGTACGTTATTGACGCGCGTGCCGTTGGCGCTGCCGAGATCGCTGACCGTCCACACCCCGTCGATCAGCTCCAGGCGCGCGTGTGGGCGCGAGACCGACACATCTTGCAGGCAGATCTCCCAATCGGCGCTGGCGATCGCCCGCCCAACATGCACTTTGGAGCGCAGCAGATAAAACGACTCGCCTTCCTGCGGCCCGTTGGAGACGATCAGCCGTCCTTTGCCGGTATTTATGGCAGCGGTGATCAGCGTCGTGTTTTCGCGCGTCTTCGACTCGGCAAAAACGGACTCGAAGTGCAGCTCCGGCACGTAGAGGCGGATCGTATCGCCTGCCACCAAGGGATACGGCTGATCGATCTTGAGGTCATTGACGTAGACACCGTTGGCGCTGCCGCTGTCAGCTATCAAAAAGACGCCATCGCGGTAGCTGATGACGGCGTGCTGACGTGAAACGTGCTGCTCCTTGATGATGATGTCGTTGCCATCGGCGCGTCCGATGGTCGCCGTGGCGTGCTCGGCCAGCAGGAACTCGGTGCTCTCGCGCGTGAGCGGGTCGGTCCAGATGATTTTGGCCAGCACAAGCGGCTTGGTCGCTGAAGCCACGATCGCGCACTCCGAGAGTCGACGTCATTTCACGGGCTAGTATAGACGATGATCGTTGGCCGGGGATGAGAAGGGAAGATAGCCCCAGGGCAATCGCATTTTATTGATTGAGCAAATGAAAGTGAGCTCGTCCCTTGCATGAGGCTCTCGCTTTGCTCTACTGACCTTGCCATAGCCGTGACGTCACCGCGACACATGGTTTGTGGTTTAGTCATTTTTGGGGTGGGGTTACGATATTCAAAAACAGCTTTATTCTGAAGGGCGACTCTGTATCGGATAGGAAGCAGATGACACATCACATGGATCAAGCAATTGTGGACGCGCTGGACGGGTTTCGGGAAGGACATCTTGCCATCCTGCTTTGAAGTTGCCGGACTTCAGGTGGTTGGTGAGGCGAGAACGGGCGCTGATGCGGTTCGATCGGCAGGGGAACTCGAACCGAGTCTGATCATTATGGACATCCATCTGCCGGACATGAACGGCATCGAGACCGTTCACCGCATTCATCGCCAGCAACCTGACATCCGTTTTCTCCACTTTCAGGGGGCAAGCTCGGCTGGCAGCCGCTGACACCCGCTCAGCCGATGACCTCGCGTGGGGTGCTGCCGCTCTGCGCAGGGCCGATGATGCCGCGCTCCTCCATCAGGTCGATCAGGCGCGGGTATAGCCGATGCGCAGCCGCCGCTGCAAGAGCGAGACCGACGCCCGTTTGAGCTGGCGCACGAGCTTGACCGCCTCGTCGTACATCTGATCTTCGCCATCCTCATCGTAATCGTCATCGCTGCTGGACGCCGAGACGAATGAGCTGGGCTGGCTTTCGCGATCCCAGAAGGCCTGCTGGCGCGCCTGCCCGCTGCTGTTCGCACCCAGACCGCCGCCGCTGCTCCCGCGGCGTTCGTTCTCGCGCCCCATCTCATCGACAGCAAACTGCGACAGATTGAGCCGCCCCAGCGCGGCGCGATCGTTGTCGTCCATCTGCTGACGCCAGAAGCGCGTGATATTGTTGATCTCGGTATCCGAAACGTACACACCTTGCAGACGCTGCGGCGCGGGCGTGTCGCCGCTCATGTAGAGCATATCGCCGCGGCCGAGCAGACGCTCCGCACCCGGCTGATCGAGGATGACGCGGCTGTCTACGCTGCCCGCGACCGCGAAGGCGATGCGCGCCGGGAAGTTGGCCTTGATCAGACCGGTGACGACGTCGACCGACGGGCGCTGCGTCGCGATCACCAGGTGGATGCCGGTCGCGCGCGCCAGCGCTGCCAGACGGGTGATGACGCGCTCGGTCTCTTCCGGCGCGAGCATCATCAAGTCAGCCAGCTCATCGATGATGACGACGATGTACGGCATGGGCGGCTCGCCAGCTGGCAGATGCTTGTTGAAATCCTCGATATTGCGCGCACCCGCCGCGCTGAATCGGCGGTAGCGCTCGTCCATTTCGCGCGCCACCCATTTGAGCACGCCGACAATGCGCTCCAGCTCGACCACGACCGGCGCGACCAGGTGTGGAATGCCGTTGTAGGCCGTCAGCTCGACGCGCTTCGGATCGACCATGATGAACTTGAGCCGATCCGGCAGGTTGTTCAGCAGCAGACTGGCGATGATCGAGTTGACGCAGACCGACTTACCGGAACCGGTTGTGCCCGCGATGAGCAGATGCGGCATGCCAGTCAAGTCGGCAGCGACGGGCGTGCCGTCCACGCCTTGGCCAAGCGCGATCGCCAGCGGCGATTTGATGCGCCGGAATTGATCGCTTTCAAGCACATCGCGCAGACGCACGATGCTCGCCTGCTCGTTCGGCACTTCGATGCCGACGTACCCCTTACCCGGCACGGGTGCTTCGATGCGGATCGACTTCGCGCCGAGCGCGAGCTGCAGGTCTTTGTCGAGCTGGGCGATGGCGCTCACCTTGACTCGGACTTTCTTACCGCCGCGCACGGTCAGGTAATCCGGCTCGACACCGAACTGCGTGATGACTGGGCCGGTGCGCACTT
>CAYTME010000057.1:17399-18513 GCA_964438415.1 uncultured Pleurocapsa sp. | reverse complement strand
GAACCTCGATGACTACCTCGATACAGGACTCTTCGCCGATCATCGCCTGACACGTGAGCGGGCCGTCCGTCTCCTCGATGATGCCGCCGCCCTGCCCGGCCATGCGCAGCCGGCCGTCGTACAGCTCCAGCGTGCCCGCGTCGTTGACCAGCCCCATGTAGAGCGTCGGGAAGTTGGCGAAGCTTTCGATCTCCGGCAGGTAGCGGTCAAGCACCTGGTCGAACCAGTCGATCGCGGCGGTTGCGTGCGTCAGCGCATCCGGGATGAGCGCGGCGATGCGGTCGCGGGTGGCTTCGGACAGCGGCTCGCTGACGCCGCCCGGCACGACCCAGAGCGGATGAATGCGCTTGCCGCCGAGCATCTCGATGATTGTCTGGCCGGTCTTGCGCAGGGCGATGCCGCCATGCGCCAAGGCCGGTGCCGCCTGCGCGAGGCCGAAGATGCTGCGGGCGGCGGGATCGGCATCCATCCCCAACAGCAGATCGGGCGCGGACAGATAGAAGAAGCTGAGGGCGTGCGACTGCACGACCTGGGCCAGGTTCATGATCCGCCGCAGCTTGGCCGCCGTCGGTGGGATGCGCACCGCCAGCAGCGCGTCGCCGGCTTTGGCCGCCGCCATCAGGTGACTGACGGGGCAGATGCCGCAGACGCGCGCCATCAGCGACGGCATCTCGTGCAGCGGCCGCCCGATGCAGAACTGCTCGAAACCGCGCATCTGGGTGATATGCAGATGCGCGTCCTCGACCGAGCCGGCGTCATCGAGCTGAATCGTGATCCGTGCGTGGCCTTCGATGCGCGTGACCGGATCGATGGTGATCGTGCGAGACATAGACGCTTCCCTCATGTCGCGGCGGACTGCACCCGCCGCAGGCTATTTACCGAACCGGGTCAGCGTCGTCACGGCGGGCGTCTTGCCCGCGATCAGATCGCTGACGACCGCGAAGATGACATCGGCTGCCGGTGGACAGCCCGGAATGTAGACATCGACCGGCACGACGGTATGCACCGGGCGCACCGTCGACAGCAGCGCAGGGATCTCCAGCTTCGGCACGCTGGGCGCGACGACGCCTTCGTCCAGATAGGCGCGCTTTAAGACGGCCTGCGCCCCGACCGC
>CAYTME010000057.1:13501-17385 GCA_964438415.1 uncultured Pleurocapsa sp. | reverse complement strand
GTTGCGCATCGACGGGACATTGCCCGTCACCGCGCAGTCGCCGAGCGAGACGAGGATGCGCGTGTGCGCGCGGATATGCTCGATCTTGTGCAAGTCGTCCTCGGTGCTGACAGCGCCCTCGACCAGCGTGATATCGACTTGGTCGGGGAACTCTTTGTGATCGACCAGTGGGCTGTAGACCAGATCGACCTGCTCGGCAAGCGCCAGCAGCCGCTCGTCGATATCGAGAAACGACATGTGGCAGCCGGAACAGCCGTCGAGCCAGACCGTCGCCAGGCGCAGCTTGCTCATGGTTTCCTCCCGCGCATCGCCAGCAGATACTGCAAGAACTCCGCCCGCTTGGTCATCTCGGCGACCGAGCGCCCTTTGTCGAACAGCGCGCCCGTCGGGCAGACCTGCACGCATTTGCCGCAGCTCGTGCACGTCTCCGAGTCGCCCCAGGGGGTGGCGAAGTCCGTGATCACGCTGGAGGCGATGCCGCGCCCGCGTACATCCCAGGTGTGGGCACCCTCGACTTCGTCGCAAACGCGCACGCAGCGGGTGCAGAGGATGCAGCGGTTGCGGTCGAGTCCGAACAGCGGATGCGATGCGTCGACCTGGCGCTTCGGGTACAAATACGGCAGCGAGATGTGGTCGATGCCGAGCGCCGTCGCCGCGTTCTGCAGGTCGCAGTGGCCGTTCGAGACGCAGACCGAGCAGATATGGTTGCCTTCAGCGAACAGCATCTCGATCACCATGCGCCGGTAGCGCAGCAGCCGCTCGGACTGGGTGGTGACTTCCATGCCCTCGCTCACGCGCGTGGCGCAGGCGGGCAGCAGCTTGGCCGACCCTTTGACTTCAACCAGGCACAGCCGGCACGCGCCGTAGACCGACAGCCCCTCCAGGTAGCACAGGCTGGGGATGGCGATACCGTTCTCGCGCGCGATCTCCAGGATCGTCTCGTCGCTGCGGCCTCCTACGTCGCGGTCATCGATCTTGAGCGTGACGACGGTCATGCGTAAGCCTCCTCTGGCTGGGCGATGGCGCAGACCCCAGCCGGGCAGGTGTGGTCGACGATGTGCGCCAGGTATTCATCGCGGAAGTAGCGTAGGGTGCTGATGACGGGGTTGGGCGCGCCCTGTCCTAATCCGCACAGGCTGGTGTGCTTGACCATGTCGCAGAGTGACTCGAGCAGCGCCAGATCGTCCAGAGTCGCCAGCCCGCGCGTGATCTTGTCGAGCAGGCCGTACATCTGCGCCGTGCCAACCCGACACGGGATGCATTTGCCGCATGACTCGGTTTTGCAGAACTCCATGAAATACTTGGCGACATCGACCATGCACGACGTCTCATCCATGACGATCATGCCGCCCGACCCCATGAACGAGCCGAGATCGAGCAGCGACTCGTAATCGACGGGGGTATCGAGATGCGCCGCCGGGATGCAGCCGCCGGACGGCCCGCCCGTCTGCACGGCTTTGAATCGTTTGCCATCCGGGATGCCGCCGCCGATGTCGAAGATGATCTCGCGCAGCGTGATGCCCATCGGCACTTCGATCAAGCCGGTGCGCTCGATACGCCCGCTGAGCGCGAACACCTTGGTGCCCTTGCTGCGCTCGGTGCCGATCTGGCTGAACCAGGCTGCGCCCTGCCGGATGATCGGCGCGATGTTGGCGAACGTCTCGACATTGTTGATCAACGTCGGGCAGCCGAACAACCCGCGCTCCGCCGGGTAGGGCGGGCGCGGCCTCGGCTGACCGCGGCGGCCTTCGATCGAGGCGATCAAGGCGGTTTCCTCGCCGCAGACGAACGCGCCCGCGCCCAGCCGCACATCGATGTTGAGCGTGAACGGTGTTCCCGCGATGCTGCTGCCAAGCAGCCCGCGCTTTTCCGCCTGGCGGATAGCATGTTTCAGCCGTTTGACCGCCAAAGGATACTCAGCGCGCACATAGACGTAGCCCTGATTCGCGCCGGTGGCGTAGGCGGCGATCGTCATGCCTTCAAGCACTTTGTAGGGATAATCCTCCATGACGCTGCGATCCATGAACGCGCCCGGATCGCCCTCGTCACCGTTGCAAATGATGAATTTGCGTTCGCCAGGCGCTTTGGCGATCGTCTGCCATTTCAGGCCGGTTGGGTAACCCGCGCCGCCGCGCCCGCGCAGCCCGCTCTGCATGACCTCATTGAGCACATCGCCCGGCTTCATCTCCGTCAGCGCACGGATGAGACCTTCGTAGCCGCCCGCCGCGATGTAAGCGTCGATGTTCTCCGGATCGAGCCGGCCGTCGTATTCGAGCACGATCTTGCGCTGACGCTGGAAGAACTTCGAATCGGTCGGCAGTGTCAGATGCGCAACCGGCTCGCTGTCCAAATGCTCGATGATGACGGGCGCATCTTCGGGCTGCACCCGGTGGTAGATCACATCCTGCGGCTCGACGCTGACCAGCGGCCCGGCTGCGCACATGCCCCGGCAGCCGCCCTCGACGATATCACACCAGCGCTGCAAGCCGCGCTTCTCGATCTCCGCCGCCAGCGCCGCGCGGACGGCGTCGCTGCGCGCCGATTGGCAGCCGGTGCCGCTGCACACGAAGATGCGGTGCTCGAAGAGAGCTGCCTGCTCACGTTCCTCTGCTGCGGTCTTTTGCAGTTCTTCAAGGTTCATCGCTCGTCCATTCCGTAAGCTGCGTCTCGAGCTGTGCCAGGGCGGCCAGCGCGCGCACTTCACCATCCATCACGACGGCGGGGGCCAGCCCACAAGCGCCGAGACAGCGCGCCGTCAGCAGCGACACGGCACCGTCGGGCGTCGTCTCGCCGGCTTCGATGCCGAGCTGGAGTTCGATGCCTTTCAACAGCGCCGCGCTGCCTTTGATGTAGCAGGCTGTGCCCATGCAGACGACGCAGGTATGGCGGCCCTGCGGCTTGAGATTGAAATAGTTGTAGAAGGTCGCCGCGCCGAAGACATGGCTGGGCGGCAGCCGCAGCCCGCGCGCCACGAAGCGCAGGGCGTCATCGTCGATGAAGCCGAATGCCTCCTGGACGCTGTGCAGCGTCTCGATCAGCGCATCTGGCCCGAAGCCGTGCCTGCGCATGGCGGCGGTCACGATGCGCCAGCGCTTGTCATCAGAAGGAGGGGCGATCGTCCTGGTATCTGCCTGCATGGTCTGCCTTTCGAGTGCGCACGCACTGCCGCGAACGCATCTACCATTACGATAGCCCTTTCGACTCACCCTGTCTATCTGCTGAACTTCGCATCTATTCGTGAAGAATGTCACAAATGACCGCCGATGGGGTGCCCGGAGCGACTCTCATTGGCCGAACGATGCTGAACGGCGCATAATGGAGATATTCAGCACAATGATGGAGGCGCAGGATGCGCGACATACGCAGCTATCGCAGGGATTTCCCAATCCTGGATCAAACTGTCAACGGAAAACCGTTGGTCTACCTCGACAACGCGGCCACCTCGCAGAAGCCGCAGGTGGTGATCGAGACGCTGAACGATTACTACCGCCGGTACAATGCCAATGTGCATCGCGGCGTGCACGCCCTCAGCGAGCAGGCGACCGAGGCCTACGAGGGTGCCCGGCGCAGCGCAGCCCGTTTCCTCAACGCGCCGCGTCCGCAGGAGATCGTCTTCACGCGCAACACGACCGAGGCGATCAACCTGGTCGCGCAGGCCTGGGGGCGGCACAACCTGCGTCCCGGCGATGCCGTCGTGCTGACCGAGATGGAGCACCACAGCAACATCGTCCCCTGGCAGCTCTTACGCGACCAGATCGGCTTCGAGCTGCGCTTCATCCGTGTCGACGACGCGGGCGTGCTCGACTTGGGCGACCTCGACCGGCTGCTCGCCGGTGCGAAGCTGGTCAGCGTGACGCACGTCTCGAACGTGCTCGGCACGATCA
>CAYTME010000057.1:4552-13414 GCA_964438415.1 uncultured Pleurocapsa sp. | reverse complement strand
ATCTGCCGATCGACGTGCAGGCGCTCGGCTGCGATTTTTACGCGCTCAGCGGGCACAAGGTCTGCGCGCCGACAGGCATCGGTCTGCTCTGGGGACGCATGGCGCTGCTGGAGGCGATGCCGCCGTTTTTGGGCGGCGGTGAGATGATCGAGACGGTCTCGCTCGAACGGTCGAGCTACGCGCCGCCGCCGCACAAGTTCGAAGCCGGCACCCCGGCCATCGGCGAGGCGATCGCGCTGGGGGCGGCGCTTGAGTATCTGATGGGCATCGGGCTGGACGCCATCGCCGCCGAGGATCGGGAGATGGTCGCCTACGCCGTGCCGCGGTTGGAGAGCGTGCCGGGCCTGCGCCTGCTGGGGCATGCGCCGGCGCGCAGCAGCGCTTTCGCCTTCACGATCGAGGGCATCCATCCCCACGACCTGGCCAGCCTGCTCGATGCGCAGGGTGTCGCCGTCCGCGCCGGTCATCACTGCGCGCAGCCGTTGGGCAGGCGCTTCGGCGTGCCGGCCAGCGCGCGCGCGAGCACAGCTTTCTACAACCTGCCGCAAGAGATCGATGTGCTGATCGAAGCGCTGCATGAAGCCCGAAAGGTGTTCGGATATGTCCGCGCGTGACCTGTACCAAGAGATCATCCTTGAACACGCCCGCCAGCCGCAGAACTTCGGCCCGCTGCCGACCGCGACGGCCCACGCTCAGGGCGAAAACCTCTCATGCGGCGACTCGATCGCGCTGCATCTGCAGATCGAGAACGGGCAGCTCGTCGCCGTGCGTTTTGAAGGGGAAGGCTGCGCGCTGTCGATGGCGTCGGCATCGATGATGACCGGCGTCATCGAGGGCAAGACGGTCGGTGATGCCGCGCATCTGGCCGAGCGGATGCGCGCTTACATCTCCGGTCAGGCCGAGCTGGATCCGGCGCTCGAAGATTTCGAAGTCTTCGAAGGCGTGCGCAAGTTCCCGGCGCGCGTCAAGTGCGTTGTGCTGCCCTGGGTCGCCCTGGCGGAGGCTCTGGAGGCCTAGCAGCGCGAAAGCTGCCGGGCTGGGCAAGTCGGACTTTGCGGCTGACTTGGACTGGGGTATGGGTCTGTTGGGGGCGGATGCATTGCAGGTGCCACCCGCGCGTGAACTCGCCGGCTGGCGCTCAGGCGTCCGCTGGAGGGGCGAGGAAAACCATCCGCGAAGGCCGGAGCGCCTCCAGCGCGCTTGCGCAGCCCAGTCGAGACGCTTGAGCGCTCGGCGAGGCAGACGCGCCCCGAGATCCGTATGCGCCCATGATCAGGGTAGTTGCACAATCATGCGGATGCGCGATAATAGCAGCGTCTTCCAGGTCATCAGACGGAGCACGGATGTCGCAAAACGCTCAGCTCGAACTGCTGCAGACGCATCTGGACAGGACGTTTCGCGATCTGATCATCATGGACGACTACGGCGGCAAGCCGAGCGATGGCGCCTTCCATTCCCGCGCACTGGCTGCATTCGTCTTGAGTACGCTGGCCGGTGCGACGCCAGCCGAGGCGGCGTTGGGCGTGGTCGATGGGCTGTACGACAACGGCATCGACGCGCTGCACTACGACGCCGCACAGCGCAAGCTTTACTGCGTGCAGACGAAATGGCGCTCTGGGCGCATCAGCTACATCGACCGCGGTGACTGCCAGAAATTCTTGCAAGGCGTTAGCGATTTGGTGGCAGCCCGCTTCGACCGCTTCAACGATCGCGTCAAGTTCAAGGCGCGCCAGATCGAGCGTGCGCTGACACACCCAGAGACGCGTATCGAACTGATCTTGGCCCACACGGGTGAGAGCGATCTCGGATCGGAAGCGCGGCGCGATTTCGCCGATTTCCTTAGACGCATGAACGACCCCGACCCCGTGGTGCAGTACCGTGTGCTCAAGCTCGTCGATCTGTACCAACTGCTGTTGGGTACGCAGGGGACGAGCAGCATCGATCTTGAAGTGACTCTGCATCATTGGATGGCGCGCACCGAGCCGTACACGGCCTACCTAGGCGAGGTCGATGCCACCGCGGTGGCCGGATGGTACGAGGCGCATCACGAGCGCCTGTTCGTGCGCAACATCCGCATGTTCCTCGGCGGCACCTATGTGAACCGCGGCATGACGCAAACGCTGCGCTACGAGCCGGAGCACTTCTGGTATTTCAACAACGGCATCACGGCGCTGTGCCGGTCGATCCAAAGGCTGCCGCTGGGCGGCGGCAGTCATGATGTCGTTCGGCTGCGCTGCCACGACCTGAGCATCGTCAACGGCGCGCAGACAGTCGGCTCAATCGCATACAATCTGCTCCAGAACCCGGCTGGGGTCGAACGCGCCCGCGTGCTGCTGCGGCTGATCTCGCTCGAAAACGCGCCGCCCGATTTCGCTGCCTCCGTCACGCGCACGAACAATACGCAGAACCGCATCGACCAGCGCGATTTCGTCGTCTTCGACCCCAATCAAGAGCGCCTGCGCCGCGAGCTGCGCATCATGGGGGTGGATTACGTCTACCGTTCTGGCGACCGTGTGGCCCAGGGGCGCGATGGCTTCGACTTCCTCGAGGCGATCGCGGCGCTGGCCTGCGCGCATCCAGAGCCGGACTACGCGGTTATGCTCAAGAGCCGCATCTCCGCCCTCTGGGACGACTTGGGCGGGCCGCCGTACACAAACCTGTTTCACGACCAGCTCGAAGCCCAGCAGCTCTGGCCGCTCGTGCAGCTCTGGCGGCGCATCAATGACGGGCTGCGCGCTGACGAGCGCAGCCGCACAGGTGACGAGCGGCTCTACGCGATGCACGGCAACCGTCTGCTGGCGCATCTGGCCTTTCAGCGGCTCAACCTGCCGCGTGGGCGCGGCGCGAATATCAAGATTCCGATCCAGGATCGCATCGACCGGCTGACCACGAAGCTCACTGATGCACTGATCCAGGGGGGGCGCGCGCTATACCCGGACGTATTCGTGCCGAACGTATTCAAGAGCCGCGAGCGCTGCCGCACGCTGGCGGCCTATGTCAATGGGCGCTGGAACGGTGAGCGCTGAGCTGAGCCGATGGTCGAGACATATCCATGATCCACGAACTCGGCGAGCACTGTTTCAAGGCCAAAATGCTCTGCTAGGTCGTGGATTGCGTTCACTCAATGGCTCAGAACTGCCACTCCTTGAGCATGGCGGCGATCAGCGCGGCGCGGCGCGGCAGGCTGTTGAGGACGACATGCTCATGCAGTGCGTGCAGGCCGTCGCCCTGCGGGCCGAGACCGTCCAGCACCGGCACACCGAGCGCCGCGACCGTGTTGCCATCTGAACCGCCGCCGCTGCTGTCCTCGTACACAGGGATGCCGTGCCGCTCGCCGATGGCTTTGCATTGGGCGTAGGTCTTGCGCATCAGCTCATTGCGCTCCATCGGCTGGTGACCGTTTAACTGCGTCACCTCCAGCTTGGCACCCGGCACGAACGGCATCAGCGATCGGATCTGCTCGTCGATAGCCTGCCAGTCGCGCACGGTCACGGTGCGCACATCGACATGCATCGACGTGTGTTCAGGGATGACGTTGGTGGCCGTGCCGCCGCTGACCATCGTCACCGAGACCGATGTGCCGTTGCGCAGGTCGTTGAGCGCGTGCAGTTTGAGCGCCTGCTGCGCCATCTCGATGATCGAGTTGATGCCTTTTTCCGGCGCGTTGCCCGCGTGCGAAGGCAGACCCGTGATATCGATGCGGTAGGTGGCCACGCCTTTGCGCATCGTCTTGAGCGCCTCATCGATCGTCGCCGGTTCCATCACCAGCACCAGCCCAGCCTGTGCCGCCACCTCTTTGATCACCGGCTTGGAATAGACGCTGCCGACTTCCTCGTCGGTGGTCATCATGACCCAGATCGGGCGCTCCGGCAGCTCGCCGCGCTCGATCAGCCCACGCAGCGCCCACATCACGATCGTGATGCCGCCTTTCATATCGATCGCGCCCGGTCCGTACAAGCGGCCGTCGTCGTCGATGCGCACAGGGCGCTTGGCCAGCTCGCCCAGCGGCCAGACCGTGTCGATGTGGATCAAGAACAGGATCGGCTTGCCAGGAGCGCTCTCGTTCCACTTCGCCAGCAGCATATCGCCGACATCGGCGAGGGGGTAGCGCGTGACTGAGCTGGCACCCAGTTCGCGAAACTGCGTCTCCATAAAAGCGCCCATGCGGTCAACCGCGGCTTTGTCGCGCGTTGGCGTCTCGTAATGGACGAGCCTCGTCAGAAAATCGACCATCTCCTGCTTGCGCGACTGAAAGTAGTGGAGCAGTTCAGACATGTTCATCCTTCATCCGGTAGGCAAAGCGGATTCCGACAACGGACAAACGGCGGTCTCCGCCTGTCCGCAATTGACGTTAAAGGATGATTATGTCAAATTCTGGTGCGCACGGCTATGGAATGATGAGAGCGGGTGCATTCGGGTTTGAGGGCAGCGGACGCCCCTTGGGTCGCCCCGATGAAACGGAACCCCGTAGGGATGATGCAGGCCTCGTCCTCCGACGGGCGGTTTGGTCTGCCTGCGCCGGCGAGTGAACTCGCCGGCTGCTGTGATGCTGCTCATCCACTGAGGGGACGAGGAAAACCCTCCGCCGAGGCCGGAGCTCCTTCAGTGCGTTTGCGCAGCCCAGCCGCGCCGCTTGAGCGCTCGGCGGAACAGATGCGCCCCGAGATCCGTAGACACCCGTGCGAGTCTTGTGCAGCGCTGCCGCGCTGTGCCGGGCGGCACTCGCAAACCCAGTGGGTGAACACGGCAGCGACGGGAAATCTAAAGCCAAACCAAACACTTGTTCGGGTTATACTGCTTCTGAGTGGAAGCCCTCGGGGAGGTCGTCATGACGTCACAGGTCGAGTACGTCGCTTTCGGCATCGTGCGCGTGCTGTGCACCGACCCGCTCCGCTTGGATGAAGCGGCATGGGCCGTCGATGAATGCACCCGGTTGGCCAATGCATGGGGCGACAAACACTGTATCATCATCGTCGATCTCAGCGGATGCTCGCACATCCCGTTCGATCTGCAAACGCTGATCCCCTTCGCTGCGATCGATCCGCGCGTCGATGCCTACGTCGTCATCGGTGCCGACCGTGCGCTGCGCCGGGCGATGCGCCTGCTTCAGCAGACGACCGCGCCGCGCTATCTCGCCGTTAAGTCGTTCGAGGCGGCTGTCGATGCCGCCTGGCAGGTGCTGTCATCGAAAAGGGACTCAGCGGTCGATCGCAATGCGTGAGCGCCTCAAGGCCTACAGCCGCTCGGCGACGCTTTTCGCCTGCGTGAACAGCAGCAGGTAGTCCGGCCCGCCGGCTTTGCTGTCGGTGCCGCTCATGTTGAAGCCGCCGAACGGATGGACGCCGACCAGCGCACCGGTGCACTTGCGGTTGAAGTACAGGTTGCCGACGTGGTATTCCCGCCGCGCGCGTTCCAGACGTTCGCGGTCGCGGCTGTAGACTGCACCGGTCAGGCCATATTCCGTGCCGTTGGCGATCGCCAGCGCGTGGTCATAATCGCGCGCGCGGATGATGGCGAGCACCGGGCCGAAGATCTCCTCCTGTGCGATGCGCGCCTCCGGCGGCACGTCGCCGAAGATGGTGGGTGGGATGAAGTAGCCCCCCTCCGCTGTCTCCAAACGGCTGCCGCCGAGCAGGAGCCTGCCCTCCTGCGTGCCAACCTCGATGTAGTCCATGATCTTGTTCATCGAGTCGGCATTGACGACCGGCCCTATGTCGATATGCGGACCGGCGTCCGGTGCGCCGATGTGGAGGGCGCGCGTCAGCTCGACCACACGCGCAGTGACGGACTCGTAGATGTCGTCGACCAAAATGGCGCGCGACCCAGCCGAGCACTTCTGTCCCTGGAAGCCAAAGGCGCTGATGACGATGCCCTGCGCGGCGGCCTCCAGATCGGCCGTCTCATCGACGACGACCGCATCTTTGCCGCCCATCTCGAGTACGGTGCGCTTGAGCCAGATCTGCCCCGGCACGACCTTGGCCGCCTGCTCGTGGATGCGCACACCCACCTCGCGCGAGCCGGTGAACGAGATGAAGCGCGTCTTCGGGTGAGCGACCGCGTGGGCACCCGTGACACGTCCCGGCCCGGTCAAGAAGTTGAGGACTCCCGGCGGCACGCCCTGTGCCCAGAACAGCTCGCACAGCTTCCATGCGATCCAGGGGCTGGGTTCGGCGGGCTTGAGGATGACAGCGTTGCCGGCCACGAGCGCCGCCGTCATCATGCCGGTCGGGATGGCGAGCGGAAAGTTCCAGGGCGGGATGACCACCCCGACCCCAAGCGGGATGTAATAGAGACCCAGCTCCTCACCGGGGTTCTGCACCAGCAAGGCGCTGCTGTCGGCGATGCGCAGCGCCTGCCGCGCGTAGTACTCCATGAAGTCGATCGCCTCGGCGGTATCGGCGTCGGCCTCTGCCCACGATTTGCCGACTTCCAGCACCATCGTCGCGCTGAACTCATGCTTTCGACGGCGCATCTCCGCGGCGGCGCGCAGGAGATAGCGGGCGCGCGTCGCGACCGGGGTGTACTGCCACGTGCTGAACGCATCCGACGCGGCGGCGACCGCCGCCTCGGCATCCTCGACGCCGCCCATTGCGAAATGTCCCAGCACTTCACGCGGTCGCGAGGGATTGAGCGATGGGAACGTCTGCGCCAAGATGCGGCGGTCGCCACCGATCACGAGCGGATACGTGCGCCCGATCTCCGATTGCACCCGCTCCAGCGCGGCACGAAAGGCAGCTTCGGCTGCGGGTTGGCTGAAATCGGTCAGCGGTTCATTGCGGAATGGAGGGAGCATCGCAGTTCTCCTGATCGTCCGAACGCCATTTCGATATGGATTGTGCCGCATTTGACGCACGATTGGCAATGCACGCGGTGCACCGGGTGCTTTCGGGTTTGGGGGCTGCGCCCCCCCTAAGCCTGCACCGGCGAGTGAACTCGCCGGCTGCGAGGCCGCTCGTCCACTGCAGCGCGCTTGCGCAACCCAGTCGAGATGCTTGAGCGCTCGGCGAGGCAGACGTGCCCCGAGATCCGTATGCACTCCGCACACCTGGTATCCGGTGCAGCGCGGCGGGCGCCTCTGTCAGCACGATCCCCAGCGCGGTGGGCGGAATGCGCCGGGTTCGCCCGCGCGCGCACCGAAGCGCAGCCGCACCGCTGCCGACCAGTAAGGCTGCACGCGCGCGGGGCACGCGACATCGAATTCGACCAGCAGGGCGTGGGCGCTGTAATGGGCGCGGTGAAACGTCTGCGCCGTCGTCAGCTCGACATGCCAAGTCGAGCTGCTGCTCGGCGGCCCGTACTCTTGCCAGAATGCGCCGAAGGGGATGCGAGTCGCCACTTGCAGCCAGATGACGCGCCGGTCTTCGAACCACAGCACGCCCTCTTTGCCGCCGTCGATGGTGTCGGGCTGTGCGCCGCTCCACGTCCAGAACAGGTAGCCCGATTCGAGCGCGATCGTGCGGTTGACTCGGTAATCGGCGACCCACGGGTGGGCGGCCAGCGCTGCCGTCGCCTCGCCGATGGTGCTGACGCCGGGCTGAATGCCCAACCAGCACGGCGGTGCGCAGTCGGTCTGCGTCGCTGTGACCGCCGCCAGTGAGCGCTGTTCCGGGCTGAGGACGCGCGCCAATGTCAAAGCCAGCAGCGTGGCAGCCAAGACGGTCGCGGTCAGGCGCAGCAGGCGCGGCATGGGAACACGCAGCGAGGCGTTCGCCCTCATCGAGAAGGAGTGGAGGAATGCCAAATGACCAAGAAGATAAAATTTTCCCCGCTACTCGTCCTCTGCCGCGACGCTGTAGCCGAGACGGCTCATGATGCGCGGATCGCGCCGCCAATCTTTGAGCACCTTCACGCGCAGATCGAGATGCACGCGCGTCTCCGTGAGCGCCTCCAGTTCGCGGCGCGCGTCGGTGCCGATCTGCTTGATCATTGCGCCGCCTTTGCCGATGACGATCCCTTTCTGGCTGTCGCGCTCGACGTAGAGGACGGCGCTGATCAGCGTGACATCCGGGGCGGCCTCGCGGTAGCTGTCGATCTCGACGGCGACCGAATGAGGCACTTCCTCCTCGGTGTGAAGCATGACCTTCTCGCGGATGATCTCGGCGGCGATGAAGCGCATGTTGACTTCGCTGAGCTGGTCGGCAGGAAAATAGCGCGGGCCTTCCGGCAGCCGCGCCGCCAGGTCAGCCAGCAGCGCATCAATGCCAGCGCCCGTCAGCGCGCTGATCGGCAGCGCCTGTGTCGGCTGCACCAGCGCTGTGTACGCGCTGCTGCGCGCCTCGAGCTGGTCGGGCGCGACCAGATCGACCTTGTTGAGCGCCAGCACAACTGGCGTCTCGCCGCGCAGGCGCGTCACCGTCTCGGCGATGTGCTGGTCAGCGCGGTCAGGCGGCTGCGAGACATCGTACAACAGCAGGATGACGTCCGCATCGCGAAAGGCGGCCTCGGCGATCTTGACCATGTATTCGCCGAGCTTGTGCCGCGGCAGGTGCAGCCCCGGCGTATCGACAAAGACCATCTGCATCGCCGCCTCGGTCAAAATGCCAAGCTGGCGTTTGCGCGTCGTCTGCGGCTTGGGCGAAACGGCGGCGATCTTGTGGCCCAGGATGCGGTTGATCAGCGTCGATTTGCCGACATTGGGCTTGCCGACGACGGCGATCAAGCCGCTGCGGTGGCCTTCCGGCAGCGCATCGTCGAAGATGCTGTCGAGTTCGTCCTGATCGCTCATGAGTCCACCTCCGCCGGCCAATCCGCCAGCCCATCATAGCGCGGCAGATAGGCGCAAACACGGGCCGGCGCAGTGCCGGCGGCGCCGATCAGCGCGTGCGCCCGCGCGAGCGGTGCAGCCTGCGCCGCGTCCTGATA
>CAYTME010000057.1:3210-4404 GCA_964438415.1 uncultured Pleurocapsa sp. | reverse complement strand
CCGGTCAGGAAGGTGCCGTAGTCGATGGCGACCAGGCCAGGCACGATCGCCAGATGCGGCTTGCCCAGATAGCAAATGCCGTAGCGCACGATGAGCGATCCCTCAGCCGCCACGTCCGCGCCCGGCTGCGCGGCGCTCGCCAGCGCGTGCCGGTCGGCGCGGCGCAGCAGCACCCCGTCAAAGGTATCGGCCAGCGGCTGGCGGTCGGGGATCGTGGGCATCTAGTGGTGTGCCGGTTCGATCGCTTTGTCGGTCGTGGCGGGCAGCGCCGCGTGATCGCCGTCGGCGTGCGCTTCGTGTCCGTGATCGTGCCCGGTGTACAGCGGCACGTCGATGTCATCGAAATGCGCATCCGGCCGTACAGCGGCGAACCAGCCGATCAGACCGCTGATGAAGAGCGCCAGCCCTAGTAGGAACACGACGCCGACGGCGTTGGTATTGGCCTCTGTCCCAGCGACCACGCCGTAGGCGAGCGCCAAGATCATGAGGATGACGCCGCTGCCGGCCAGCATCGCCAGACCGAACTGGAGCGGGTGATCGGTTTTGAAACGAGACGTGTTCACAAGTCCTTGCTCCTACGCATGGGATCGGTGTACAACTGTCTCGATTGTGCCGCCGGAGATGCGGCACGTCAACCCTTCGACCCCCATGATGGAGGCATTCGCGCTCGCTCATGACCGTCACCCACATCCATCTGATCCGGCACGGCGAAACGGCTTGGAACAACGAGAAACGCTGGCAGGGGCAGATCGACACGCCCCTGAGCGAGCGCGGCGTGCAGCAGGCGCGCCTGCTGGCGGCCTATCTGCGCGGACGCCCGATCACGGCAGTCTACAGCAGCGACCTTCAGCGCGCCCGCATCACCGCCGAAATCATGGCCGAGGCGCTCGGCCTGCACGTGCAGGTCGATACACGACTGCGAGAGATGCACCTCGGCATGCTGCAGGGGCTGACCATCGACGACATCCACGCTCACTACCAGCACGAACTCGACGCGCTGCGCCGCGATTGGCTCGATCACCGCATCGAAGGTGGCGAGAGCCGCCGCATGATGCAGGCGCGCGCTTACGCCGTCTTCAGCGAAGTCGCCGAACGGGAAGCCGGTCCTGAAGTCGCGCTGGTCGGGCACGGCGGCATCGTCCGTGTGCTCGTTCACCGCCTGTTCCCAATGCTGCCCGCCGCCGACGCGCAGGC
>CAYTME010000057.1:1162-3200 GCA_964438415.1 uncultured Pleurocapsa sp. | reverse complement strand
AGAATACGTCGGTGACGACCTGCGTCCGCGATGGCGCAGGCTGGCGGCTGGAACGGCTGGCCGAAACGCCGCATCTGGCGTCGCAAGCGCCGCCGAGCGGAGAGATCGAAGCGCAGTAACCCTTGTGCTATAATACGCGCCGTTTTTCAGCATACGGCCAACAGATGATGCGCCAGCCCGTCGATCTCAATATCCTGACCGCCTGCGTTCGCGTCCAGCGATTTACCGAAGCGATCGACACGATGGAGGCCTGGACCCGGGCAGGCGATCATGTGCGTTATGTCTGCACCTGCACTGCGCACACACTGATGATGTGCATCGACGACCCGCTGGCACGTGCCGCACTCGACCATGCGGCGATGGTGACGACCGACGGGATGCCGCTGGTCTGGATTCAGCGCGCCTGCGGCTACCGCGAAGCCGAGCGCGTCTACGGGCCAGCCATCATGCCGGCTCTGTGCGAGCGGACGGCGGACGGGAGACTGCGTCACTGTCTGCTCGGCGGCGCGCCGGGCGTGGGCGAAAAGCTGGCCGCGGTGCTCAAGGAGCGCTGGCCGCAGCTCGAGATCGCGGCAGTGCTGGCACCACGGGTCGAACGCGGGCAGATCGACACCGACATCGTCGAGCAGATCAATGCGGCGCGCATCGATATCGTCTGGGTCGGACTGGGTGCGCCCAAGCAGGATATCTGGATGTATCAGCACCGCGCCCTGCTCCGGCCGATGCTCCTGATCGGCGTCGGTGCGGCGTTCGACTTCCTCGCCGGGGTCAAACGCCAAGCGCCGCCCTGGATGCAGCGCAGCGGTCTCGAATGGTTCTTTCGTCTGACGCGGGAGCCGCGCCGCTTGGCCGGGCGCTACCTGATCCAAAACCCGCGTTTCGTCGCTGCGGTCGCGCATCAAGCGCTGCGCCGCGGCTTCAAACCGTGTCAAGAAAGGTGGAGGGATTGAGAATTCTGATTTTGGGTGGGACGGGCATGTTGGGGCACCGCCTGTGGCTCGACCTGAGCAGCAGTTTCGAGGTCTGGGCGACTGTACGCTCAGGCAGTCTGCCGCTCAACCCACACACCGCGCCTGAGCGCATCATCGATCAGGTCGATGTGCTGCGCACGGAGCGGCTGATCGAGGCCATCGGCCAGGCGCGCCCGGATGTGATCATCAACTGCGTCGGCGTCATCAAGCAGCGTCCGGAGGCGCAGCAGCCGCTGCCATCGCTCGATCTGAACGCGCGCCTGCCGCATCTGCTGGCCGAGCTGTGCCGCGCCGCCGGCTGCCGCTTGATCCACATCAGCACTGACTGCGTGTTTGCTGGCGATCGCGGCGGCTACCGCGAGGACACGCTGACCGACGCTGTCGACCTGTATGGGCGGACGAAGGCGCTGGGCGAAGTGACGACGCAGCCGCACTGCTTGACTCTGCGCACGTCGATCATCGGCCACGAACTGCACACGACCTACGGTCTGGTCGAGTGGTTCCTATCGCAGCGCGGGCCGGTGCGCGGTTTCCAGCGCGCCATCTACACCGGCTTCCCGACGACCGTGCTGGCGGGCATACTGCGCGATCATGTGCTGCCCAACCCGGCGCTGCACGGTCTCTATCAAGTCGCGTCGGAGCCGATCTCGAAATACGATCTGCTCATGTTGTGCAAAGCAGCATACGTGCACCCGGTCGATATCGTGCCGGAGTCCGAGGTCGTCATCGACCGCAGCTTGAACGGCGACCGCTTCCGCGCCGCGACCGGTTTCGCGGCTCCGAGCTGGCCGTCCATGATCGATACTATGGCAGCCCAAAGGGATGAATATGCTCAGTTTAGAGGGTAAGCGAGTTCTCATCACCGGCGGCACGGGGTCGCTGGGCAAGGTACTCGTCCGCCGTATTCTGGGCGGCGAGATGGGACAGCCGGAGCGCGTGATCATCTTTTCGCGCGACGAAGCCAAGCAGCACTACATGCGCCTGGAATACCAGCAGCGCGCCCAAGCCACTGACGAGGTGATCTACCGCAACTTCCGCGACCGGCTGGCGTTTCGCATCGGCGATGT
>CAYTME010000057.1:0-1135 GCA_964438415.1 uncultured Pleurocapsa sp. | reverse complement strand
CGCAGCTACGACAGCGTAGCTGCTGCGCTGCGCGAGGCCGATATCGTCTTCAATGCCGCCGCGCTCAAGCAGGTGCCGACCTGCGAGTACTTCCCGTTCGAGGCCGTGCAGACCAACATCGTCGGCGCGGAGAATATCGTCCGCGCCATCCTCACGCTCAATCTGCCGGTCGAGACGGTCGTCGGCATCTCGACCGACAAGGCCTGCAAACCCGTCAACATGATGGGCATGACCAAGGCCATCCAAGAGCGGATCTTCATCCGCGCCAACCTCGACTCACCGCGGACGCGCTTCGTCTGCGTCCGCTACGGCAATGTGCTCGCCTCGCGCGGGTCGGTCATCCCGCTCTTTCACGAGCAGATCCGCAGCGGCGGCCCGGTCACGATCACGACGCCAGAGATGACGCGCTTCCTGCTCAGCCTCGACGATGCGGTCGATGTCATCTTCGCGGCGGTGCGCGGCGGCCAGCGCGGCGAAACCTACATCCCGCGCATCCCGGCGGCGCGCGTGGTCGATATCGCCCACGTGCTGATCGGTGACCGCCCGATCGACGTGCAAGTCATCGGCGTGCGGCCTGGGGAAAAGGTGCACGAGATCCTCGTCTCCGAAGAGGAGGCACATCGCACGACCGAGCGCGACGGCTATTACGTCATCCTGCCGATCCTGCCGGAGCTTCAGACTGTCGAAACCGGCGCGCGTCCCCTGTGCGATGAGTACAGCAGCGCCGATGACTTGATGGCGGCAGAACCGCTGCGTGACTTCCTGGAACGGCATCAGCTGCTGATCGGACAGGTCGATTTCAGCGAACAGACCGAGCTGCTGCGATGAAGGTGATGACCATCCTGGGCACGCGCCCGGAAATCATCCGTCTCAGCTTGGTCATCGCGCGGCTCGATGCGCTCTGCGATCACGTGCTGGTGCACACGGGGCAGAACTTCGACCGCCGCCTGAGCGACATCTTTTTCGACGAGCTGGGCGTGCGCGCACCCGATCACTATCTGGGTGTGCGCGGCGAAACGTTCGCCGAGATCATCGGTCAGGTCTTGATCGAGAGCGAAAAAGTCCTGCGCGCCGAACAGCCCGACTGTCTGCTCGTGCTCGGAGAGTGGGCGATCGTCGGCCACGTGGGCGACAG